>LVBE01000050.1 GCA_001603105.1 Spirochaetales bacterium Spiro_03
GCGTTCGTTCTGAGCCAGGATCAAACTCTCCGTCATATCAATCCCGGTCCCGAAGGACCGGTCTCAATTGCGTTCGTTCGCCCCAGCAATGCGACATAGCAGGCTGGCCCCGCTATGCCAGAATTGACTAGGAAGCCCTCTGTGGATGCTTCCTTCTCGTAACTCTCTCTTCCCTACGCTCTATTTTCATAAATCAGTGAAGCGTCTTCGCTTCTGCTCCCCCTCTCTTGGAGGCGCTCGGACAAGTTACCCGATTTGGTATCTCCGAGTCAAGGCCCTTTTTGCAAAATTCGATAACAAGCCGCAAAAAGCACTCTCCACCAGGCTAAAGTCTCGGCTATACAATTAATTACGTTGTACCCCCAAGAGGAGTTGACACCACTTATTATTCCTTGCTATAGTCCAATACGTCGTCGGGCCGCTAGCTCAGTTGGTAGAGCAACGCCCTTTTAAGGCGTGGGTCACAGGTCCGAATCCTGTGCGGCTCATTCCGGTACAGGTTTTTTACTACCTTGACCACCATGTCTCCTTCGTCTAGTGGTTAGGACAACGGGTTTTCATCCCGTCAACAGGGGTTCAATTCCCCTAGGAGATGCTTGGGGCTGTTTCGAATCGAAACAGCCCCTTTTCTCTCTTCCCATGTTGCACGAGCGCCAAAAGCATGGATAATGAGAGAATCCAAGGAGTTCACCATGAGCCACTATAACCGAATCAAACGTCTCTGTGATGCCAACGGCATCTCAGGCTTCGAAGATGATGTGCTTTCGATCATCAGGGATGAGGGGGCCGGACTCGGCCACTTTGAAGAGGATGCGCTGAGAAATCTCTATCTATATAGAGAAGGCAATACCGGCGATCGGCCAATAGTGCACCTCGATGCCCACACCGATGAAGTGGGTTTCATGGTAAAGGCGATCAGAGACGATGGCATGCTGGAGTTCATCCCCATCGGCGGCTGGGTGACGAGCAACGTACCTGCCCATCTGGTGCGCGTCATCACCCGCTTTGGCACCTCCATCATTGGCGTGGTAGGCAGCAAGCCGCCGCACTATGCCAGTGAGTCCGAGCGAAAACAAGCCCCTGAGTTCTCATCCTTATATATAGACATCGGATCTACAAGTCGCGAGGAGACGATACAGTGGGGCGTTGGCGTCGCCAGCCCCATCATCCCCGAGGCGACGCTGCAAACGATGCACAGCGGCCTATTGCTCGGCAAAGCCTTTGATTGTCGTCTTGGTTGCGCCGCCATGCTCGATGTGCTGGACCAGCTGAAGGATGAGCGCCTTTGTGTCGATGTGGTCGCCGGCTTTGCAAGCCAGGAAGAAGTTGGCCTCAGAGGAGCTGGGCTTTCAGCGAACCGCATCAAAGCCGATGTGGCCATTTGCTTTGAAGGCAGCCCTGCCGACGATACGTTTTTGCCTTCTTATCAGCAGCAAACCCGCGTAGGCTGCGGCCCGATGCTGCGCCACATCGACCGGACAATGATCACCAACCCTCGATTCCAGCGCCTCGCCCTCGATGTGGCCGCTGAGGCAGGCATCCCTGTCCAAGAGGGGGTGCGCGAGGGAGGGGGTACCAACGCCGGGGCGATCCACCTCGCCGGCCAGGGAATCCCGACCATCGTCATCGGTATCCCGGTGCGCTACGCCCACACCCACTGGGGTGTTGCCAGCCAGAGCGACATCGACAGTTCGATCAAGCTTGCCCTGGCGATCATAGCAAAACTTGATCGCTCGCTCATCGCTTCATTTTGACAATTGAGGGGGCAAGTGTCATACTACTGCTATGAGCAAGAGCGACCAGATGCGAGCATACTTTGACAGTCAGCGAACGCTGGACCTCGACTTCAGGCTTGAGCAGCTGAAGCGGCTGCGTCGCGGCATCGAAGAGCGTGAAGAACAAATCCTCGGCGCCCTGGCCGCCGACCTGGGGAAAAGCCACTATGAGGCGTACTTCACCGAGATTGGCATCGTCTATCACGAGATCTCCTACTACCTGGCCCACCTTAGCCGGTGGGTAGGCAAGAAGCGGGTTCGCCCATCGCTTGCGTCCATTCCGTCGTGTAGCTACACCATCGCCCAGCCCCTGGGCGTAGTGTTGATCATCAGTCCCTGGAACTACCCCTTCCAACTGTCGATCCTGCCCCTGATCAGCGCCATCGCCGCTGGCAACTGTGTGCTGCTCAAACCATCATCGCGCAGTAGCGCTACCTTTTCCGTCCTCAAGGACCTGATCACATCGCTCTATGACCCATCGTATATCTCTCTATCCAACGATCGTTCGGTCGTCGAAGAGCAGTGGGACCATATCTTCTTCACCGGAGGGACGCAAACCGGCCGCCTAATCGCCTCAAGCGCGGCCCGTCGCCTGATCCCCACGACCCTCGAGCTCGGAGGCAAAAGCCCGGCTATCGTGACCGAGAGCGCACATATCCGCCTCGCCGCACGCAAGATCATCTGGGGCAAGTGTCTCAACAGCGGACAGACCTGTGTCGCCCCCGATTACGTACTGGTCGATGCACGACAAAAGGGATTGCTGGTAGAAGCGATGAAGAGCGAGGTGGTGGCGATGTTCGGCACCGATCCACTGAGCAGCCCAGACCTAGCATCCATCATCGACAGCGATCACTTCAATCGCCTCATCTCACTCTTCGACGGCGGTACACTGCTCTGGGGTGGACAGATCGACCCTAAGCGCCTGCGCATCGCCCCGACCTTGATCGGAGCTGTAGACCTCACATCGCCATTGATGCAAGAGGAGATCTTCGGCCCGATTTTGCCGATCATCGAGTTCCACGACTTCGATGAAGCCCTCGCCTTCGTAAAAGCTCGAGCCCATCCACTGGCCGCATACCTCTTTTCGGGTGATGTACACCAGCAGCGGCGTTTTGAGCGGGAACTCTCCTTTGGTGGGGGATGCATCAACGACGTGGTGGTCCACCTCTCCAACTCTCGCCTACCCTTCGGTGGCGTCGGTGAAAGCGGGATGGGCTCCTACCACGGCAAAGCGGGCTTTCTGGCCTTCAGCCACACCAAGGCGATCGTCAAAGGCTCTTCTATCATCGATATCCCGGTGCGGTATGCACCCTTTCCCAACGCCCTTGGCGTGTTGAAGAAAATCTTGCGCTAGTATGGAGGAGCTCTATGCTTCGGAACATTCTTGTAGTCATCTGTATAGTCGCCTTGGCCAGCGCTTCGGCCAGTGCAGCCTTCGATCCAACACAGGCTGACCACCTCTTCGATACCGACCAATTCATCCAAGCGCGGCTTTTGCTGCTCTCAGAGCTAAAGGAAGCAACATCAGCGAAGGAAGAGAGCGCCATCCTCTGGCGCCTTGCCCGGGTGATGGTCTCCATCGGAGATGACCTGGACAAAAAGGACAAGGATGGGCGCTTTGCCGCCTATGAAGAGGGCGAGTCATACGCCCTACGCTCGATCGACCTTGCACCAAGCAGCGAAGGTTACCTGTGGAAGGCATCCAACATCGGACGATGGGGGCAGACCAAAGGGCCGTTGAACGCCTTGGGCAAGGCCAAGGGGATGCTTGAGGACCTGACTGTCATCGTCAATGATTTTGGCACCCTCGACTCGACCGAGACGTGGTACGTGCTCAGTGCCCTGTACAATGAGCTGCCGGCGGTGATCTCATTTGGCAACAACGACTGGGCGATCAGCTACGGGCGCAAATCTCTTGAGCATATTCCTTCTCACCTGCTCTACCCCGGCCACTACCAGAAGGTTGCCGAAGCGCTCTGGGCGCGCAACTGGAGTGCCTCAAAGCGTGCCAAGGAGCTGAAGAAGATGCAGAAGAACTGGGAGAAGGCGACGACCAACCTTGAGCAGTACCGCTACTACGAAGGCAAGGATGGTGGGGCCAACACCCCCTTCTACTCCTCGGTCCCCCTCGCTGCGATGAGCGATCGCCAGGAGGCGGAGATGCTGCTCTCCTACATCCTTGCCAAGGGAGCTGTCTTCAAGCCGCTGAAGCGAGCCGATGAACGTGACCTCGCTGAAATCGAGGCGCTTCGTACCACCATGCGCTAACACTCATCCACCAAGGAACGAATAGCGGCGATTTTGGTTCTCAAATCTGCTCCGTTGTTCTAAGATGGGTGGTATGGCTACTTCGTGGAAAGAACATATCAGAGAGACGCTCGGCTGGACAAGCCGAGCACTCGTAGTCGGTCTGCTCACCGGACCTGTGATCACCTTGCTCGCTGCGATGATCACTGCCGCAAGCCAAACCCGTCACGCCAATCCGTGGCTGATCCTCACCATCCCCATCGGGGCAGTATTCACCACCTACCTCTTCTATACTCTCGGACCGCACCTACAGCAAGGCAGCATCCGTATCATGAGCCTGATCGCAAAGAGCGAGAATGAAATCGATCAGGCACGTCTGCGAACCTTTACCGAAGATGTCGCCAATGAAGAAAAACCGATCTCCACGACCCTAGCTCCCCTGTTGATGATCACCACCTTCATCACCCATCTCGTCGGGGCATCCGGCGGCAAAGAGGGTGTCGGGGTTCAGGTAGGCAGCTCGATCGCCTCATACGTCGGAGAGGCGGAGAGCCGGCTGCGCAGGCGCTCTTTTGGCCTGCACCACCAAGGCTTATACTTGATCAGCGGTGCTTCTGCGGGCTTTGGTGCGCTCTTCAACGCTCCGGTGGCCGGAGTGCTCTTCGGCCTGCAGTTTACCAATCCGCGAATCAACCGCATCGATGCCTTCCTTCCCGCCCTCGTCGCCTCCTATACGGCAACATTCGTCTCCCAGAAGCTGAACATTCCCATCATTGAGACTGCACTGTGCGATGCACTCCCCTTCACCCTCTCCAACATCCTGCTCGTCCTTGTCGTCTCAATTATCTTTGGCCTCATCTCCCGCCTCTTCTGTACGTCTATCCACCACGTGCGCCATCTAGTGGCAACGCTTACGCCCAACCCCTACCTTCGCGCGCTCTTCTCCTCGACGCTCCTCTTGGCTGCCTCATTGGCTATCTATCTGGCCACCGGCTCCTTTGAATACAATGGCCTATCCACCCACCTCATCAAAGCGGCAGGGTTGGGCACAACCGGGGCGCTTGGTCCCCTGTTCAAGCTCATACTCACCATCCTGACCATCGCCAGTGGGTTCATTGGAGGAGAGGTGGTGCCGATCCTCGTTATCGGAGCGACGACCGGCTCTCTATTGGCTACGACCTTTGGCGCTTCTACGGCAACCATGGCGATGCTTGGAGCGGTTGGTATGCTCAGCGGTGCGACCAAGCTTCCCCTTGCCTGCTTTGCCCTCGGCCTCGAGCTCTTTGGCTTCACCAGCCCCTCGATGCTCTTCTTTGCCTGTGCAGTCAGCTACTTCATCAGCGGTCCTGCCTCCATCTACAAAGCCGAGGCGTAGCAGTGCTATTGGCCTTGACAGTGGATGGGTGTTTTCTCTATTATATGAATACATCATCATATAATGATATATAGGAGCCCATCATGACCAAGACCCGTAGCTGGAGCGTAGAGAATCTCGATTGCGCCTCATGTGCCAATGAGCTAGAGCATGCGCTCTCGCGCCATGCGGGAGTCGCCTCCGCTACGATGAACTACCTAGGCAAAACATTGACGGTCGAAAGTGCGAACGCTGAGGCCGAAGCCTTCTGGCTCGGTGTCGAAGCGGCAGCACGGCGTGCTGAGCCGACGATCATGCTCACCACCAAAGAGCAGGACAAGAGCGAGCGCACCTACTCGTTCAGCGGCCTCGATTGCCCTTCGTGTGCCCTTGAAATCGAGACCTTGCTCTCCAAAAGCGCCGACGTAGCAAGTGCGCACGTCAATTACGGGGCCAAGACCATCCGTATCCGAAGCGTTGAGGCACAGGGTGATGAGTTCTTTGACCGCCTCATCGAACAAGCCCAAGCCGTTGAGCCGACATTGCGCGTCAGTGCGTATGCGAAAGCTGATACACGGTCCCCGTTTCTGCAGGTCCGTCTCGTTCGCATCGTCGCCGCACTGCTCTTCTTTGCCAGTGCGTTCTTCTTCGACCAGCCGCTGCTCTTCATCGCCAGCTACGTGATCGCAGGCTACGATGTCATCTACAAGGCGCTACGGAACCTTTTTGGCGGCAAGCTCTTTGATGAGTATTTTTTGATGAGTGTGGCTACCCTTGGAGCCTTGCTCATCGGAGAGCGTTCAGAGGCAAGCGCCGTCATGCTCTTCTACCTCATCGGTGAATACTTTCAGGAGAGCGCGGTCATCCAGAGTCGCCGCTCGGTCCTCGCGGCTTTGGCTCTGAAGGTCGACGAGGCACGTCTCATCGACGGGGAGACGACCCGTCTTGTCCAAAGCGAGCAGGTTGCACCAGGGTCGGTCATCAGGGTATTGGCCGGAGAGAAGATCCCGTTGGACGGGATCATCGTACGCGGGGTAAGCGAGCTTGATATGAAGAGCCTGACCGGCGAGTCCCTTCCCCAGTACAAAGGCCCAAACGATGAGGTGTTCAGCTCCTCGCTCAACCTCTCCGGGACGCTGGATATCCGCACCACCAAAGCCTTTGAAGATTCGACGGCCACCAAGATCCTGCACCTAGTTGAGGAGTCCACAGCCAAGAAAGCTCAGAGTGAACGATTCATCACCACCTTTGCCCGATACTATACCCCTGTTGTCGTAGCCATGGCGTTGACCTTGGCGCTCGTCGGTGGGCTCGTCACTGGTCTATGGCAGACTTGGGTCTACCGCGCCCTGGTCTTCTTGGTCGTCTCCTGTCCATGTGCCTTGGTCATCAGCGTCCCGCTTTCATACTTTGCTGGCATCGGAGTCAGTGCCCGAGGTGGCATCATCGTCAAGGGAGGCAACTACCTTGAGACGCTACGCCGCCTCGATGCAGTGGTCTTTGACAAGACCGGTACGCTGACTAGCGGTTCTTTCAGTATCGGCAGTAGCCTGATCGACGACACATCTGCCTATGATGAGGCGTATCTTAGTGCCCTCATCGCCTCCTTGGAGCGGATGAGTACCCACCCCTTGGCCAAGGCTTTCGCTACCCTTCAGGCTCCCTACCACGCCAGCGATGTCACCGAGATCGCCGGCAAGGGATTGGTCGGTACCGTCGACGGGCACCGTCTCGCCGCCGGAAACGCCGCACTCTTTGCCCAAGAGGAGATCGAGATCTCTGATCGCATCGCCCTTGGCGCGACGATCATGCTGGCCGTCGATAAAGTCCACCTTGCCTCCTTCATCCTCGTCGATGAACCCCGCCCACAGGCAAAGGCCCTGATCGATACACTCAGAGCCCAAGGCACCTCCCACTTGGTGATGATCAGCGGCGACAGCGAAGAGAATGCAACAGCTGTGGCAACCCAACTGGGCCTAGACGAGGTACATGCCGCACTCTTGCCCCACCAAAAGCAAGAGGAGGTGCTGCGCCTCGCCACCCAGTGGCCGAACCTCGCCTTCATCGGTGATGGCATCAATGACGCCCCAAGCCTTGCAGCCAGCAAGGTCGGCATCTCACTGGGCTCAGGTGCCAGTGACCTTGCCATCGAGAGCGCCGATGTAGTGATCCTCAGCGAAGATCTCAGCCAGGTAAGCGCTTTGATCTCCATCGCCCGCAAGACCGGACAGATCGTGCGCCAAAACATCGCCCTGGCTTTGTCGGTCAAAGCCTTCGCCCTCCTCTTTGGAGCCCTTGGCTTGGCATCGATGTGGATCGCTGTCATCGCCGATACCGGTGTGACCATCCTCGCCGTTCTCAATGCGCTGCGGGTTTTGCTGATGCGCCCCTCTCGTTGATATTCGATGGTGGGTATGGTACGCTTGCCCCGATTGACGAAGGATAGTTGCAATGAACGAACGAATGACACGAAATATTGGCATCATGGCCCACATCGATGCCGGAAAGACCACGACCACCGAACGGATCCTCTTCTACACAGGAGCAAACCATCGCATCGGTGAGGTCGATAATGGCGAAGCGACGATGGACTTTCTAGAGCAGGAGCAGGACCGCGGCATCACCATCGCCAGCGCTGCCACCACCTGCTACTGGAAAGAACATCAGATCAACATCATCGACACCCCCGGCCACGTGGACTTCACCGCTGAGGTGGAGCGCTCGCTCAGGGTCCTCGATGGAGCGGTCATGGTCGTGTGTGCCGTAGGCGGCGTGGAGCCACAGACCGAGACGGTCTGGCGTCAAGCCGACACCTACCGCGTACCGCGCATCGCTTTCATCAACAAGATGGATCGCCTCGGGGCGAACTTTACCGAAGCGGTGGCCGAGATCACCGCCAAGCTTGGAGCCAACCCGATCCCACTCTACATCCCGGTAGGCACCGAGGGCGAGTTCAGTGGGATCATCGACCTCATCGACCAGCAGTATATCGTCTACAGCAAAGAGGACCAGGGAAAGACCTTCTCTGTCGAAGAGATCCCTGAATCGATGAAAGAGGAGGCTGCACACTGGACTGAGAAGCTCATCGACAGCGTCTCCTCTTTCAGCGATGAGATCACCGAGCTGTACTTCGACGGAGAGCCAATCCCTCCCGCGTTGATCAAGAGCGTCCTCAAAGAGGCGACCATCTCTCGCAAAGCCCTGCCGGTCTTCGTCGGCTCCTCACTCAAGGATGTCGGCGTCCAGGCTCTTTTGGATGGGATCATCGACTACCTTCCCTCACCAAGTGAAGCCCCGCCGATCATGGGGCTGAAGATAAAGGGCGGGGAGCAGGTTGAGGTCTCCTACTCCAAGGAGAAGCCGCCGCTTGCCTTGATCTTCAAGATCCAGGTCGACCGCGAGGCAGGGCCGATGAGCTTCGTGCGCGTCTACAACGGGACGATCAGGAAGGCGAGCTCGATGTACAACATCAGCAAGAAGAAGCGTGAGCGGGTCAACAGGATATTACGCATGCACGCCAACCGCGCCGAGGAGGTGAATGAGCTCGAGGCCGGTGATATCGGTGTCATCATCGGCTTCAAGGAAGGAAGAACCGGCGATACGATCGCCAGTGAAGGATCACAGATCCTCCTTGAACAGATCAAGTTCCCCAATCCGGTGATCTCGATCGCCATCGAGCCGTCAACCCAAAGTGACGGAGACAAGTTGCGCCAAGCTCTGGCAACCCTCGCCCAGGAAGATCCGACCTTCAGTTACAAAGATGATGAGCAGACCGGTCAATTGGTCATCAGCGGGATGGGGGAGCTGCACCTTGACGTGCTGGTCACCCGTCTGACGCGTGAAATGAAGATCAAAGCCCGGGTCGGCAAGCCGCAGGTCACTTACCGCGAATCGGTTACCACAACGGCAACGGCGAGCGAACGCTTCTCCAAGGTCCTTGCAGGTAAGGAGAACGAGGCTGCCCTGACGATGACGATCCGCCCACGGGCCCAGGGGGCAGGCAATCGATACCTTTGCTCCGCCAAGGTCAGGGGGATGGATGACTCCTTCTATGAGGCGATCGAGCGGGGGGTGACCAACTCCTTCAAGGGGGGCATCCAATACGGCTATGAGGTCTGTGACCTCGAAGTGGAGGTCACTGCCATTGAGTACAACGAGCTGAATGCCTCTCTGTTCGCCTTTGAGGCGTGCGCAGCCCTTTGTTTTGACAAAGTTGCCCGCCAAGCCTCCCCGACCTTGATGGAGCCGGTGATGAAGGTCATCGTCGTCGTTCCCTCCCAGTATGTCGGTGAGGCGATCAGCAGCCTCACCAGCCGCAGCGGGATCGTCACCTCCATCGAAAGCCGTACGGCGACCGAGCAGATCAACGCCCAGGCGCCGCTTGAGCAGCTCTTCGGATATACGACCGTGCTGCGCTCAGCGACCCAGGGTCGAGGCACCTTTTCGATGGAATTCGACCATTATGAACAAAAAATACACTGATAGTAAGGAATTGACAGAAAATAAACCTTGCGGTGAGACAATAAACGTTGGTAGTATGTATTGGAAGCAGTGTGAAAGCTAGACTAAAGGGGATCACACCCCAAATGGATTTACTTACGAGGAGTACAACATGGCTAGGACTTACAATTTGCAAGACATCTTTGCAAGGAACCTGAAAGAACGGAGGCGCAAGCTCGCCCTCACCCAAGCCCAGCTTGCCCGCAAGATTGGCGTCTCCACTTCTTTTGTCACCGAGATCGAGACCTCGCGCAAGGCCCCATCTTTTGCGACAATCGAAAAGATCAGCAATGCGCTCGACGTCCCCTGCTGGACGTTCTTCTGCGAAGACGGCGACAAGCTTCCCAACGATGTCTCTGCAATGGACCAGTTCGCCTATAAACTTAAGCAGGACATTAGCCACATCATCGATGTGAATATCAGCCAAACTCGCTGAATCGTCCCAACCAAACCGTCTCGATTTGAACAAAGGCAGCTACCAGCCCTTGGTGGTTGCTTTTTTTATGGTGCATCCAAAAATAATTCTTTTGACTTATGAAGCTACAGAGCGTACCATTGTTGCATGCGTTTATGATCATCGCACCAGATTGTTGCGGATCAGAGGAGGATTTATGAGCGTTGTCAGCAGTATGCTAAGGAATGTCGCCATCATCGGCCACAACGAAACCGGGAAAACCACCTTGGTGGAACAGATGTTGTTCTACGCAGATGTGATTTCCCGGGTAGAAACAATTGCAAGTGGCAAGACCACCAGTGACTACACCGAAGAGGAGATCGCCAACCAGATCTCCATCCACGCCTCCCTCGCTTCCATGGAGTGGCAGGGCAAACGTCTGAATATCGTCGATACCCCGGGTACCAGCGGGTTCATCGGCGAGACCATCGCAGCATTCAGGGCTACCGAAGCCGCATTGATGCTCGTCGATGGACGTGTCGGGCCTCAGATCGAAACAATCAAACTCTGGCGCCGACTTGATGATTCGAATACCCCGCGTGCGCTCTTCATCAACAAGATGGATCGGGACCACGCCGACTATACCAAGGTGCTCGATGAACTGAAGGAGTCCTTCAAGGCAACCCTCGTGCCCGTAGCCATCCCGATGGGCAGTGGCAAGGATTTCAAGGGCATCATCAACCTCATTGAGAACAAGGCGTACTTCGCCAACCCCGATGGCAAGGAGACCAGCGGCGACATTCCCGCTGAGTTTGCAGACCTGGCCGAAGAGTACCGGACCCTGCTCATCGAGAGCGCCGCCGAAGGTGCCGATGACCTGATCGAAAAGTACTTTGAAGAGATGACCCTCGATGTCGGCGACATCCGCCGCGGCCTGCAGGAGGGTCTGCATGACAACCGGGTCGTGCCGGTGCTCTGTGGCGCATCCGCCCAAGGTTCCGGGCTCTTGAGCCTCTTGAACTTCATCGGCAACAACTTCCCCAATCCCATTGGCTATACCGATGCCATCATCACCGAAGATGGCCGCGAAGAGCAGTTTCCCATCACCGATGAGGGGCTTGCCGCAGCGCTTGTCTTCAAAACCACCATCGACCAATTCAGCGGCAAGCTGAGCTTTGTCAAGGTCATGCGTGGCACCATAAAGGGTGAGACTGAGCTCTACAACAGCGTCGTCTCCCGCAAGGAGCGGGCAAACAAGGTCTATCGCCTCATCGGCAAGAAGCTGGTGGAGACCAGCGCCTTGACAGCCGGTGACGTCGGTGTCATCGCCAAGAGCAATATCTCGGCGACCAACTACACCCTTGTGGAAGGAGGAGACCAGAAGTTCTCCTTCAAGCCGATCGACTTCGGCCAGCCGACGTACAGCCTTGCGATCTCCAGCGACGACAAGAAGAGCGAGGAGAAGATGAATGAGGCCCTGCACCGCGTCAGCGAGGAGGACCTCACCTTCCAGATCAAGTTCAACGAGGAGACGAAGGAGAACGTGGTCGCCGGCATGGGAGACCTGCACCTGAACATGATCTTGGACAAGGTGCGTGAAAAGCAAAAAATCAACATCAACACCAAGCTGCCACGCGTTGCCTACCGTGAGACGATCCGGGGCAAGAGCGGGGTTGTCGAGTATACCCACAAAAAGCAGAGCGGTGGTCACGGCCAGTATGGGCGCGTCCTCATCGAGATCGAACCGCTTGAGCGGGGGCAGTACTACTCCTTCACCAACGCCATCAAGGGTGTGGCCATCAGCAAGGGGTACATCCCAGGCATCGAGAAGGGCCTACACGAGCAGATGGAAGAGGGATTCTTGGCCGGCTATCCGATGATGGACATCGGTATCAGCCTTGTCGACGGCAAGGAGCACTCGGTCGACTCAAGTGAGATGGCCTTCAAGCTCGCCGCAAAGGGGGCGATGAAGCTCGCCATCGCCAAGGCAGGGCCGGTGTTGCTTGAGCCGATCGTCAAATTGAACGTCTATATCGAAGAGGAGTATCTCGGTGATATCCTCAGCGATCTCTCGGGCAAGCGTGGACGGGTCCTCGGCCAAGAGGATATCGGACACCTGCAGATGGTGCGGGCATTGGTACCCCAGTCAGAGCTGCTCAACTACGCCATTGACCTGAAGTCGATGACCAGTGGAACCGGTAGCTTTGAGATGGAGTTCGACCACTATGAACCACTGGTCGGCAAGGGAGCCGACGAGGTGGTGAAGGCCTACAAGGACTCACTTGAGGAGGCGTAGGCACAGTGGCAATCAGAAAAGGCCTGATTGCATGGGAGTGAGTTTGTAGAACCTTGGAGGGGGGGCCGCGGCGGCGGTCCCCCCTCCCTCATCTACCGCTGCTTCTCAACCCACACCTCATTGATCGGGTGTTCTTTCTCCCTACCCTTTTGTTCAAATCGGGTCTCCGGTCTCCAGGCTACCGGTGGGGCAAAACCGCCATGGGGGTTGACCAAGCCAAAGGTCGCATCAAAGACTGCGAGCATCTGCTCGGCATACTCCTGCCAGTCTGTGACGGCATAGATATAGCCTCCAGGGGCGAGCTTTTGGGCCAAGAGCTGGGCAAACGGCGCCTGGATGAGCCGTCTTTTGTGTTGGCGCTTCTTCGGCCAGGGATCAGGGAAGAAGATATGAAAGCCGCTGACCGAGCCGTCGGCGACCATCTGTGACAGGACGGCAACCGCATCAAAGCGCATCAGGCGCACATTGGTCAGATTCTCCTTGCCTACCTTGTCCAACAGTTTGGTGAATCCACTGAGAAAGACCTCGATGGCCAGGTAGTTGTACTGGCTACGGTCGCGGGCGATGAGGCCGGTTGCCACGCCCATGCCGAAGCCGATTTCGATGACCAAGGGTTTCCCGTTGGCAAAGATCGCATCAAAGTCAGTCACTTTGCCGGTGTAGGGGATCACGTAGTCGTTGTAGTAGGCGCGGACCGCCTCAATCTGGAAGGGCTTGAGTCGGGTGCCACGCAGCACAAAGCTCTTGATTGAGTGCGCATCGTCACGTTCGACGATACGCAACTCGGGAATATCGCGATAGATGGTATCCTGTTTCTCTCTCATGAACACTCCTACAGCAGTCTGGCAAGCTTCTCCATCAAATAGAGGGCCTTGTCCTTCAACTCGACGCTGTTCATCTTCATATACATCACATTCATTCGCCTCGGGTCAAGCCAGACCGACTTCGCCGACAAGGCGATGAGGTTCATCACCTTGTTCACGTTCAGGTCAGCTACCTTGCCGAATTCAACCGATACGACCTGCTGGCGCTCGGTGAGGCGAATGATCGAGAGCTTGCGACAGATGATCTTGATCTGGGCGATATAGAGCAGGTTCGCTACCTCCACCGGCGGGGGGCCGTAGCGGTCACTGAGCTCGGTGGTCAACGCGTGCAGCTCTTCCTCGCCCTGGATCGAGGCGATCTTGCGGTAGATCTCAAACTTCACCGATGGGGCTTTGATGTAGCTCTCCGGAATGAAGCCGGTATACTCAAGCTCCAGGAAGACTTCGCGATCTTCCTCCTTCAGGCCCCCCTCCTGCAGACTCTTGATCGCCTCGTCGAGGATCCTGATGTACATATCCAATCCCACGGTGGCGAGGTGGCCGCTCTGCTCGCGCCCGAGGAGGTTGCCGGCTCCCCGGATCTCCATATCCTTGAGGGCGACCTTGAAGCCCGAGCCAAGGCTCGTGTGCTCACTGAGGATCTTCAGGCGCTTGATGGCGACCTCACTGAGGGCGCTGTCTTGAGGATAGAACAGATAGGCGTGGGCCTGTCGGTCCCCCCGCCCCACCCTGCCACGCAGCTGGTAGAGCTGGGAGAGTCCATAGCGGTCTGCGCGGTCGATGATGATCGTATTCACATTGGGGATGTCGATACCATTTTCGATGATGGTGGTCGAGACGAGGACTTGGATGCCCTCCTGGATGAAACGACGCATCGTATCCTCCAGAACGATCGGGTTCATCTGACCGTGGGCACTGGCGATGACCACATCCGGCAAGAAGGAGCAGAGACGCTGGACGACCTCCTCAAGGGTCTCGATGCGGTTATGTAGGAAGAAGACCTGCCCACCACGGCTCACCTCCTCCCTGATCGCCCGCACTACCGTCGCGTCTTCATACTCGCCGATGATCGTGCGGATTGAGCGGCGGGCGATGGGTGGGGTTGCCAATAGGCTCATGTCGCGAATCTTGAGCAAGGACATGTACAGGGTGCGGGGGATCGGGGTGGCTGAGAGCGAGAGGCTGTCGATGGAGGCGCGTAGGCTCTTGATGCGCTCCTTGTCCTTGACACCGAAGCGCTGCTCCTCATCGACGATCAAGAGGCCGAGGTCACGAAAGATGATGTCATTCTGCAAGATCCGATGGGTGCCAAAGAGGACATCAACGGTCCCCTCAGCTACGCCAAGGCGCGTTTTCTTCTGCTCTTTTGCCCCGACGATCCGGCTCATCAGGCCACTTCTGACCGGGAAGGAGCCCAGGCGGGCATTGAACGTCCGCCAGTGTTGCTCGGCAAGGATCGTCGTAGGGGCCAAAAAGGCGACCTGCTTGCCGCTCATCACCGCCTTGAAAGCGGCTCGGAACGCGATTTCCGTCTTGCCATAGCCGACATCACCGCAGACCAGGCGGTCCATGACCGACGGCTTCTCCATATCTTCCTTGATCTCATCGATGCACTGCAGCTGGTCAGCGGTCTCATCGAAGGGGAAGGAGGCCTCAAACTGCACCTGCCAGTCCGTGTCCTTGGCAAAGGGGAAGCCTACGCTCTGTTGGCGTTTGGCATACAGGTCAATGAGGTGACGAGCCAGGTCTTCGGCGTTCTTTCGTGCCCGCGCTTTTTTGTTCTCCCAGCCTTGGCCGCCGAGCTTGTCCTTCTTCACCAGAGCGCCATCGCTGCCGATGTAGCGCTGCACCAAGTTGGCCTGCTCGATGGGAACATAGAGCATCTCACCATCAGCGTAGGCTATCTTGATGAAGTCACGTTCACGACCAAAGGAGCTGACGCGGTCGATCTTGATGAACTGGCCTACCCCATAGTTGACGTGGACGACATAGTCTCCCTCATTCAGGTCGACGAATGACTCAAGCGGAGAGCTCTGGGTATGTTCCAACGTCTTGATGACTTGACGGCGGCGGCCGAAGATCTCCCCTTCGGCGATGGCTATTACCTTCAGATCTGGGATGGCGAAGCCGGCAGAAAGCGGACGGTCATCCCAGCGGATGAAGTCAAAGGCCCCGAGCATCTGTGACAAGCGCTGTTTTTGCAGTGGATTGTCGCAGAAGATATGCACCTCCCACCCTTGGGCCTTGAGGCTGGTCAGATCTTCCTTCAAGAGGGTGAAGTTGCCAAAGTACGAGCGTGGGCCCTCAATGTCAAAGCGATGGGCCTGTGGATCTTGGCCGGCGATATCCAAGACAGTGATCGTGCGCAGGTGGCCTGTCTTGAAGACTTCCAGGTCCAAGAGCAGCTGATCAGGCTTGGGGGCGTTGCGGTCGTCGAGGAACGCCTGACGGTAGAGGGTGCGTGCCTCGCTTTGTAGGCTCTTGTAGCTGGTGGCGATGCGCTGGTCTCCGATGAAGCAGACCACGTCCTTGGCCCGGACATACGACTTGATCGAGCTGCGCAACAGCGCCTCATCCTGGTCCAGAAGCGAGAGGGTAAGTGCCCCCACCGCCTTCTTGGTCTGCTGGGTGATCGGGTCATAGCCGCTGATCTTGCCCACCACATCCCAGTCGGCATAGATCCGATACGGGCCATCGCTCTCAAAGGGGTAGATGTCCACAACCTCACCGCGGACTGTGAACTCCCCCTCCGACTGTGTCGATGGGGTGTTAAGGTAACCGGCCTGAGAGAGGCGGCTAGACAGCGACTCAGGATCGAAGCGATCGTTGACCTTGATGGTCAACGACGAAGCCTTCAGCGCCTCGATCGAAGGCAGGAGGCTGACAAATGGCCTGAGGTGAGTGATGATCAGCGCATCGGCTCTCGCCTCGATCTCATTGAGGCTTCTCAGCTGTTCATACTCAGAGATATCGATGGCCGGATGTGAGTAGAGCTGCCGTCCGGTCGACGGCAGGTAGATGATCTTCAAGCCGAGATCGGCTTTCTCATAGTCTGTGTAGAGGGCTCGGGCGCTCTCTTCGGTGGGACAGAGGGCCCAGAGCCGGCCTTGGTTTTTTGCCCTGAGGGCTACCAAAAACCGAGAGAGGGGGTAGCCTTCCAATCCCTCGATGACAAGCTTGTAGTCCGGGTTTCCCCACGCCTTGTATGCGCTGCTTGTTTTACTATAGGATTGGACGAGGGTAGAGATGGGCGTTTGCATAAACGCCACTACCCTAACACGAGAGAAAAGGTTATGCAAGAGAATGGACGTACATCTGGACCAACACCACCTCGATGAGCTCGCACACGTCGTCGCCGATTGCGGCAGGTGGGCCAAGGCTATGCAGGCATCGGTGCACCGCTCCTACAAGAGTGACGGAACTCCGGTCACCGAGGTGGACCTTGAGATATCGAGGCGCATCGTAGAGCACATCGAAGCGCAGCTGCCGATGTGCAATATCGTCAGTGAGGAGAGCCTATCATCTTTTGAAGCTGACGCCCCATGGACCTTCATCCTCGACCCAATCGATGGTACGGATGTCTACTCACAGGGTATGCCGTGCTGGGCGGTCGCGCTAGGAATCCTCGATGACAAGCGTAACCCAGTCGGGGCGATGATCAGCTGCCCCCGATGGGGCCTTGGAGAGGAGGACCTCTTCATCCGCCTCGATCCTGGCAAAGAGCTGCTGATCAACGGCGAGAGGTTTGCCGGCTACGGCGCCAAGGATGAGCCGCATCAGATCACGATGGGCTCCAGTGGTCAGCGCCACTTTGATTTCAGTGCCTTCGATGGCAAGATCCGCATTTTCGGATCGGCGATCCTGCACCTGTTGGCGCCGGTCATCTACCCACATGTGCAGGGAGCGATCGTCCAATCGTGCTACGCCTGGGATGTGGCGGCCTCCCATGCGGTGATGCGCGCTGTCTCAATGGATTTGGAGTATGTCGATGGCAGGCCATTTGTCTATGATGATGGGCTGCTCATCGAACGCAATAGTTTTGAACCAGCGCTCTACGGCGGCAACGAAGCGTGCATCACGGCTCTTCGTCGTCTCGTGCCTCCCAAACGGTGATGTCGTCGACCTTGCCCTTCTCAGCCCAGTGGCGGGCAAGGTACATGAACGGGGTATCGAAAAGAGCGACAACCCACTTCAATAGATAGGTGGAGAGCGCGATCTCTACCAATACGGGTGTCGGATAGAGGCCCCAGAAGGCGATTGAGACAAAGATGAGGGTGTCGATGAGCTGGCTTACGAAGGTTGAGAGGTTGTTACGGACCCACAGCGTATGGTGTCCTGGCCTGCGTCGCCTCCAGTAGTCGAACGCCCACACATCGTGGAGATTGCTGACCAGGTAGGCGACCAGGCTAGCGAGGGCAATGCGTGGCATCAGTGAGAAGATCGTCGACAGGCTCATCTGGGCGATATCGCTGGACGAAGGGTTGAAGAGCAACGCCGCCTGCATCAGCAGCGTCATAGCCACCAAACTGAAGAAGCCGATGCCTACCGCCCGGTAGGAGTCGCGCTTACCGTAGAGCTCGCTGAGGATATCAGTGGCCAGAAACCCGGTTGCATAGACAATGTTGCCCAGTGTCGCCTCAAGGCCAAAGAGGGTGACGTTCTTCGTCACCTGGATATTGGCCACAATGACGCTGATCGGCACCCAAACGTAGAGGCCCACCTTCCCCCAGAGGCGGAAGGCACCCATGATCAGGGCAAAGTTCAAAACCAACATCAAGACCCAATATAGTTCATTCACAGCCAAACTCCCTTGTGTGCACCACCGCTATCTCAGCGATGCCATAGCGGTCCTTCACCGCATCGACGAACGGGGCGCGTACCGCCGCCACTACAGAAAGGCCATCGGTCTGTAGGGCAGCGGAAAACGATGGACCCAACCCCTTGCCATCGAGCTCAAGGCGCCCGATCTCATCGAAGATTGCCAGCTCAGCCTGCGCCAAGGCACCCAAGATGCGCCCATTGGCCCATGCAAAGGCTGTCGGGTCGTAGAAGAAGCGTCCGAGCGCCAGCCACCCCGGTGATGCGATCGTACTCACCGCCAGACGCGTCTCTCGCGTTGTGAGGTCTTGAAGGGTATACTGATTTTTCTCCCCTTGTGCAAGGGTGAGGATGCCACAGCGGCGCATCTGGCAGTACGGTGGTAGGGCGATCAGGCGCCTGAGGGTCGTACTTTTGCCCTCATTGCGCTCACCGACGACGAAGAGCAGCCTAGGAGCCATTGAAGAGGCCCTGCAGCACATCGAATGCGCGCATCGAGTCCTCTCGCTTGATTACAAACGTCAGCTCATTCATCGTGGAGACAATCTCGATCACGTTGATCTGCTCCCAGGCAAGGCGCCTGACTGCCTCGTAGACTACCCCGGGGGTCTGGAGGAACTCACCGGTGAAGACCAAGGTCAGCGCCACCAGGTCATCCATCTGGTTGAGCACCTCCTCCCCTTCGGCCAGGGTGCTTACCAGGTCGCGGTACTTCTCACTGACGGCGATGCTTACCTCGTGGCTTCCGAGGGTAATATTCAAAAAATCCCCCTTCTCCACCGAGACCTGGCTGTATAGGGACGCGAGCTTTGCGATGAACTGGTCGCGCCTGACAAGATTGAGGTCGAAGATGTTGGTCTTCATGACAATGCCGTAGTCGACCGCATTTTTGCTACGCTTCTCACTGCCGCGCCTCAGCTCATCGGCGTAGCGGCGCAGCGCCATGACGATAGCGCTGCTCTTCACCTCTTTTGCATACAGGCGCTCGACCTCGCTGTGGATGGAGGCAGCGTAGTTGCTGTAACTGAGGATGCCGTTGATCAACATTTCATGGATGAATGGGGATTTGTCAACGATACGTTTCACACAACTGCTTACTGTTTCAGCCATTTCTGCCTCCGATACTGTTATTACTACCACAATCTAAGAATATTCACAACAAAAATATGCTCATATGTTGCTCATTGTACACCAAGATTCAACCTCTGTAGAGTTGCCAGAGTTACACCACACGCCTATACTGCAGATGGAGGTACCCGATGCGTTGTCCCCACTGCTCATCAATTGACGACAAGGTCCTTGAATCCCGACAGAACGCCAGCGGCTCGTCGATCAGGAGGCGCAGAGAGTGCAATGTCTGCCACTACCGCTTTACCAGTTACGAGCGGATCGAGGATAAGCCGCTGATGGTCATCAAACGCGATGGCAGACGGGAGGTCTTTGATCTGAACAAGATCGGACGTGGCATCCGCTCGTGCACCGAGAAGCTGAACATCACCGAAGCCCAGCTCGACCAACTTTTGCAGAACATCGAGGATGCCATCATGCTCAAGGTCGGCGGCAGACGAGAGATCCACAGCTCGGCAATCGGCGAGGAGGCGCTTAAGCAACTGCGCGAGGTGGACTTGGTCGCCTACGTGCGCTTCGCCGCCGTCTACAAGGCGTTCAACGACCTAGGCCAATTCATCCTAGAGATTCAGAAGCTCGGCAGCGAGCTCACCTAGGGGCGTCAAACCACTTGCCCGTCATTGCCTGGGTGATCTCGTCATTGAGGTGCTCGGGCTTGAGGATCTCATTGGCGCAGTCGAGACAGAAGGTATCGCTCATACCGGCGACATAATCGAAGATGAGGCGGTCGAGCGACCCATCATGGTCCAGATACGCACCCTTCATCTCGCTGTAATGGCGGTAAAAGCCTGCTGCGAGCATATTGCGCTCATCGCGATAGCGCCCCTCATCATCGCCACACGTATCGACAAGGTAGCGCAGGTAGTCGACAATCAGGTGCAACAAGCGGCTGAAGTAGCGCTCATAGCCCTCCAACAGTCGGCTTTTATAGATACGCTGGTAGTTGGAGCGTACCATCGCCTCGACGGCGAAAAACCGTTCATCACTGAAGGCGATGCCCCGCTCTTCTGAGGATGAGCGGATGAGGTCGATGACCAGCGTATCGATGATCTGGGCATTGGATGAGCCAAGGGCCCTACGCACCCCTTCATCGAGATCGCCCCACTCAACAAGCGCGAGGCGGGTGGCGTCCTCCCAGTCTCGACCGATATAGGCAATGGTGTCGCTTTGGCGCACCACCGCAGCCTCCCACGTCGAGGGCATCAGGCCATGGCGGCTTGCGACCGCCTCCAACTCCTTGATGGTGAAGGTTGGCAGGACGGACTGGGAGAGCTGCTCGCCATTGTGGCTGACGATACCATCACGCACCGCGTAGGTGAGGTTCAGACCCTTGCCGCCACCTGAGAGGAAGTCGACGACCCTGAGGCTATGTAGCTCGTGCTCAAAGGGAGGCAGACCCGAATCGACCATCATCGCCGAGATGATCTTCTCACCGGTGTGACCGAAGGGCGTGTGGCCCAAATCGTGGCCCATCCCGATGGCCCAGGCGAGTTCGCTGTCCAGCCCCAGGCCCCGGCAGATCGTCGTGGCTATGGAGGCAACGTGCAACGAGTGCTCGATGCGGGTGCAGATGTGGTCATTAGAGGGGGCGAAGAAGACCTGTGTCTTGTGCTTCAGCCTCCTGAAGGCGGAGCTGTGGATGATGGCTGTGGTATCGCGATAGTAGGGTCCGCGAACATCCTCGTCCTTCGGCCTTGAGCGCGCCATCAATAGGGGTAATGAAATTTTATTATCCATGCTCATCGTTGTTTCCCAAATGTTCGCCTCTATGGTATCATGTCAAAAGAGTCCTTGGATAGCGGAGGTTGTCATGGTTGAGATCTATCTACTGCCCCTGGCGTGCTTGTTGTTGAATTTTCTGGCCTTTGCCGCGTGTCTACGCTTTCTCTTCTCCCGCCAAGGCCTCTACTGGATCATTCCGCTTGCGCTGACCCTCTTCATGGCCTGGCCCCACGCCCTCACCCTCTACACCGTGGCAAGCGCCGCCAAAGCCCCACCATCGTCATGGGCGTACCTTGATCTGCAACCGCTTCTGCTCTCGTTACTGTGGTACGCCATGATCGTCACATTCCACTACGCCTTGAAGAAGACGATCCGGGTCAACCTCTACGCCGAAGGGGTGAAGAAGAACCTCCATGAGGCACGCTATCTGGCATCCGGTGATGAGGCAGAGCGCCTACGCCGCGATCGACGCTGGCGCACTCACCTGGCCAACCGAGCCGTTCCGGCTAGGCTCGGCCTCTATCCCAGCGGATGGACTGACCTCTTCGATGAAGCCTAGATGAGAGGACATCTCTACCTCAGCGGCATCAAGCATAGCGGCAAGACAACCTTGGCCGCCCTCATCGCCCCAGCGCTTGACATGCCCTGGGTCGACCTGGACGCCCTGGTGCTCACCACGATCGGCGCCTTCCCATCGATTAGGTCGTTCTATCGCGAAATGGGGCAGATCGCCTTCCAGGCCAAGGAAGTCGAAGCACTTGAGGCCCTTCTCTCAGAGGCGAGTGCACCGCACCTCATCGCCCTCGGCGGGGGGGCGTGTGACAACGAGGATTTGATGACCTTGGTCAAGGGCAGCGGCACGCTCATCTACCTCCAAGTCGATGAAGAGGTACTCTACCGGCGCATCATGGGCGCGGGCATCCCCCCCTTCCTTGACGGCCCTGACCCGCGCCATGCATTCTCACTGCTCTACCAACGGCGCCATGAGCGCTATTCCCAGGCTTGCGATCTTCTGGTAGAATTGTCCGATGGCCCTGCTGATGAGCAGGCAGAGACCGTGCTGCTCGCCCTGGAGGGCCAGGAGGTTTGAATGGCATACAACACCTTTGGCACCGCGTTCTCGATCACGACCTTCGGCGAATCCCATGGAGAGGCCCTGGGGGTCATCATCGACGGCGTCGAGTCCAACTTCCCCATTGATGAAGCGGCCTTGCAAGCGGAGATGAACCGCCGCCGACCGGGATCAAACCCCGCCGGCACCGAACGAAACGAAATCGACAAGCTCTCCATCCTCAGCGGGGTCTATGAGGGCAAGACCACCGGCTCCCCCATTGCCATGATGCTGTGGTCGACCAACCAACGCAGCAGTGACTACGAACACCTGCGCTCTGTCTTCCGCCCCGGCCATGCTGACTGGACCTACTACAAGAAGTGGGGCAACCGTGACATCCGCGGCGGTGGGCGCTCAAGTGGCCGAGAGACGAGCGCTCGCGTAGCAGCTGGGGCCCTGGCCAAGCAGCTCTTGGCAAAACGGGGCATCAACGTTTTTGCCGGCACCGTCCAAGTGGGCCCCATCGTGGCGACAAAGCGACAGTGGGAGAGCGTCGATCCAATCCTCCACTGCCCTGACCCCGATGTAGCACCTGCGATGGTAGATCTCATCGATGAGGTGCGCCGCCAGCAGGACTCGATAGGTGGGGTCATCGAATGCAGGGCCACCGGCCTGATGGCTGGCCTAGGCGAGCCAGCCTTCGGCAAGATTGAGGCACTGCTGGGGCAGGCGATCCTCTCAATTGGTGCAGTGAAGGGTGTTCAATTCGGCGATGGCTTTGCGTGCGCCTCGATGCGGGGCAGCCAGTTCAACGACCAACGAACCGAAGCAGGGTTTCTCTCCAACCACGCCGGCGGGATGCTCGGAGGCATCTCAAGCGGCCAGGAGCTGGTTTTGCAGGCCGCCATCAAGCCGACCTCATCGATCGGACGGGCCCAGCAGACGGTGACCACAGACAATGAGACTATCACGCTCACCATCGAAGGACGCCACGACCCATGCATCTGTGCCCGGGCGGTGGTGGTCGTAGAGGCGATGGTTGCCATTACGCTGCTGGACCTCTACTACACGGCATTTGGACGGCATGCATGAAGGATACCCCCCTGATCGTCCAAAGTGACCGCAGTCTCCTCTTGGATGTCCATCATCGCGACAGTGACGCGTGCCGCAGCGACCTGATCCGCTTCTGTGAACTGGTCAAGAGCCCTGAGCACATGCACACCTATACCATCACGGCCTTGAGCCTCTACAACGCCAGCGCCCTTGGCCTTACTGTCGAGGCGATCATGCAGACTCTAGAGAAGTGGTCACGCTTTCCCATCGCCGACAGCGTGCGCTTCTTTGTCCAAGACATGGCTAGCCGCTGGGGCAAGGTGACCCTCACCGAGGGCGACGATCGGTCATACTACATCCTCAAGATCGACAATGAGCGCATCAAGGCGGAGCTGGTACGCCGCCCCGCTATCGCTAAGCTGCTACAGCATCGTGACCAGCACAGCTTTCTCATCAACGCCTACCACCGCGGCGAGGTGAAGCTGCAACTGATCAAGGCAGGTTGGCCCGTCGATGACCGCATCCCGCTTACCGGCGGAGAGAAGATCACCATCTCACTGAGACAGCAGAGCGTCGCCGGCAAGAGCTTTGTCGTGCGCCCCTACCAAGAGATGGCGGCTAGGGCGCTGTTGGGGGACATGGGGCCGGGTACAGGATACGGTGTCATCGTCATGCCCTGCGGATCAGGCAAGACTGTGGTGGGGATGCGGATCATGGAAGAGCTGGGCATGCGCACCCTTATCGTGACGACCAACGTCGCAGCTGTGCGACAATGGAAAGATGAGCTGGTGGACAAGAGCTCATTGCGCTCCGATGAGATCGGTGAGTACAGCGGCGAGCGCAAGGAGGTCAAGGCTGTCACCATCTGCACCTATCAGGTGCTGACCTGGCGCAAGGAGAAGGATGGGCCCTTCCTCCACCTCGACTTGTTGACCGAGGGAGGCTGGGGGCTGGTGATCTACGACGAGGTGCACATGCTGCCGGCTCCGATCTTCAAGGTCACCGCCGAGCTGCAGGCGATCCATCGCCTCGGCTTGACGGCGACACTGGTGCGTGAGGATGGGCGCGAGGATGAGGTCTTCAGCCTCGTCGGACCCAAACGCTATGATGTGCCGTGGAGTGAGTTGCAACAGCAGGGGTATATCGCCACCGCGTACTGCCATGAGATCCGCATCGATCTGCCTGAGGAGCTTGAGATTCCGTATGCCATCGCCAACAAACGACAAAAATACCGCATCGCCAGCGAGAATCCCCGCAAGATGGAGGTCATCCAGGCCCTGATCGAACACCATCCTGACGACTACATCCTCGTCATCGGCCAATACCTTGAGCAGCTACAAGAGATTTCCGCACGCATCGGAGCGCCGATCATCACCGGCAGTACCCCCAATAGTCGCCGTGACGAGCTGTACAGCGCATTCCGTGACGGATCGCTGCGGATCTTGGTGGTCAGCAAGGTGGCAAACTTCGCCATTGACCTGCCGGACGCATCGGTGGCCATCCAGGTCTCCGGCTCCTTCGGCAGCCGCAGCGAGGAGGCTCAGCGCCTCGGGCGGATCCTCCGCCCCAAAAACCGCTCCTCGTTTTTCTATTCGATCATCACCCAGTATTCAAGCGAAGAGGAGTTTGCCGCAAACCGACAGAAGTTCCTTGCCGAGCAGGGCTATACGTATGAAGTGGAGGTGTGGCCCAATTGAGTGAGACAGCAGTGCAGCGCTTCGAACGAGCGGTGGGGCGATACAGCGAGGAGAACTTCTTCTACATCGTCCACAACTACCTCGGCCCGATCAAAAGCCCATTTCACAAGCCTCAGCTGATCAGCCGCCTGAGTGGTTTCTTTGGCCAAGAGGAGATCCAGAAGCGGATGATCGAGCTGCTCGATGACCTTGACCGCGCCATCCTCTCCCTGCTGGTGCTCTCCGATGCGATCAAAGCCGAGGAGGTCATCGATCTGCTCAGCCCACGCTACGGGTATGCCACCCTCTTTTGGCGCCTCTCTGAGCTGCAGGTGCGCCTCATCCTGCTCAGCGAGGAGGGACAGCTGTTCTTCAACCCCCTCATAGAGGAGCCGCTTCGGGCAAGTTGCTCCCTCACAAGCCTGTTCGGCGCTATGGACAGCGGTGGAGCCAAGCCTTCGTCTCTGAGCGTTGAACTGATTCGAGGCTACCTCTCACTGGCTCTTTCGGAACAGAGGCTGGGCTATCGCGACGTTCACGCTACCCTCTTTCCCTCCTTCGATGAGCAGCAACTGAGGCCCCTGGTCGCCTTGCTGGGCGATCTACTGCAGCGCTTGGGGCTTATCATGCCAGGCAAAGGGGTACGGTTGGTCGACGAGCGCATCGAGGCACTTTTGAAGCTCAGTGACCGGGCCTTGCATGCCTTGGTGATCGCCGCCTCCATCATTGGCCCTCCACCTGTCCAAAGCGCTGCCTTCGCCGCTACGTTAGTCGACCTGGTAAGTCGCTTTGAATCGATCGAGGGCGAGTCGCTGACCCTGCTGTGCGCCATCCTTGCCAAGCGCCACGGCATCGCCATAGACAGGACAATCATCGAAACGATGCTCACCATCGGCTTGATCGGTGAGGGCGAGCCTCACCAGGTAGCTCGCTTTGATGGACAGGCGGAGGTTGGCCCCCTATTGGTGGACAGCGACTTCAGCATCAACTACCTCGGCAAACGCAGTGACGACGATCTGCTGCACCGCTTCGCCACCCTCTCGCTCTATGACCGTCAGCGCCAGTGGCGGGTGACCAAGGAGAGTGTGGTGCGCGCCTTCGACAGCGGCCTTACGTTCAGAGAGATCGAGGCGTACCTTATGGCCAATACCAGCGGCTCCAGTGCTCAAAGCCTGATCAAGCAGATGGCGTTGCTCGATGAGCGCTACAGCCTCTTGACGATCTATGATGGGCTCGCGCTCGTCGCAGATGAGCGGGTGGCACACCTGGTCGAACACCTGCCTGCCCTCGCTGAACACCGTATCAAAAAACTCGCTCCCACGATCTTTTTGATGAGACGGGACAGCGAGCAGCTGTGGCGCAAGATCCTCACCGATGCAGGACAGCTCGTCGGCTCCACCCACCGCCAGCCGGTCGTAGTGGCCAAGGAGGAGGCGATCAATCCGTACTTCTTCTCCTACATCAGCATAGTAACAAGTCCAAATACTGTCTCGATCGCCCGTATAACGGAGGCAAGCGGCCCATTGATCGACGCCCACCTCTACAACGCCATCAAGGCGTCACCGCTTCTGAACCCGGCCCAGCGCCAGGACCTCCTCGATCGCTTTGAGCAGCGCCTCATCCTTTCACCCTCACAGATCAAGGCCCAGGTGCTGGATGCAGTCATTGAGGCCGGCGGCTTTGATTATCAGGGCAAGCTCTCTCTCTGCCGCCAAGCCGTGGGCAAACAGCACATCACCCTCCTCATCCGTCTCGAGGAGGAGGAGCTCTTTGTGTGGGCACTGGAGATCTCGACCAGCAGCGAAGGCGATGCACTGCTCAAAGCCTTGGTGCTCTCCACCAAGACAGTGCGCATCATCCCGATCCGCAAGATTTTTTCGGTGAGGATGCTACGCACCCAGCTCTTCTGATCAGATGGAAACGGTGATCCAGTGGGGATAGTGGTAGCCACTGAACGCCTCAAACTGCAACTTGCCCTGCTCCATCAACATGTGAGAGCCGTCGACAGTGGCACAGCCGGCCTCTTTGGCACGGCGCAGGAAGGTCGTCTCTCGTGGCTCATAGATCAGCTCGTAGGCGATCTCCGAACCGGTGAACACAAAGGATGGGATCGGGTCCTTGTCGCTGTCCATACCCACGGTCGTGGTCTGCACGACCAGGTCCACCGTCCCACTGTAGAGCGGGGCGTTTTCCAGGGTGTCGTAACTACTCATCGTCTGCTCGGCGAGGACGCGGGCAGCATCGATGGAACGATTGACGATGGTAATCTTCACCCCATGGTTATGCAAAGCCCATGCCACAGCCCTCGCTGCCCCGCCGGCGCCGACGATGAGGGCGCCCTTGATCGTCCCATCGCTGATACGGTCAGCGATGGGTGCAAGAAAGCCGTAGTAGTCGGTGTTGATGCCCTTCCACATCCCCTTGATCCGCACCACGGTATTGCATGATCCGATCTGCTTGACCTCTCGTGTAATCCTGCCCAGGTAGGGCTGTACGCTGCGTTTATGGGGGACAGTGACCGAGAACCCACGGATCTGCAGCATCTCGGCGATCTTGAAGAAGGTGCGTACTTGGTCGACCAAAAATGGGACATAGACCGCGTTGTAGCGGATGGCGGCAAAACCAGGGTTATGGATCTTCGGGCTCGCCGTATGGTAGACCGGGTTGCCAATGATGGCATAGATGTGGGTCTTTTCATCGAGGCGGTCGGCGCGATACAGCTCGCTCATCACCCGGGCTGTCAATTGGCCGGGGGCTGCCTCCCCGTCGCTGCAGTAACTGAGCATCGAGCCGGTACGGCGGTAGAGAATCCGGGTGGGAACACCCCACGCGCCCATGCCGACGATGATCTTATCTTCGATGGTGGCAAGTTCAGCCTCGATACGCAGAAGGCTGATGACGTCCATCAGATTCTGGGGCGTGACGGCGACCTTGGGAATGTCGCCTCTGGAGGCGAGGCGGCTGATACGAGCGTAGATATCGGCAGGAACTCCCTCAAAGTCGTGGTAGCTACGAATGATCTTGATGCCTCGCGCTTTCAGGTCTGCCTCCAAATCGATGCGCCCGTCCCCCTGTGGGGATTTGAACTTCAAATCACTCTTTTTCACATCCCCTTCAATATCGACATACGTCCAGGCTCCTCGGCTGGCGTCGAAGAGACTCTGAAGCCGCACCTTCTCAGCATCGGCGCATGCCCCTCCGTCGCTTGTGCGGCGATGGGTGAGGATCAGGGGGAGGTCGACCATGTCAGGAAAAGAGGCTGCAATGTGCCGTTCGGCCTCTGTGAGGTAGTCAAGGCGCAGTTCAGCGAGCGAGATCCAGGGGCGGTTGCGCTCAATCTGCAGCCGGTTCTCCTCCAAGGTAGAGCCGGTAAGGGTTAGGCAAAGCACTCTCGACCTCCTGTTGTTTTGGGTGGATTGTCATCGAACACACGCGTATGTTAGGATTATCATATCGTCTATCAACGGGGTTTACAACACCCGTTTCACAAAAGGAAGGGTGTGTGGCTACGCTTTTGGTGCAGGATATCAGCTTGGCATTTGGAGATCGGGATATCCTCGATGGCGTCTCCTTCAGTCTTGATCACACCAGTCGCACTGCCCTGGCCGGGGCCAACGGCAGCGGCAAATCCACCTTGATGAAGATCCTCGCCGCCCAGATGAGCGCTGATGTCTACAACGTGGTCACCAGCGCTGACCTTCGCATCTCCTACCTTCCCCAAGGCGACATTGTCTTCAAAGAGGCTACGCTGTATGAGGAGACCGAACGGGCCTTCGACCGCTTCCTTCCGTTGATCGCCGAGCAGCATGCACTTGAGGAGGACTTGCAGCATGAGGCAAGCCAATCGAAGATCCTGCGCCTGGGGACGATTCACGAGATTTTGGAAGAGCAGCACTACTACCGCCGTCGGCCGATCATCGAGGGGGTGCTCTATGGCCTAGGCTTTGGCCCGTCCGACCTCGATCGGCGCTGTGAGACCTTCAGCGGCGGGTGGCAGATGCGCATCGCCTTGGCCAAGATCCTCATCGAAAAGCCTCAGATCATGCTCTTGGACGAGCCGACCAACTACCTGGATATCGAAGCTCGGTTCTGGCTTAAGAACTACCTCAAAGTCTATGAGGGCGGGGTGATGCTCGTCAGCCACGACCAGGGATTCCTCGATGAGACAGTCAACGAGGTCTTTGAACTCTTCGACGGCAAGCTGACGCGCTACAGCGGCAACTACAGCTCCTATCTCACACAGCGCCAGGCCCAGATCGCCGCCCTGGAGGCGGAGCAGCGCGCCCAGGCCCTGCTCTTTGAGAAGAATGAGCAGTTCATCGAGCGCTTCCGCTACAAGGCGAGCAAGAGCCGACAGGTCCAGAGCCGCATCAAGATGCTGCAGAAGATCGAACAGGTGAAC
Source organism: Spirochaetales bacterium Spiro_03 (assembly GCA_001603105.1). GTDB lineage: Bacteria > Spirochaetota > Spirochaetia > Sphaerochaetales > Sphaerochaetaceae > Sphaerochaeta. The sequence continues at coordinate 29,241 of LVBE01000050.1, forward strand.
ATACCACCACACCTGCGCGAACTCTCCTTCTCCTTTAGCCCTGCCCCACCCAGTGGCCGTGATGTGGTGGTCATCGAAGATCTGTCCAAGCGCTATGGGCCGATCACGGTATATGACCACTTCTCACTGTGGATCAATCGTGGCGATCGCATAGCCGTCACCGGTCGCAACGGGGTGGGCAAGAGTACGCTTTTACGGATCATCGCCGGTGAGGACCCCCACTACGAGGGTCGCCTAGTCCTTGGGTCGAAGGTCAGCATCGGCTACTTCAGTCAGGAGACCGGCTCGACGCTCAACGACCGCAACACGATTCTTGAAGAGGCAAGCGAGGCGGCGTCGAGTGAGGACCAAAGCCGTGTGCGCAACCTGCTCGGCTCTTTCCTCTTCGAAGGTGACGATGTCTTCAAGCACGTCGGAGTGCTCAGCGGCGGAGAGAAAAGCCGCCTAGCCTTGTTGAAGGTCCTGCTCAAGCCCGTCAACCTTTTGATCCTCGATGAGCCGACCAACCACCTGGACATCAACGCCAAGCGGATGCTATTGAAGGCCCTCGCCTCCTGGGATGGGACGATGATCTTTGTCAGCCACGACGCCTACTTCATCGAAGCTCTTGCAACGAAGGTCCTCTACCTCAACGAGGGTGAACAGCCGCTTTTGTATCCGGGAGGGTATCAAGAGCTGTTGACTATCTTGGAGCAGAAAGAGGCGATCTCCCCTACGCTGAGCAGCCAATCCATTGCCCCAAAGGAGGGCCTACTCTCCTACAAGGAGGCAAACCAGCGCAAAAACCGGATCACGGTGCTGCGTCGTGAGGAGGAGGCGTGCCTTGCCAGCCATGAAAACCTTGCCAAAGCAATCGATGGTGTCCAGCAAGAGATGGCCTTGAAGGAGAATTACAGCGACGGGGAGCGGATCACCGCCTTGATCAAGGAGAAGGAGCGGCTTGAGCAGCAGCTACACCAAGCCGAATTAGCATGGCTTGCCTTAGTCGATGAGCGTGAGCTTCTTGAACGGGAGGTCGCCGGTGCTTAGAGACGTATTGCCCACACTCATTTTGGCAAGCCAATCCCCTGCACGACGCCAGCTACTCGAAGAGGCGGGGGTGCATGTCATTGTGCGCCCGACGTGGGCCAACGAGGAGCACACCCTCACCGAGGCACGCGATGTCGTCTCCCTTCTGGCTCGGCGCAAGCTCGAGGCGGCCATCGAGCAGAATGGAGTGCTTACCCACCCGCTGCTGGCGTGCGACACCATCATCGCCATCGATGGCGATCTGATGGGAAAGCCTACGTCGATCGAGGAGGCGCGCCTGCAGCTCAATAGACTCAGAGCCAGTGTCCAACAGGTGTGGTCAGCATGGGCGCTGTACAAGGATGGGTCGATTATCGGCGGCGCCGATGTGGCACACGTCAACTTCAGGGACTTCAGTGACCAGGAACTTGAGTCCTACCTATCCACCGGTGAGTGGATGGGAGCCGCTGGCTCATACCGGATCCAGGGCCAAGGCAAGAGATTGGTCGCCTCTATCGACGGTGATGTGAACGTCGTCATCGGCCTTGCGCTGCTGCAGATGGAGCGTGCATTGACAGCGTAGACCTCCGTACTTGCCACATCTATGATTTTCTGAAATACTAGGGTCACCGTTTTCTGTACAGAAGGCGGAATCTCCACCCCAGGGGTGTGTAAGAGCTATAGGGTGACGGATCGATGTTAGACCGTCAGACAGGAGGATTATGTCCGTTGTTACCATGAAAAGCCTGCTCGAGTCAGGCGTACACTTCGGCCACCAGACCAAACGGTGGAACCCAAAGATGGCCCGTTTCATCTTCAGTCAGAGAAACGGCATTCACATCATCGACTTGCAGAAGACCTCAGCGTGCATCATCGAGGCGTATGACGCAGCTCGTGCTGTCGTCAAGCAAGGCAAGACCATTCTATTCGTAGGCACCAAGAAGCAGGCACAGCAGGCCATCGAGACCGAGGCCAAGCGCTGCGGCATGCCGTATATCAACCACCGCTGGCTCGGTGGCATGCTCACCAACTTTTCCACGATCAAGCGTTCGATCTCAACCTTGAAGAAGATTGAGAAGATGGAGCTTGATGGCACCTTTGAGTCCCTCACCAAGAAAGAGGTCAGCCTCCTCTCCAAGCAGAAGGAGAAGCTGGAGAAGAACCTCGGTGGCATCAAGGACATGAAGGAACTGCCCGGAGCTCTCTTTATCATCGATACCAAGAAGGAAGCGATCGCCGTCGCTGAGGCCAAGCGCTTAGGCATTCCGGTCATCGCAGTCGTCGACACCAACTGCGATCCCACCGACATCACCTACCCGATTCCGGGCAACGACGATGCCATCAGGGCGATCAGTCTCTTCGTTGAGATCATCGCCAACGCAGTCGTTGACGCCGACAACGAGGTCGGCATCCAGATCATCGAAACCCTCGGCGATGAGGATGAGATGGAGAGCGCCGCCCCGGCCAAGGACGAGGACGAAGAGATTGTCTTCTCCACCGACGAGGATGCTGACTACTCCACCTTCGAGGCTGTTGATGACAAGGCCGATGATCGCACAGACGAGGAAGAGGACATCCTCGATGAAGAGACCCTATTCAAGGATTAAGGAGAGAACATGGCTATTACCGCTGATGTAGTAAAGAAACTGCGTGACCTCACCGGTGCGGGCATGATGGATTGCAAGAAGGCACTGGTACAAGCTAACGGTGACTTCGCAGCCGCTGAGCGCCTGCTCAAGGAGATGGGCCTCGCCGCCATTGCAAAGCGTCAGGATCGTGCAACCGACAACGGTCGCGTATTCGTCAAGGTCGAAGGCAACAAGGCCGTGCTGGTCGAACTCTCCTGTGAGACCGATTTCGTCGCCGGCAACGAGCAGTTCATCGAGCTAGGAGAGAATATTTGCTCCATCGCCCTGAAGAAAGGGTACAGTGAAGTCAACGATGAGCTCAGTGCCATGGTCAATGACCTGATCACCATCATCAAAGAGAACATGGCACTGAAGAGTGTCTGCCTCTACGAGCTCGGGGAGAACGAGTACGCATCCTCGTACGTCCACGGCAACGGCAGCCTCGCCGTCCTGGTGATGTTCAAGGCCGACCGCAGCGACCTCTTTGACAACGCCCTCGTCAAGGAGTTCACCAACGACTGCGCCCTGCACGTGGCAGCGTACACTCCGGCATTTTTGGACATCAAGAGCGTCGATCCTGCCTACGTCAAGGAGCAGGAGGCGATCTTCGCGGTCCAGGCTTCGAAGCTTGACAAGCCTGAGAAAGTCCAGGCTGGCATCGTCAAGGGCAAGCTTGCCAAGCACCTCAGTGAGGTGTGCTTCCTCGAGCAGCCGTTCGTAAAGGACGACTCGATGAACGTTGCCAAGAAGATGGCCGAGGTGGCAAAGGCAGCCGGTGGCAGTCTTTCGATCAAGGATTTTGCATTCCTGCGCGCAGGTGTTGCGTCCTGCAGCACATGAGCCACTGAACGACACGAATGCCGCTCACAGAAGTGGGCGGCACTCGTCTTTGTATTGGAGAACAGCATGCAACAAGTATTGGAAACGTGCGAAAGCAAGATGCACAAAAGCCTTGAAAGCCTCTCTCGGGAGTTTGACGGGCTGAGGACCGGTCGGGCATCCACGAGCCTATTGGACAAAATCCGAGTGGACTACTACGGCGCAGAGACCCCGATCAATCAGGTCGCCACGATCAGCGTACCCGAGGCGCGGACCATTGTGATCCAACCCTGGGACAAGAGCGTGCTGGCGGCGATTGAGCGGGCAATCCTCAAAAGCGACCTCGGTTTGCCGCCGAACAACGATGGCAAACTCATCCGCCTCAACTTTCCACCGCTCAACGAGGATCGGCGCAAGCAGCTGGTGAAGGGCGCCAAGGCCACTGCTGAGCAGAGCCGTGTCGCCATCCGCAACATCCGCCGTGAAGCGATCGATGAGCTCAAGCGCCTTGAGAAGGCCAGTGAGATCAGCGAGGATGAGCGCAAGGATGGTGAGAACAAGGTCCAAAAACTGACCGATTCCTTCATTGAGAAGATCAACTCCGTCTCAGATGAGAAGGAGAAGGAAATCATGGAGATCTAACATGTCCAAGAGCGCCTCTGGACCCACACACCTGGGCATCATCATGGATGGCAATGGCCGCTGGGCGAAAAGGCGATCTCTTCCCCGTACCGCCGGACATGTCGAGGGCCTGAAGGCCCTCAAGCGAGTCATCATTGAAGCCAAGGAGCAGGGAATCGAGGTAGTCACCTTCTATACCTTCTCTACTGAGAACTGGAAACGCAGCGAGCAAGAGGTCTCCTACTTGATGCACCTCATAGTCTCCAAGCTCCACGGAGAGCTCGCGTTCTACAACCGCCACGGGATTCGCATCCGAGCCCGTGGCGATCTCTCTGCCCTACCGCAGCCCGTGCAAGAGGCGATAGCCAAGACAGAGGCAGCTACCCAATCCAACAGCGCCATCACGGCAGTCATTGCGATCAACTATGGTGGACGTGACGAGATCTGCCGCGCTGTCGGCAAAGCCCTGGCCGCCAGCGGCAAACAGTCGGTCACCGAGGAAGAAATCAGTCAGCATTTGGACTTGCCCGACCTCCCCCCTGTCGATATGATAGTGAGGAGTGCAGACGAACAGCGACTGAGTAACTTCCTCTTATGGGAGAGCGCATACGCCGAGCTCGCGTTCTACGAAAAACTCTGGCCAGAGTGGGGAAGAGAAGAGATCCAGGCAATCTGTCAGGAGTATCGCCTGCGCGTCAGAAAATTTGGAGGTGTTGAGTGACATCAATGACAAAGCGGGTCCTGACCACTGCCATTACCCTCCCTGCCCTGTTCCTCATGATTTACTACCTGCCACACCGCTCCTATCTGGCGCTCTCTCTGCTGGCGGTGCTGACGGCCATTGCATCGGCATACGAGATGCATGGCCTCTTTGCCAAAGCCGGCGTGCATCTCAATGGTGCGGTCCCCCTTCTCATCGGTCTCTTGCCGCTGGCCCAGTGGGCCCAGATCGCCTACAGCCCCGACTACCCGATCGTTGACCTTACCATGATCGCCCTGGCGCTGGTCTTCTTCACCATTGAGATCATCAGCGGAGCCGCTGACCGCTTTCGCCTCTCGCTCTCTCGTATCGCCGCCAAGGCGATGCTGGTCATCTATCCAGGCCTGTTGATCACCTACATCCAGCGACTGACCAGTCTCAGCTATGCCTCCGATGCACTGCTGCTCTTCTTTATCCTGATCTTCGGCAACGACGTCTTTGCCTTTGTCTTTGGGATGTGGCTGGGCAAGAATAACCGTGGGGTAGTTAAGGTCAGCCCCAACAAATCCATCGCAGGCTTTGTTGGCGGCACCCTCAGTGCAATGCTACTAGGCCTGATCGCCTGTCGCTTGACACCCGATCTCAGTGGCCTGCTCTCTACCGTCGCTGTCCTCATCATCGGCTTCTGCACAGCGACTGCCGCCAACATCGGAGACCTGATCGAAAGCGCCTTCAAACGCTCGGTTGACGTCAAGGATAGCGGCCACCTCATACCCGGCCGTGGAGGCCTTCTTGATTCAATCGATTCGATGCTTGTGGCAGCTCCACTCTTCTGGCTGTTGTTGACGATCCTATCATGAGACGCATTGCCATCCTGGGCAGCAGTGGTTCCATCGGCCAACGTGCCCTCAGTGCCATCGCTGCCTTCAACCTCCCTCTTTCTGTCGTCGCCCTGTCATCGCACACCAATATCGACCAACTGATCGCCGACGGCAAGCGCTTTGGAGCAAACGCGCTCTGTGTGACTTCACACGTAGTCGCCGACGGCATGTACCAAGGATTCGAAGGCCTTGAGGCGATGCTCGATGCTCATCCGGTGGACATCGTCCTCAATGCCATCAGTGGCTTTGCCGGCCTTCGTGCATCACTGGCTATCCTTGAGCGTGGCATCGACCTAGCCCTTGCCAACAAGGAGTCGGTGGTCTGTGGTGGCTCCCTGCTCTTCGATCGTGCGCGTGCGCATAACGCACAGATCATAGCGGTGGACAGCGAGCATGCAGCCCTCTCTGCCCTGCTGTCCGCCCATGATCGAAAGACCGTCGAATCCTTGATCATCACCGCAAGCGGCGGTCCCTTTAGACATGTTGCGAAAGAGCACTTCAAAGACTTGACGCCAAGGGATGCCTTGGCCCACCCCACCTGGCAGATGGGCAAGAAGATCACCATCGACAGCGCGACGCTAGCCAACAAGGCCTTGGAGGTCATTGAAGCCTCATACCTCTTTGGCTTTGGTGCCGATGATATCGAGGTGGTCGTCCACCCCCAGTCGATCGTCCATTCGATGGTTCGCACTACCGATGGGGCAGTCTACGCCCAGCTGAGCAAACCCGATATGGGCCTTGCTATCATCGGTGCGCTGATGAGCACCCCACCGTCGGTCATAGAGCGCCTTGAGTTTGGTTCACTCTCATTGAGCTTCGAAAACCCCGATGCCGATCGCTTCCCGCTTCTGGCCCTTGCCTTTGATATTCTCAGACGTGGAGACCGTAGCGCCATCGCCTTCAATGCCGCCGATGAGGTGGCGGTCGCCGCCTTTTTGGATGGAGCGATCAGCTACCCTACCATGATCGATGTAATCCTGCGCACCGTCGATCTTCCTTGGGACGGGACCTGCTCTTCCTACGAAGAGATCGTAGACAGTGACCGCCAGGGACGAGAGGCAGCACTGAGCATGCTATGAGTACCCTTGGGATCCTGGTGGTCAAGTACCTCATCGGCCTTGCAGGCATCAGCGCTGTAGTGCTGATCCATGAGGCCGGACACCTGGTCTTTGCCCGTCTGTGTGGCATCGGTGTGGAGGTCTTCTCCTTTGGCTTCGGTCCAAAGCTGATCGGTTTTCAGCTAAGAGGCATCGAGGTGCGCCTGAGCATGCTGCCGGTGGGAGGATACTGCCGGCTCAAAGGATCTGAGGACCTGAACCGGGCTCTACGGTACAAGAGCCGGTCGTTCAAGCACACCGAAGAGGGCTCCTACTTCGGCGCCCATCCTGCGAGGCGAATCCTCACCTACCTCGGTGGTGTGCTCTTCAACATCACCTTCGCTGTACTGCTTTACGCCGCTCTGGCTACCTTGCCCTTCACCATCGTCTCAACCGCCGCTGTGGTGGCGACGACCAACGACTATGAGAGCCTCTTCGGCGAGAACACAAGCCCTGCATGGCAGGCAGGGCTGCGAAGCGGGGATCTGGTCACCGCCATCGGTGATACGCCGATCCATGACTGGGAAGAGCTTGAGGCGGTATTGGCCAACGCCTCGCCAGTTGAGCGCTTTTACGTCGATCGGGACGGACAGCCGCTCAACTTCCTCGTCCACGCCGAACAGCGCGATGACCGCTCGCTGCGCTGGGGCCTGGCAGTGCTGCAAGAGACTGTGGTGGGAAGCGTGCGAAGTGCAAGCCGAGAGGAGCGTGCCGGCCTCTTAAGCGGCGACCGCATCACAGGTGTCAATGGCATGGAAGTAGCCAACCACCTCGACCTATTGGCTCTTTTGCCCACCGATGGTCAGGCTGTCGCCCTCACTGTAGAGCGTGGTACAGAACTTCTGGACATCAGCTTCAGACCAGAGTTTGATGAGGGGGGCAAGAGCGACTATCGCTTCAGTCTTGCATCAGGACACCGTAGCGGCATTCCTGGGCGCTTCAAGCTCAGCCGTGGCATTGAACAGAGCGTCAGGGTCGCCGAGCAGACTGTGCAGTCACTCTCCCTGATCCCAAAGAACGGCAGTGGTGGCCTGCATAGCTCGGTGACCGGCATGACCCGCTCGGCGCTTTTAATCGGTGACATCGCGTCGCTGGGATTTGAACAAAGCCCATCGAGCGGCATCCATGGCCTTCTCTACCTGATGGGTATCGTCTCGATCTCACTGGCCATCATCAACCTTGCCCCACTGCCGGCCTTCGATGGTGGACAGGTAGCGATTGCCCTCTTTGAGTGGGTGGTAGGCAAGCCGATCAGGCCACGGGTCTATCTGGCGTTGCAAATAACCGGTCTGGTGATGATCGTCCTTTTCTTCTTGTTGTTGAGTTTCTCCGATTTCCGGTATATGGCGGCGATCAGGCGTTAGGATTTGAGGCAGCGACGTAGGGACGGCTGTACTCCATCTCCTCAAAGCGTACGATGTTGCTGACGAATGCGAGGGAGAAGACTCCGGTTTCACCGTTACGGTTCTTGGCCATGATGATCTTCGTCTCCTGGATGTTGTTACGTCGCTTCTCTTCTTCGTCATCGGTACGATTCTTCGTCACATCCCGATGCAGCAGGATGACCACGTCAGCGTCCTGCTCGATCGAGCCACTGTCGCGTAGGTCTGCGAGCTTGGGCTCAACCCCGTCGGCTTGCCGACCGACCTGGCTGAGACAGACCACCGGAATATCCAACTCCCGTGCCAGTTGCTTCAGGCTGCGGCTGATGATCGAGATTTGCTCATGGCGGGGGACACGGCTATCGGCCTCGGCGTCGATGAGGCCGATGTAGTCGATGAAGATGATCTGGATATCATGCTCCAGCTTCATCCGCCGGGCCTGGGCCCTGAGCTCCATGAGCTTCATGTTCGGCGTATCCTGGATGTAGAGTTCAGCGTCGTAGAGCGATGATGAGGCATCGATGATCGCGCTCATCTCGCTGCCTTTGAGCGTCGCCTTGCGGATATGGGAGAAGTCTACCCGGCTATGGCCGGTCAAAAGGCGCTCCATCAAGCTGGTGGCGCTCATCTCAAGGGAGAAGAAGCCGACACGGTAGCGCTTTTTGATGATCATGTTCAACGTCATCGAGAGGGCGAATGCGGTCTTTCCGATCGACGGGCGCGCTCCGACAATGATGAACTCCTGCTTTTTGAATCCCCCGGTGATCGAGTCAAGGGAGTTGTAGCCAGTTTCAAAGCCGTTCTTGGCTCCGCTGACCGACCGCTCTTCCAGGTCCCTGATCGTCAGGCTAATCAAATCTTTGACTGAGTGGTAGTTATCGCTGCCTGCGCTCTCGTTCGAGAGTGCACTTAGGGCCTGTTCTCCCTCATCAATGACCTTCTGGATCTCCTGACTCTCATCCCAGGCGCTGTCGTTGAGCTTGCTGGCAAAGAGCGAGAGCTTGCGGCGCTGGCTGAGGGCCTTGAGAATCTTTGCGTAGTAGCCGGCGTTGGTGGTGGTGGGCACATCGCCGGTGAGGCCAGCGATGTAGGGAAGTCCCCCACATCGCTCTACCAATCCCTTGCGCTTCAAGAACGCGCTCAGGGTGATCAAATCAAGGGTCTCGCCACTCTCCTGACGGAAGGTGACGATGGCATCGAAGAGCTGTTGATGGGCAACTTTGTAGAAGTCGTTCTTGCTCAAATAGTCGGTGACCTCACCGAGGACCCGTTCATTGAGTAAAATCGCTCCTAGCACAGCACGCTCTGCCTCTTCATTGTGCGGCGGAACGCGGCCCAGGACCTCCTTCGATGCCATGGCGCTTACTCTGCCGACTGGTCGGCAACCTCAGCGTCGCTTGCAGCATTGAGCGCTGCGTTAGCGGCCGCAGCCTTTGCCTCAGCCTCAGCCTTTGCTGCTTCAAGCGCTGCGGCCTTCGCCTCTTCTGCCTTGCGGGCCTTGACCACAGCCTCACTCTCGACAATGAGGGTGATCTCTGCAACCTCGCCCTCATAGAGGCGCACGCGTACCGGGTAGGTGCCAACCATCTTGATCATGTGGCTGGAAACTTCAATCTTCTTGCGCTCCACCTCATAGCCAAGCTTGGCCAACTCCTCCTGGACCATGGCGTTGGTGACCGAGCCAAAGAGCTTTCCGCTCTCACCGGCACTGAGGGTCAAGGTGATCTCAACCTTCTCAAGCCGATCCTTCAACGAGGCGCTCTGCTTGCGCTTCTCTTCCTTTCGTTTCTCGATCGCAGCGGCGCGGGAGGCGAAGAGCGCTTCGTTTGCCTTGTTGAAACGCACAGCCTTGCCGCGGGGCAAGAGGAAGTTACGGGCATATCCCGGCTTCACTACGACAACATCACCCTCTTCACCGAGGTTGATGACATCTTCATTCAGAATGACTTTCATATCTAGGACTCCTTACTCATAACGTCTATAGGTGAACCAACTCTCCGTCACTCCCAACAGCGGAAGGGCGAAGATGACCAATACATTCAGCCCAGGGACCACGAAGGCCAAGAGGAACAGATAGGTGACCAGTTTGCTGATCCGAACGGCAATACCCCGTCTGAGCATCAGGTGGACGATGATCGCCACCCCTTGCACTGCATAGAGCACGCCCATCGAGAGGGCGATCTGCAGCGTCAAGGCGCGCGCCAGATAAGGCGCTTTAGTGATCATCAGCAGCAACACGACTGTCCAGGCACCCAGAAAGGGCCAGAGCAGGTGCTCGCTCACGCGCCATTTCGAGACGGAGACGACAAAATCCCCATCCTGACGCTTTGTCCAACTCAGAGCCATGAAGCTCGAGAAGCCGACGAGGACCATGCATAGCGGCGCCAACATGGCGCCGGTGCTCATCACTGCCGTGCGATAGAGCTTTTTCATCGCAAATTCGCCGAAGCCTGGGGAGGCACCTTGGCCAAAGAGGCTGACGAACGTCTGATAAAAGAGCTCATCGATTCGTTGCAGTGCAGCACTGGAGGCAGAGAACCAGGCAACCACGACCAGTGAGGCCACCACCCCAAAGAGGGAGGAGGCAAGGTAGCGATGCCGAATGGAGATGCCCTCCAGGGCGATCCACACCGCCGAGGCAACCAGCAACACCGTGGGGATGAAGAGCGTGATCAAGAGCAGGATCCTGCCTTCGACCGTGCCCAGGGCTCCCCGAGCCCTATACAGTTCCGTGACCATGATCAACAAGGCCAATAGCCCCACTGGGGCAAGGGCTTCCCGTCGATTGGAGAAGCGGGTGTGCAGGACCAACAAGGGGATGGTGAAGAGGATATTGCCCACCAACAGACGGGAGAGCGCGAAGCTTACCGCTGTCAAAACGAGCGTATCCTTTCTCAACTTGGTTTCCTTGAGGTCGGTGAACACCATTGCTTACTTCTTCTCAAAGGGCAGGTATGCAAGCACCCGGGCTCGCTTGATCTCTGTGGTGACCGCTCTCTGGTGCTTTGCACAGCAGCCGGTGATCCGGGCAGGCAGAATCTTGCCGCGCTCGGTTATATAGCGCCTCAAGAGGTCGGGGTTCTTGTAGTTGGGCAGGGTGTCCTGGGTGCAGAAGCGGCACACCTTCTTGCGAAAGGCCGGTCTCCGTCCGCCCATGCGCCGGTCGCCACGACCGGAGCGTCCGTCCATCTCGTTCATCATCGAATCTTTATCGTCATCGTGCATTGAGTGTACTCCTATCGGTATTGTTTAGAATGGGATTTGGTCGTCATCAAACTGCTCAGGGCCAACCATGTCGAAGGCAGGTGGTACCTCCTCGCCTCTCGTTCGCCCTTGTCCTTGACTCTGACCACGTTGTGCAGCTTGCGGATCACTCCAGCTGCGTTGCTGCTGTCCACCCCGGTTGTCAGAACTACCTGCGGAACTGGAGAGAAGCTGAAGCGAGTTGACGGCGATCTCGACCTTGCTGCGGCTCTGACCATCCTGTTCCCACCGGTTCTGGCGCAACTCTCCGATGATGGAGACCTGCCTTCCCTTCTCCAGATACTGGTTCAGGCTCTCGGCGCTCTTGCCGAAGAGGGTACAGTCAAAGAAGTTGGCCTCATCCTCCCATCGATTGTCAGCCGTCCTCTTTCTCCGGTTGACTGCGATTGAAAAACGACAGATTGCCATGCCGCCGGCGGAGTAGCGAAGCTCGCTCTCCCTCGTCAGCCGGCCGACCAACGCGACCACGTTCAAGTCATTAGCCATGCTCTTGCTCCGTTTGTGTTAGTTATTTGTCAGCCTTGACAAACAAGAATTTCATGATGTTGTGATTCAGCAAAAATGCCTTCTCAAACTCAATGATCTTTGCAGGATCAGCACTCAGCTCAAAGTAGACATAGTGTCCCTTGTCTTGCTTGTTGATCTCATAGGCGAGGAATTTGACGCCCATGTCCTCCTGCTTGGTGATCTCCNNGAAGATAACGGTGAACTCATAATTTCTCATGGTTCCTCCTTACGGACTAAATGATCCGCCCTCAAGGACGGATAAAGAGGTAGGGTTGAAGCCTACCATATTACCAAAGAGGTGGTCAACAAATGACCGGCGTCTAGGACAAAGCAAAAAACCGCCGCAGGTGGACGGTTTTTTGCTTTGTGTGAAGTGCTGTCAAGAATCTTACTTTTTGTTCTTGTGACGATTCTTTCTCAGTCTCTTCTTTCTCTTATGAGTGGCAATCTTATGCCGCTTTCTCTTTCTTCCACAAGGCACTGTAGAGCTCCTTACCAACCGACGACGTCGGGTGATTTTTGTAATTACCGTCCCATTATGCGCTTCACGGCCAAATGCGTCAAGGGGTGGGTTGCCTAGAGTTTACCCAGGCCTACCTGAACGGCATAGGAGACAAGGACCACCGCCGCCGAGATCAGAAAGCCATGGACCATTGGTTTTGTCGCAGATCTGGCCATTGTGCGCCCGTCGGTAGACAGGCCGATGGCCGCCAGGGCCATGACCATCGAGAAACGTCCGGCTGTCGCCACGACATGTTGGAACGCCTGTGGTAGAGTGAAGAGCGATGACAGGGCCACCACAGCGATGAAGACAAGGATGAACCAAGGAAAGATGCCTTTGATGGAGAGTGGGCCTTTGGCGTGCGTACGGGCGTTGATAAGCGAGAAGAGGAGTGCGATCGGGACAATGGAGAGCGTTCTTGCCAGCTTGACGATGATGGCATAGGAGCCGGCTTGCTGGCTGAAGGCAAAGCCTGCGGCTACGACCGACGAGGTGTCGTTCACTGCCGTCCCGGTCCATAGCCCATAGCCGACATCGCTCATGCCCAAGGCCCGACCCATGAGGGGAAAGAGGATGACCATCAACACATCAAAGATGAAGGTTGCAGACAGAGCCCAGGCAACCGCCGTCTCATCAGCCTCGATCACCGGGGCCAGGGCCGCGATCGCCGACCCACCACAGATGCCCGTACCCGCATTGATGAGCGCACTCTGCTTCCAAGAAAGCCCCAACAGACGGCCTAAGAGGTAGCCACCGCCAAAGGCTGTGAGCAAGGTGAAGAGCATCACCGAGATACTGAAGCGCCCGATATAGAGCAGGTCTGAGAATTTCAGAGTCACTCCCATGCCGATGATGGCAAGACGCAAGACCTTCTTGGATGTGAAGCGAATGCCCTGCCTCAAGGTATCATATCGCCTGGCCAGCGGATGGAGAGCCAGACCCAAGAGCAGAGCCAACACCGTCGAGCTGATCAAGGTGGTGGGCATGAGGGTAGCGATGAACGTTGCCAAAAGGGCGACGCCAAAACAAAGGACGAAGCCTGGCATGATGGATGGTCGTATTTGCATGACACGGAGCATAGACCAAACAACACATCATTACAATTTATATTTTTTTATGTTATCATCACTATTACTTATGTATCATACCTTACTGGATGCCAAAGCACTGACCTTGCTCGCTGTGTGGGAACACGGAAGCTTCACCCGCGCAGCTGAGGCGCTCTTCATCACCCAACCGGCAGTCAGCCAACAGATGCAGGCGCTACAGGAGGAGGTGGGACACTGCCTGTACACTGTCGTAGGACGACAGGTGGTCCTCAGTGAGTGGGGCAAGCAGCTGGCAAGTCACCTGGACGTTGTGCGCCGGGAGACCAAGCGCCTAGAGCTGCAGTTGGCAGCGAAAGATGGGCCTCCTCCCCTACGTTGTGGGGCTACACGCACCATCGGTGAATTCACCCTCCCACCGATCATAGCGCGCATGCTCACCGTCGATGGGCGGTGCCTGTCATTGGTCATCGACAATACCGAGGACCTGTTGCACAAACTTGACAATGGCGAAATCGACTGTGCCTGGATTGAAGGTGCCTTTGACAAGCGACGCTACGACTACCGCCTCTTTTCCCATGAGCGGTTCATCGCGATCGCAAGCCCTTCCTTTGTCGCGAGCCACCCTACCATCGCCTTGGAGGCGTTGCTCTCTGAGCGGCTCTTGGTCCGCGAAGAGGGATCGGGGACCCGGGCGGTGTTGGAGGGACTGCTTGCCGATCGAGGCCTGGAACCTGGGGACTTCAGCGCCCTCACCGTCATCGGCAACCTCAATGTCATCAAGGCCCTTGTCGCCGAAGGGATGGGCATCTCCTTCATGTACGAGGCCGCTGCGCGTGATGCGATCGCCTCAAATCGGGTTGCACAATTGGCGATCGAAGGGTGGCATGTGGTGCGTGAATTCAACTTTGTCTTTCCGCTTCATAGCCGAGAAGCCACCTTCCTGCTCAGCGTCCATGAGCGGGCATGTGCGAACACTGCACAGCAGACGTGATAATCGCCCGCCACCCTTGCTCTCCGTACCCTTTCTTTCTACTATGGAGATAGAGGAGGCGCTATGAAGGTTCTCATCTTCGGCTTGGGGTTGCATGGCGGTGGGCATGCCGCCGCGCTGTACTTTCTTGAGCGCAACGATGAGGTGAGAATCACCGACCTCAAGACCGACGAAGAGCTGAAAAACTCGATCGCCGATCTCAAGGCTCGAGGAGCTCACCTGATCATGGGCAAACACCGCAGTGAGGAGTTTCGGTGGGCCGACATCGTCATCAAGAACCCGGCCATTCCTCCGACCCATCCCATGCTTGCCAAGGCACGGATGGTCATCAATGATGTAGCCTGGCTCTTCTCCTCCCCCTGGTGCAATGAGGTGAAGATCATCGCCATCACCGGCACCAAGGGCAAGACCGTCACCAGCGCCGCCGTCTCCCATGCCCTCGGCGAGCTCGGCCATGAGGCGATGCAGTGTGGCAATATGGGCATCAGCGCCTTCACCGTCCTCAGTGAGTGGGAAGCGCGTAAGCGTGAAGGACGTCCTCTTCCCCAATACCTGGTATGCGAGTTCTCCTCCTGGCAGATCCGCGATACGGTCAGCGCTCTTCACGGCACCCTCCCCCCCTTAGAGGTGTGCGCCTTGACCAACTTCTACCCTGACCACCTCAACTCCTACGAATCGATCGAACGCTACCTGGAGGACAAGCTTGAGCTCTTTACCAAGACCGTGAAGAACGCCGTTGTCCCCGACGCCCTCGTCGATCGCATCGCATCAT
This sequence comes from Spirochaetales bacterium Spiro_03, assembly GCA_001603105.1. GTDB lineage: Bacteria > Spirochaetota > Spirochaetia > Sphaerochaetales > Sphaerochaetaceae > Sphaerochaeta. The sequence goes on from LVBE01000050.1 coordinate 44,462, forward strand.
TGACCGGCTTGGAGAAACGGAAGATCCGAGGCATCGACCGTGTCGGCGTCAAGGAGCTTGAAACGATGGAGCACCTCAAAAGTGCGTACGCCATCCTCCTGTCACTGGGCTTCAAGTACCGCCCGATCCTCAAGGCGCTCTCCTCCTTCCAGGGTGTCCCCCACCGCATCGAGCAAGTAGGGGCGATCGGGAATATCATCTTCATCAACGACAGTGCTGCAACGATTCCTGAGGCAGTGCACTTCTCCTATGGACGGTTCAAGACGCTTGCAGTGCACCTGATCTGTGGCGGCACCGACAAGAACCTCAGCCCCCTTGCGATGCTTGACGAGCTTGAGGCAGCAGCGAGCCTCTCGTTGCTCGACGGCTCCTTCACCCGAGACAAGCTCCTGCCGCTGCTCACTCAGAAGTCGATTCCGTACATGGGTCCGTTCTCAACGATGGAAGCGGCATTCACGGCGAGCTATGAGAGCGCACAAGAGAAGATGAGAGAGCTGCCCAACCTCGTGCAGGTGGTCCTCCTCAGCCCCGGAGCTGCATCGTTTGAGCTCTTTCTCCATGAATTTGACCGAGGCAACCAGTTCAGAGCGCTCGTCTCAGAGCTCGTCGCGCTCCAATGAGCAACATGCGCACCCCTTCGGCAAACCGGTACAGGCGCCACAGAAGTGGTCGGTAGGGCAGATCCATCGTAGCAGGCCGTTCAACACGGCTTCCGCCGAAGGAGCGCTTGAAGTGCTCAAGGCTCGCCAAATGGCGATCGCGCCCATCAGGTCCCCCTACCCCATACAGATCATACCACAGAAGATTGCGTTCACACGCCACCTTGATGGCCCGGTCCTGTAGGGCGTAGGAGGGCGAGAGTGAATCGAGGCGCCGTGAGGCTCCGATGAGATAGATCGCCTCACGCTGGCCATAGAGGACGATGATGGCAGCGACCATCGAGCCTGCCAGCGATGCGCTGATCAACGAGACCTGCCCATCGCTACCACTGACTACCAAGCTCTCCAGGTACGAGCGGCTACGGGGCAAGAACCCCTCACGCTCAGCGGTGTGGCGGTACAGCGCATAGAAGGTATCGAAGTGGGCGCCCAGACCTCGGCTCTCCTCAATGACCAGGCCAGCCTCCTCAAGACGGCGCAACGATCGGCGTGCCCGCATCCGGTAGGAAGCCCTGAGCGCCGGATACCCGTCTCTGAGGTCGATACGGATCGTCGCCTCTGGCTGGACCGAATGCCTGCAGGGACAGAAGGGATGATAGCTCTGGCGCAGGGGGGCGCCGAACGGCAGATCAAGGCGCAGGGCAAACACTGAGCGAGGCAAGAGTCTTTTGAGCTGAAGGGCCAGTTCGTGAAGCTGCTCAAACGCCACCCCATCGGGTCCGAATGGGACGTATGCCACAGAAAACGGACCGAAGAGGCGATGGGTCAAGACAAGGAGGTCAGTGACCCGATCTTCGTCTGTTATGCGAAAGGCGTGGGCCTGCCAGCCGTGCTGCGCTTTGAAGGTCGCCCAAAACGGGCTCTGCAATGCAGAGTGTGTCCCGCTGAGGGAGGCGCTCTCGCAGCCTCTGACGTGCATGTGCGCCTCGGTCAGTTGACCAAGCCGTTGAGGTAGCGCTTGACGCTGAGGTAGCTGCCACCACTGCCGATCGGTTTGCCGTCGACCTTCACCACCCCGTCCTCGGCATAGATCGGCATATCGAAGAAGTGCTCGGCCTTGATGTATGGTTGATCGAGCTTGGGCAGTTCATGGCCTTCGAGGGTCAGCACCGTTCCAGCTTCGAATTGATCGGCGAAGATCACCTCGCACGTAGTGTGCTCAGCAGCCTTTGGGTCATTGGCCGCCAGGAGCATCCCCCGGCTCTTCACTCCGCGGAAGTTGGCCGGCTTGAGGTTCGCGACCACGACGATATTGCGTCCCTTCAACTCATCGGCCTCATAGAACGGGACGATCGAGCTTACGATGGTCCGCTTCTCCTCCTCCTTCATGTCCAGGGTGAGGATATAGAGCTTATCTCCCTGGGGGTGCTTCTCCACCTCACTGATATGGGCTACCTTGAGGATGACCCGATCGGCAAAGCGATCGGCCAAACTCACTTCGGTCTCTGTCTTCTCCATCTCTTTCTCCATACTATCCAAACGTTGCTCCTGGCTTCCGCTGTAGCGAAGGCGCAGGCTATTGATCTGATCATCCTCAAGCTTGGTGAACAACAAGCTCACCTCTCCCACCGCTGTGATACCCACCTCGCTGCCCAAGTCACTCCATCGAGACCCCTCACAGCCGACGAAGCCCAAGATCGTGCGGCTGGTCGCCGGCATGAACGGCTCGATCATGATCGCAAGGTCCCTGATGAGGTAGACCAGCGTCTTGAGCAGGCTCATGGCCTGCTGGGCGTTAGTGGTCCTGAGCTTCCACGGCTCTCGCTCCTGGAAGACCTTGTTACCCACCGAGGAGAGGGCGAGGATCTGACGCAGTGCGTCACGCTCCTCGGCACGCTCGAGCAGCGCATCGATCTGCGCCTCACGGCTCTTGACCTCATCCCAGAGCGTGCGGTCAAACTCGGAGGCGAAGATCTCGCCATCGGGATAGAAGCGCTTGACGAAGGTAAGGGTCCGATTGACGAGGTTGGAGAGGTTTCCGATAAGCTCGCCGTTGACCTTCTCCTGCAGATCGCTCCAGCTGAAGGTCACATCGCTCTTTTCAGGCCGGTTGAGATAGACGTAGAAGCGCCACACGTCAGCGGGGATGCCGGTCTCTTGCACATCATTGCCAAAGATTCCGATGCCCAGGCTCTTGCTGAACTTGCCTCCCTCGTAGTTGAGGTACTCGGTGGAGGACATGTGGTGCAGCATCGTCCACTTCTCCCCGGTTGCCAATAGGCAAGAGGGGAAGATGACGGTGTGGAAGGGAATGTTATCCTTGCCGATGAATTGGAAGAGCTCAACGCCGTCGTTGTCATGCCACCACGACCGCCAATCGTCGGTGGCGTTGGCCGTGATGGAGATATAGCCGATAGGGGCATCGAACCAGACGTAGAAAACCTTGTTTTCGTAGCCTGGCTTGGGAACCGGGATCCCCCACTTCAGGTCGCGGGTGATACATCGCTCCTTCAGCCCGTCACGGATCCATGAACGGGTCATCTGGATCGCATTGTGCGCCCAAAAGCCATCGACGCTCGCCCTCTCCATCCATGTCTCAAGAAGTGGCAGTGCCTTGGGCAGGTCGATGTACAGGTGGCGCGTCAGCCGTGCCTGCGGCGTGGTGCCGCAGACTCCGCAGCGCGGCTCAATGAGCTCGGTGGGATCGAGCAACGTCTGGCAGTTGTCACACTGGTCCCCGCGCGCCCCTGCATAGCCGCAGTGCGGGCAGGTGCCCTCGACGAAGCGGTCGGCTAAAAAGCGGTCGCAAGTCGGGCAGTAGAGCTGCTCAACCTCATGTTCATTGATGTAGCCGGCCTCATCGACCTTGGTGAAGATCTCCTGGACGATCTGGGTCTGTAGCGGCGTGCTGGTGCGTCCGAAGTGATCGAACTCAATTTCGAACCATCGGTAGATGTCACGATGGATCGCGTGGTAGCGATCACACAACTGACGGGGGGTCACCCCCTCCTTCAGGGCCCGCGTCTCGGTGGCAGTCCCGTACTCGTCGGTGCCGCAGATGTAGAGGGTCTCATACCCCTTGGAGCGGCAGAAGCGGGCAAAGACATCCGCCGACAGCACCTGGGTGAGGTTACCAAGGTGGGGGATGTTATTCACATACGGCAGGGCGCTGGTGATCAGTCTCTTTTTCATACCCGCCATGATAGCCACCTCAGCCCATTATTTCAATGCCACCTCTCCTTGACGCCCTACCCTGCACTCAGTACATTGAAGGTGTGCGTCCTGCACACAAGGAGAAATCATGGATACCATGCAGCAAAACCCAAGGCCTGCACGAAGGACGGTCAACATCAGCCCCAAACTCGTACTGTGGGTCGTGGTGGCTGTTGTGCTTGTCGCTCTGGTGCTCAGTAGCTTCTTCGTCGTCGACCAGACCGAACAAGCGGTGGTGCTGCGCCTGGGCAAGTACAACCGCACCGTCGGACCGGGTCTTCAGACGAAGATTCCGCTTGGCATCGAGGTCAGCTACAACGTTCCGACACAGGTGGTGCAGACGATGACCTTCGGCTACCGGACCAACAGCAATGCCAGCCCGCTCTTCCAGCACGCTGACTATACCAGCGAGAGCCTGATGCTAACCGGAGACCTGAACATCATCGACGTACAGTGGATCGTCCAGTACAAGATTGAGAACCCCTATCAGTGGATGTTCAATGTTGAGAGCCGGGAGACGACCATACGAGATATCAGCCAGAGCGTGATGAACAAGCTCGTTGGTGACCTGCCGATCCTCAGCGTCATGACCAGTGAGCGAACCCGCATCGAGGTCGAGGCCCAGGAGAACATGCAGCAGCTCTTCGACACATTCGGCTTGGGGGTGCGTGTCATCACCGTCAAACTGCAGAACATCGTCCCACCGGTAGGCGAGGTCCAGGACGCATTCGAGGATGTCAACAAAGCCATCCAGGATATGAACCGCCTCATCAACGAGGGCAAGCAGAACTACAACAAGGTCATCCCGTCAGCGCGCGGTGAGGCCAACCAGATCATCCAGGTCGCTGAGGGATACGCCAGTGAGCGGGTCAACCAGGCATCCGGTGACGTGGCCCGCTTCGATAGCGTCAGGCGCGAATATGAGAAGAGCAAGGAGATCACCCGCCGTCGCCTCTACATCGAGACGATGGAGTCGATCATCGCTCCCAAGGGAGGTGGATCGGTGACGCTGGTGGATAAGAACCTGGCAAACTACCTGCCTATCCAGATGCTCGACGGGGGTGCAAAATGAGTGTGAACGTGAATAAGAAAGCCATAACGACCTTGGTGGTCATCATCCTCTTCATCGTGATCTTCGTCATGCTCGGCCCCTTCTACATCCTCTATGAGGGCCAGCAGTCAGTGCTCACCCGCTTTGGAAAGATCGTCAACATCGAGCAAGATGCCGGCCTGAAGTTCAAGATGCCCTTGATCGACAATGTCGTGATTTACCCCAAGAAGATCCTCAGCTGGGACGGAGCTGCGCAGCGGATCCCGACCAAAGAGAACCAGTTCATCTGGGTCGATACCACCGCGCGCTGGAAGATAGCTGACCCGGCGCTCTACTACGAGACGGTGAACACCATCGACAACGGCCTCTTCAGGCTCAACGATGTGCTCGATAGCTCGATCAGGACGATCATCAGTGAGAACTACCTCAATGAAGCGGTGCGTAACTCCAACCAGATCAACACGATCACCGTCGAGGAGGAGGTGCAGAGCGTTGACTCCGATGAGGATGCCGAGACGCTGCGTAACCTCACCGCCACGGTAGCCAGGCAGGAGACGATCAAGATAGGCCGTGACGGTCTGTCGACGATGATGTACAACCAGGCCAAGAAGTTCACCGACGGCTTTGGCATCGAGCTCATCGACATCGTCGTACGCCAGATCCGCTACAGCGATGACCTGACCGAGAGTGTCTACCAGCGCATGATCAAGGAGCGAAACCAGATCGCAGAGGCGTATCGCTCCTACGGCCGTGGCCAACTCGCCCAGTGGCAGGGAAAGACTGAGAGTGAGCAAAAGCAGATCCTCAGCGCAGCGTACGCCACCGCCGAGCGGACCAAGGGCATCGCCGATGCGAAGGCAACGCAGATCTACAGCGATGCATACGAGGCCGATCCCGGCTTCTTCGAGCTGTGGAGGACCCTTGAGTCGTATCGCAAATCGATCCCGTCCCTGGATAAGGTCCTCTCCACCGATATGGAGTACTTTGACCTGCTCTACGGCAGAGATCGCTGACAAACGAACAGGACCGAAGAGGGGAAGGCTGTGACGCCTTCCCCTTTTTCGTTCTGCTTGCTACGCTGAGGACATGGACAAGAAGCGATGCATTATCTTTGACTTTGACGGCACCCTCTACCCGATCATCGAATTTGACAGTGAACAACTGCTCATCCACACCCTCGCCGCCGAGGCCGATAACGCGTACCGCAAAGAGGCGCTACGCTTCATCGCCGACGATCAGGCAGGGTGTTTTTTACTCGAGGACTTCCACAAACGGTACGCAGCGATGGCCAAGCGGGCCACCACCTCCCACATCGATGCAGTGGGCCGCTACCTCTCGACGCTGGTCGACCAGCGTGATGTTCAGGCCCTCATCACCCTCAAAGAGAAGAGCGGGGCCCACTTCATCATCCTCAGCTGCGGCACCGAGAACCTAGCTGAGGCATTTCTCTATCACTTGGGCATCGCCAACCTCTTTGAGTCCATCAGGGCCAAGCGACTTGACTTTGCAGAAGAGGGAAAAGCGACACTGCGCATTGACATCCATACCCCTGAGGCCAAACGTGTTGCCGTCGAAGAGCTGCGGATGCACTACGACACCATCATTGCCGTCGGCGATGGGCCGACGGATATGCCGATGCTCGAGGCCGCGGACCTCGGCCTTTTGATCAAGTGGGGCCAATCGGCTCAGGATGATCGCTTTGAGACCTATCCAAGCCTGCCCAGCCTCGCAAGGCGCATCGAGTCTTACCTTGAGAGCGCCCCCTCGGCGGACTTGACTGCCAGGCGGTAAGAGAGCGCCAGGATGAGGGTGAGCAGCACGGCATAGACGAGGCGAGCGATCGCCCTAGGCACGCCGATGATGGGCAGGACGATGAGGCACAGCGCAATGACAACACCAAAGAGTAAGGCAACCACCAGGCCGAAGAGCCCATTGGGGTTGGACTTCATCGCCTGGCGCGCCTCGGTCCACTCTTCATGTGGATTGTGATAGTCGATGGCAAGCTGCAGCAACGCTAGTGCCGCTATCGTTGCAAGGGAGAGCGGGGCCATCCACCACAGATTCGCCAGAGAATGTTTTATCAAGACCAGGGCTGAGGCGAGGTAGATGAGGTTCATCGTCCCCACGACCGCGAGGTGGAAGAGCAGCTTGGCTTTGACAAAGGTGCGTGCCATAAGTGGATACAGGCGGTCAAAAGCGAGGTGGCGACCCTGGCGCGAGGCGCTGGTGCTGCTGATCATCGTCATGGAGGCGACCAGGGCGAGGATCAAAAAGATTACTTCGGCGGCGACCGGTAGGCTGACCACCGTCTCGGCGATCGTTGCCATCTCACCCAGCGTTCCGGTTATCGCCCAGACAAGGATGAGGATCAGCGGGATCAACAGTTCGCCGACCACCTCAAAGACGAAGAGCCCTTCGCTTTTGATGATCACCACCTCTCGGCCGATTAGGGCAGCGAGCGGGCTCTTGATGCGCCACCGCCGTCGATGGCGCACCTTGGGCTGTGATGTAGAACACCCATAGCCGATGCGAACATCCTGGTAGCCGACGACGACCAGGGCGGTGGCAAGAGCGCCACAGAGGGCGAGGATGAGCAGCGATGCAAGAAGCGGCAGTGGTTCAAACCCTCCACGCGCCAAGAGCGCAGAGAGCGGGAAGAGACCGATCAGACGGTCCAAGGCCGGCACGAGGTTGGCAATCATCCGCTGATAGTCGTGGGCCAAGGCCCCACTGCTATCCAAAGAGCGGGTCATCAAGGCGGAGAGACCGACGAAGAAGAGCATGAAGAGCAGCATCGCGACAATTCTGCCTACGGTAGGAAACCGTCGACCGACGCCAATGCGTTGGCCGGCGACTAGCACCACGAGTAAAATCGACAGCGAAGCGAGCGGACCGAAGAGGAGATTTACCAGCGCCGCCAGTGCCAACAGGACCTTGAAGCCGTCGATCCATGCTGCAATGATATAGGCCGGCAGGGTCATGAAGGCGTAGAGGGGGGCATAGAGCGTCCAGATGATGATCAGCCGGCTCGCGGCAAGATCGCACCCAGCTATGGGAAGGGTTGCGAGCAGACGTACATCAGGTGCACCGTAGAGCAGAGTGCCGAGCGACGAAAAGGCGATGACCGCCGTCCCGATCGAACCGACGAGGATAGCCAGAAAGAGGGCCAGGTACGGCTTGCCGACCATCATGCCCAGGCTCTGATACCCCCAATAGGTGAAGGTGAGCATCGCAGCAAAATACGCGAACAACAAGAAGGCAAGGAGGGTGAGGATGACCATCATCGGCCCTTTGGTCCGCCTGCCGGAGCGTCTGATGCCCAGGCGCTGCACCAACGTCAACAGGGGTTTGGTGCCGACCCAATACCCCCTGACCAACAGACCGACCATGTTCATGGCATCTCCTCGGTCAAGGAGAGAAAGAGGTCTTCAAGACTCTGCCCCTGTGAGCCGTTGAGCGTACGTAGCTGCTCAAAGGAGCCGCTGTAGAGGAGCCTGCCCTCGTCGATGATGCCCAACGTGGTACAGAGCTCTTGGGCGACCTCGAGCACGTGGGTTGAGAAGAAGACCGTATTGCCCTTTTGGGCGTACTGGCGCAGCAGTGTTTTGAGGGTGAAGGAGGCCTTGGGGTCAAGGCCGACCATCGGCTCATCGAGGACCAACAGACGCGGTTGGTGCAACAGCGCTGCAATGATGCTGAGCTTTTGTTTCATTCCATGGGAGTATGAGGCGATCGGGTCACTGAGTGCACCGCCGAGCTCAAGACGCCCTGCCAGTTCATCGATCCGGGCCTTCCTCGTCGATGCATCGAGGCGGTGGATGTCGGCGATGAACGACAAATGCTGCAGGCCGGTCATCTTCTCATAGAAGAGCGGCTCGTCGGCACAGTAGCCGACCAGGCGCTTGTACGCCACATCGACGGTGCTGCCCACCCCATCGAAGGCTATGGTGCCGCTGTCGGCTCTGAGGAGGGTGACGATCATCCTGATAGTCGTGGACTTGCCTGCTCCATTGGGTCCGAGAAAGCCAAAGATCGCCCCGTCTTCAACCGTCAGGTCCAAGGAGTCGACCGCCGCCTTGCCCGCCGCTCTATAGCGTTTTGTAACGTTCCTTAACTCTAGCATCGCCTACCCCTTACCAAGGTAGTATAGTGGCTGGCCGAACATTTTTCAAGGCTGTTTCGATATAATTCGAATTAGTTTTTATGCATATACATTCATCAATTTTGCCATATATCCATTATTTACCCTGTATATACAAATTTTATTGAATATTTATGCACACCCCTCTTGCCAAGGACCAATTGCTTCACTACACTGTGCTCCAACGATAGGGAGACAGTCATGCAGAAAGAGAAGATCATCCTGGCATACAGCGGAGGCCTTGACACCTCGGTAATCTTGAAGTGGTTGGCCAACAAAGGCTTCGATGTCATCGCCTATGTGGCAAACGTCGGACAGAACGAAGATTTTGAGGCGATCAGGCAGAAGGCGTTGGCCACTGGCGCGCAGAAGGTGTACATCGAAGACCTGCGCCACCAGTTGGTTACCGACTACATCTACCCGGCACTGCAGGCCAACACCATCTATGAGGGTACCTACATGCTCGGCACCTCGCTAGCCCGGCCGATCATCGCCAAGCGGCAGGTTGAGATCGCAAAGGCCGAGGGGACGGTCTACCTCGCCCATGGGGCAACGGGCAAGGGCAATGACCAAGTGCGCTTTGAGCTGGGCTACTACATGCACATGCCCGAAGCCAAGATCATCGCCCCCTGGAAGGACCCAGAGTGGCTCGGCCAGTTCGAAGGACGCAGCGACATGATCGCCTATGCCCAAGAGCACGGCATCCCCATCAAGGCATCGACGAAGAAGCCGTACAGCGAGGATGAGAACCTGATCCACATCAGCCATGAGGCAGGAATCCTTGAAGATCCGTCCAAGCGAGCCGACTTGGATGTCTACTCCATCACCCTCAGCCCACAGCAGGCGAGCGATGAGGAGACGGTGCTGTCCATCGAGTTCAAGGACGGCATCCCCGTCAAGGTGACCAACGAGGGAGATCAGACGACGGTCACCGACCCACTGAAGATGGTTCTCTATCTCAATGCGATCGGACACGACAATGCGATCGGGCGCGTGGACATGGTGGAGAACCGCTACGTGGGGATCAAGAGCCGGGGTGTCTATGAGACGCCGGGCTGTGAGATTTTGTGGAAGGCCCACCGCAACCTTGAGGGAATCACGATGGACAAGGAGGTGATGCACCTGCGCGACAGCCTCATGCCCACCTACGCAACGCTCATCTACAACGGATACTGGGGCAGCCCGGAGTTCGAGATGCTGCGCGCAGCGTTCACCCAGAGCCAGAAGCACGTCACCGGTACCAGCCGGGTGGCCCTCTACAAGGGCAACGTGATCTTCGCCGGGGTGCAGAGCCCCTACTCCCTCTACGACGAGGCGCTCGGCTCAATGGACAAGAGCGGGGGGTACCAGCCGGTGGATTGCAAAGGCTTCATCAACATCAATGCGATCCGCCTGATCGCCTCATCCAGGCGCGCTTAGGCCAGCTCCTCCCAGTGCTCCTTTCCGAGGGCAAGGATGTCGTGGATGTGCTCATCGTCGAGGCGATAGAGCACACTGCGCCCATCCTTGCGAAAGCGCACCAAACGGCTGGCGCGCAGTAGTTTCAGCTGCTGGCTGATGGTTGACTGCTGCATCCCGAGCTCCTCGCTGATCGAGGAGACGCCTCGCTCCCCTGCCTCGAGCAAGAAGAGGATCTTCAGCCTGGTGGGGTCCCCGAAGACCTTGAAAAAGTCGGCGATATCGACGATAGCCTCCTCGGGGGGAAGGGTGAGGCTCTGGATGTGCGAATCATCGTGCATGGACCTAGTATAGCGGCGCTTGAGCCAAAAGAAAAGTCCGTGTATTTGCAAAACCCAAATTATGGGATAGAGTGCATAAATTCCCTGTACGGAGGTACCTATATGGACATTGACACGAACAAAGCAACATTGATCCTCCCTGAGAAAGAGATTGCCCTTACCGTCATCACCGACAACATGGGCGACAAGTCGATCGATATCACCGCGCTACGCAAGAGCACCGGCTACATTACCTACGATCCGGGCTTCGTCAACACCGGCAGCTGCATGAGCTCGATCTGTTACGTCAATGGCGAGCAGGGAATCCTCCGCTACCGTGGCTACGACATCGAAGATCTGGTCGAGCACTGTGACTTCGTCGAAGTCGCCTACCTGCTGATCAAAGGGGAGCTGCCCAATCTCGAGGAACGCCATCTGTATGCCGAGATGCTCAACCGCCACTCGCTTCTGCACGTCGACATGCGTAACTTCTTCCGTGACTTCCCCCAAGAAGCCCATCCGATGTCGATCCTCAGCGCCATGGTCGCCAGCCTATCGGCCTTCTACCCGGAGATCGCCGATGTCGATCCGGAGGAGAACGTCGACCTGACCGTCAGCCGCCTGCTGTCAAAGATGCGTACCATCGCCGCCTTCAGCTATCGGCAGATGAACGGGCTCGATTTCGTCGACCCCTCCTACAAGTTCTCCTACTGTGAGAACTTCCTCAACATGATGTTCCACACCTCCGTCAACGCCTACGTGCCCGACCCACTGCACGTGAAGGCATTGAACACCCTGTTGATCCTCCACGCCGACCATGAGCAAAACTGCTCCACAAGCGCAGTACGCCTGGTCGCCTCAAGCGACGCAAACCTCTATGCGTCGGTTGCCGCAGGCTGCTGTGCCCTGTGGGGCAGCAAGCATGGCGGGGCCAACCAGGAGGTGATGCAGATGCTGCTGCAGATCCATAACGAGGGGTTGACCATCGAAGAGGTCATCGCCAAGGCAAAGGACAAGGAAGACCCCTTCCGCCTCTTTGGCTTCGGCCATCGGATCTACAAGACCTACGATCCACGCGCAAAGATCGCAAAGCGCCTCTGTCAGCAGATCCTCGGCAGCGAAAACTACGCCGACCCGCTCTTGAAGATTGCCATGCAACTGGAGGAGGTCGCCCTCAGTGACCCCTACTTCATCGAACGCAACCTCTATCCGAACGTGGACTTCTATACCGGCATCATCTTTCACGCCATGGGCATCCCCGAGTCGATGTTCACCGTCCTCTTTGCCATGGGACGCCTGCCAGGTTGGATCGCCCACTGGCTTGAGTGGCGCCACGACCCCTATCAGAAGATCGGGCGCCCACGGCAGGTGTACAGCGGACCGCACGTACGCAAGGTCAGTCCACTGGAAGATCGCTAGAGCAGTGCGATGAGGCGGTCGGCATAGGAGCGGGTACCCAACAAGGTCGCGCTCCTGCCCTCCTTGGCCATGGCGTGGTAGAAGTCAGCGGTCACGCTCCCTTCGGCGATGGTTTGCCTCACCGCCTGGCGGATCCTCCGCTCAGCCTCATCGAGACCCAGATACGAGAGCATCATCGCCGAACTGAGGATCAGCGACAGCGGGTTGGCCATATCCTTGCCGGCGATATCTGGCGCGGTGCCATGCGTCGCCTCAAAGATTGCGTGTCCGCTCTCCCAGTTGATGTTCGCCCCCGGGGCAATGCCTATGCCCCCCACCCCGGCGGCAAGGGCGTCGCTGATGTAGTCACCGTTGAGATTCAAGGTGGCGATTACATCGTAGGCATCGCTCTTGATGAGGATGTTCTGTAAAAACGCATCACAGATACAGTCGTTGATGAGCAGGTCCTCCATACCGGAGCGCGGGATGGCAATGCTGCCGTCATCGCGCCTCTGGGCGCCGAACTCACGCTGGGCCAACTCATAGCCCCATCGCCTGAATCCACCTTCGGTGTACTTCATGATGTTGCCCTTGTGCACCAACGTCACGCTGCGGCGCTGATTCTTCAGCGCCCAGTCGATCGCCGAGCGGATCAGGCGTTCACTGCCCTCTTTGGAGACCGGCTTGACGCCGATGCTGCTTGAGTGGGGAAAGCGGATCTTGTCCACTCCCATCCGGTCGGTGAGAAAGGAGATGACCGTCTTAGCTTCGTCCGTGTCGGCATCCCACTCGATGCCGGCGTAGATGTCCTCGGTGTTCTCCCGAAAGACCACCATGTCGATGAGCTCGGGGCGCTTCAACGGAGAGGGCACCCCGTCGTAGTACTCGACCGGCCTGAGGCACGTATAGAGGTCAAGGCGCTGGCGCAGCTCTACGTTCAGCGACCGCTGCCCCTGCCCCACCGCGGTGGCAAGCGGCCCCTTGATGGCAACCTTGTGCTCCTGGATATAGGCGATCGTCTCATCGGGCAGCGATGAGCCAGTCTGTGCAAGGGCTTTCTGCCCAGCAAGCAGCTCGACGAACTCGATCTGCTTTTTTTGGCCGTACGACGCCTTGACCGCCGCCGCCACGACAGCCTTCATTGCCGAGGTGATCTCGCTTCCGATCCCATCGCCTTCGATGTAGCCAATGCGTATGTGCTCCATCAGATCCGCTCCTTGAGGATATTGAGCAATCCACCGCTGATCAACATGGCTCGCTGCTCATCAGTCACATCACAGTCGAGGACGATCTCACACGCCCGGCTCTTGTTCTTCAATACCACGCTGCGTCCCTTGATCTGCTCCTTGATGTTCTCAATGACCAGTTCATCGTTCTGGTCGAACTTCTCATAATCCTCCTCGTTTTGGAAGGTAAGCGGGATGATGCCGAAGTTGCAGAGGTTGTTTTGGTGGATCCGCTCGATCGAGAGGGCGATGACCGCCTTCACCCCCAGGTACATCGGACAGATGGCAGCGTGCTCACGGCTCGATCCCTGCCCGTAGGAGGCACCGGCGATGATGAAGTTGTCCTTGCCCCGATCCTGGTTTTCGATGCAGCGGCTTGCGAAGAACTCGTCGATCGGCTCGAAGACGTACTTGGAGTACACCGGGATATTGGAGCGGTACTTGAGCCTGGAGCCTGCGGGCATGATGTGGTCGGTGGTGATCTTATCCCCCACCTTGATGGTCACATAGCCATCGAGGTCATCCTTCAGAGGGGTGTTGGCCGGTGGATCTCCAATATTGGGACCGCGGATGATCTGGACACTTGCGCCATCCTCGGGGGGGAAGATCAGCATCGAGTCATCGACGATGAATGATGTGGGCTGGATGACCTTGGGATAGGGGATGCCATGGTCGCCGAGCGGATCGGTAATGACGCCGGTGATGGCGGCCAAGGCCGCAGTCTCAGGACTTACTAGATAGACAAGGGCGCTCTTGGTGCCGCTGCGTCCCTCAAAGTTGCGGTTGCTGGTACGCAGGCTCACCTCGTCGGTGCCAGGGCTCTGGTGGTTTCCGATGCAGAAGCCACAGGCGCTCTCCAAGATCCGGGCCCCGCTTTGCACCAGCTTTGCCAACGAGCCGTCGCCGCTGAGCATCATCAGCACCTCACGACTTCCCGGGGCGATGCCAAAGCTCACATGGTCGGCTGCCGTGTGCCCATCCATGATATCGGCGACCTTCTTCATGTCAACATAGCTCGAGTTGGTACACGAGCCGATGAGGACCTGGTCGACCTTCTTGCCGGCGAGGTTCTTCACCAGC
>LVBE01000051.1 GCA_001603105.1 Spirochaetales bacterium Spiro_03
GTGCTCAGCCCCATCGACAAGGCTGCAAGCTGGTAGATATCAGGATTTGGCTTGTTGCGTGCCACTTGTTCACCGGTGACCACCACATCGAAGTCCGCCTCGCAAAGGCCGACGGCAGCCAGGTTGATCAGCGCCTTGCGCCGCTCACTGCCGGTGGCAAGGGCGATCTTCAAGCCCGAACGCTGTGCATCGCCAAGGAAGGTGTGCACTCCCGCAAAGGAGGCGGCATCGGCCGCCGCCTCTGCGTAGAGGTCGTAGAGCTCCTCCCGCTCGGCGTCGAAGTCAAGCTCAAGGCCATGACTCTTGCCTACCCCCACCAGGTACCGGCGATCACCGGCGCCGACAAACGGGGTGAACTCTTCAGCACGTGCCTCGATGCCACGCCTTTGAAAGTAAAGCTGGGCGGCACGCAGGATGATGGGCTCACTATCGATGAGGACCCCATCCATATCAAACAAAATTCCCTCTATCATCGCCTCTCCTAGTGCATCACTGTCTTGCCGCGCCCGACATGCTGTTGGGCGATGAACTGTCCGTTGCCCGGGATGCCCAGGTACACCGAGTCTCCCATCACCAGCCTGCCGCGCAAATACGTCATCACGGCTTTGCCGAGGACCGCAGTGCCATTGTAGGGCGAGTATCCCGCTGCACTGTGGACAGACCCATTGGTGATGGTCCACGCATAGTCAGGGTCGAAGAGCACCAAGTCGGCATCGCTGCCTACCCTGATAGCCCCCTTACGGGGGTAGAGACCGAACGCCTTGGCTGGGGCGGTGCTGAGCAGGTTGACCACCTGCTGGATTCCGATACGCCCGCTCTTGGCAGCAAAGGTGTAAATCAGCGGCAATAACTCCTCACTTGAGGGCACCCCCGGCAAAATGGTACGGCTGTCGCTACTTTGCAACTTCTGCTCCTTGGAGAAGGCGCAGTGGTCGGTGGCGACGATCTGGATCTCGCCGTTGAGCAGCGCCTGCTGCAAGGCCTTACAGTCCTCCTCGGTGCGTAGCGGCGGCGTCATCACAAAGAGGGCGCCATCATCGCCTTCAAGCTTGCTCTTGTCCAAGAAAAGGTAGTGGGGTGTTGTCTCGACGATGATCCTCAGTCCTTTGCTGCGTAGCGTCCTGACCATTTCAAGGCCGGCGAGGCTTGAGAGGTGAACAACGTAGATGGGCATGTCCAGCTCCAAGGCGATGGTGCCGACGAGCTCGATGGCCCGTGCCTCGGCCTCACTGGGCCTGAGATGGGCGTGGGAGGGCGGCCCCCACGGTCCACGGTACGCTGCTATTGCCTCTTGGATGGTCTGATCATCCTCACAGTGGACGCTGACCAAGATACCGCTCTCTTTGCACAGCGCAAAGATCTCCTTAAGCTGTGCGCGCTCTTCGATCATGTAGCCGACGTTCTTGTAGGTCGTGAACAGCTTGATGACCTTCACTCCCAGTTGTGCAAGATCTGCGAGCTCGGCCTTCAGGGTCGGTCGTAGCTCGTAGACTCCTTGGTGCAGTGAGAAATCGATCGCCATCGACGCACCCATCTCGTCGATCCGTCGTTGGGCGCAGGCTGCAAGCGAGCCCTTCTTGTCATCATCGGCGAAATCAATGACCGTGGTCACCCCCCCGTAGGAGGCAGCCTTGCTCCCCTGCTCAAAGGAATCGGCGGTGACAGTCCCCCGGCTCTCGAGGTGGTAGTGGGTGTGCGCATCGATGATGCCCGGCAGGATGCACAGCCCCTCGGCGTGGATGATCTCACACCCTTCGCCCACTGTGCGCTCATCGATCTCGTTGGCGATCCGCACCACGACCCCATCCTCGATGAGGATGTCGGCATGGCGCGTCCACTCGGTATCAACAATAAGTCCGTTTTGAATCAATAGTCTGCTCATAGGAACAAGATACCCCAATTATGAGCAGACTGCAAAGCAAAAGAAGCACTAGTACCGCAGCTCAGGCTCCTTGACTGCCCTCACTTCATCCAAGCGCCCGACCGGCGTGTGGTGTGGAGCCTCCTTCAGGTACTCCGGGTCGCGTTCTGCGAGGTCGAGGACCCTGAAGAACGCCTCGACAAATCTATCCAGGCTCTCAACACTCTCGCTCTCGGTCGGCTCGAACATCAAGGCTTCCTCGACCAGGAGGGGGAAGTAGACTGTCGGTGGGTGATAGCCCTCATCGATCAAGGTCTTGGCCAAATCCTGGGCTGTGGTCCCGTTTTCGTGTCTGAGGGCCTTGGCGCTGGCGACGAACTCGTGCATGGCACGTTTGCCGTAGGGGATGGCGATGCGTTCGCCGATCTTGGCGGCAAGGTAGTTGGCATTGAGCACCGCATGTTGGCTCGCCGCCTTGATCCCCTCGCTTCCCATCCTGAGGATGTAGACGTAGGCGCGCAGGGCCACAAGGAAGTTACCCCAGAACATGCTGACTTTGCCGATCGACTGCTCCCCGTCCCAGCGGTAGACATATCCGCTGTCGGTCAGCTCGATGTCGGGCTTGGGCAAGAAGGGGCGTAGGCGGTCGTTGACCATCACCGGCCCACTGCCCGGGCCACCGCCACCGTGGGGCGTAGAGAAGGTCTTGTGGAGGTTGAGGTGTAGGACATCAAAGCCCATATCCCCGGGTGTCGCCATTCCCATGATGGCATTGAGGTTCGCCCCGTCGTAGTAGAGCAATCCTCCCACATCATGGACCATCTCGCTGATAGTGAGGATCTCCTTCTCGAAGAGACCAAGGGTGTTTGGGTTGGTGAGCATCAGGGCGGCGACGGTCTCATCGAGCTTGGGGGCCAGATCCTCGATATCGACCAGCCCGTCCTTGTTGCTCTTCACCTCCACGACGTCAAACCCAACTACCGCTGCGCTTGCGGGGTTGGTACCATGGGCGCTGACGGGAATGAGAACGCGCCGTCTCTGTGTCTCTCCTTTTTCAAGGAAGTAGGCGCTGATCATCTTCAGGCCGGTGTATTCGCCATGGGCGCCAGCGCAGGGTTGCAGACTCCCCCAGCTCATGCCCGTGATCGAGGAGAGGTCTTCCAAGAGGTTGTACATCACCGACAGACACCCCTGCACCGTCGAGATGTCCTGCAGCGGGTGGATGTGGGTGAACTGCTCCATCGCAGCGATGTGCTCACCGAGCTTGGGGTTGTACTTCATCGTGCACGATCCCAGTGGGTACATCCCGTTATCAACCCCGTGGACGAGGTTGGAGAGACGGGTGAAGTGGCGTACCACATCCAGCTCGGCGACCTCAGGCAGGCGAGCTGGCTTTTGGCGAGTCAGGTGCTCGGGCAGATCAGGCAGGGCCTGATCAAAGCCACGGGGCAGATCCAGCGGGGGGTAGCAGTATGCCTTGCGTCCACGTTTGGAGAGGTCGATCAACAACGGTTCGCTCATTTCAATACCCTCCGGGCAGCTGCAAGGTAGAGCTCAAGCTCCTCCCGGCTTCGTTTTTCGGTCACCGCTACCAAGAGCACCAGCTCATCGGAGCTTTTGCGCGTGAGAGTGGAGAGCCGCACTCCGGCAAAGATTCCCTCATTGCGTAGCTCTTGCAAGAACTTGCGCATCCGCTTGGCATCGTTGAAGAGCAGCGGGAACTCACACCAGAACGGCTTGTCCCAGATCAGGGTGACCCCGGGCAGCTGGGCTAGGTGGTAGGCCAAGTAGTGGGCTTTGGCATAGCTCTGGCTAGCGGCCTCCACCATTCCACCCCAACCGAGGCTCGAGAGGTGGATCGTGGTCATCAGGGCCGCAAGTGCCTGGTTTGAGCAGATATTGCTGGTGGCGCGCTCACGTTTGATATGCTGCTCACGCGCCTGAAGGGTCAAGGTATATCCGCGCCTTCCTGCGTTGTCGACCGTGGCTCCGACCACTCTGCCAGGAATACGGCGCATCAGGGCCTTGGTCACTGCCATGTAGCCACATGACGGACCGCCGAAGGCGAGCGGAAGGCCAAGGGCCTGGGTGTCGCCGATGGCGATGTCGGCACCCCACTCAGCCGGGCTGCGTTGGATGGCAAGCGACAACGGGTCAGCGCTGATGGTCAACAACATCCCCTTCTGATGCAGCGTCTCGGCTACTGAGGTATAGTCCTCCAAGAGGCCATAGCGATTGGGACTCTGGACGATCAGGCCGGCGACCTCGTCGTCCAGCAGTTCGGAAAGCTGGTCAAAGTCAGCGGTCCCGTTGATCTGTGGTAGCAGCCCAATCGTATGGGCTGTCCCCAGAGCCCACGTCCTCAACACGTTCAGAACAAAGGGGTGGATGGTCTCACTGACCAGGATCGTCGTTGCCTTGCGCTTTGAGGCGATCATGAGGCTTGCCGCCTCTACAGCGGCATTGGCGCCGTCGTAGAGGGAGGCGTTTGCGACATCGAGGCCGGTGATCTCACAGACCATCGACTGGAATTCAAAGATGGCCTGCAGCAACCCCTGGCTCATCTCGGCCTGGTAGGGGGTGTAGGCAGTGACGAAGGAAGGCAGCGAGGAGAGAGCTTTGACTGTGGCGGGGGTGATGTGGTCGTAGCAGCCACAACCCAAGAACGGGATGCCGCGGATATTGCGCTGGGCGATCGAATCGATCATCCGCTGCACCTCATCCTCGGTCCTCCCATGGCTGATGGGCACCGAGTCCTCCAGCAGCAAGTCAGCGCCCAGGTCGCTGAAGAGTTCGTCGATCGATGCTACGCCGATAGCTTTGAGCATCGCGCGACGATCTTCATCAGTGTGGGGAATATAGGGGTAGATCAAGTGACACCTCCACGTGCACGGACAGAACGATGCCGCCCGAAGGCGGCAGGGATATCATCAATTATAGTGTTGCAAGAAAGGTTGCGTACGCCTGTGGGTCAAGCAGTCCGTCGTATTGGCCCTGATCAAAGTCACTGAGCACGTAGAGGTGGGCTGTGTAGCAATCCTCGTTGATCAACTCCGGTGACCCATCGAGCTGCTCGTTGACCTCGCTGACCACCCCGGCGATCGGGTTGATAATAGCACTCGCTGCCTTAACGCTCTCCACCGTCGAGATCTCCTCGCCTTGTTCATAGCGCTCCCCTACCGGCGGCAACTCGACATAGACGATCTCTCCAAGCTCAGCCTGGGCGTGGTCACTGATGCCCACATATGCCTTCTTCCCTTCGATGCGCACCCACTCATGGTCCTGGCTATAGCGCACATGCTCGTTAATTGTACTCATAGGTCTCCTCCAACCACCGTCAATGCTACCATCGGCGCCCCTTGTTGTACAGCCTCAGCCAAAATGGGCCTGTAGGAAGGGCAGATCAAGCTCAGCATAGAGGGGGAAACGATCAAGGAGTGCCACCACGCGCGCCCTCGCTTCTTGGCGAGCCGCATCGTCGGTTTCGGCCCGAGCCTTGCTCAAAGCGCCTGCATTGGCCCCCTTGGTCAGGATTGCTGCCTTGGTATTGCGCAGCACCAAGGCGATGATCGAGGCGACCTCCTCCATCTGCTCTGCCCCCATACCAAGGGTGGTCAGTGCTGCAGTGCCGATCCGCAGGCCGCTGGTGTACCACGGCCCATTGGGATCGAAAGGCAGCGAGTTGCGGTTCAGTGTCACCCCACAGTCGCGCATAGCACTCTCCGCCTGACGGCCATTGAGACCGAAGGAGCGGACATCGAGGAGCATGAGGTGGTTGTCACTGCCGCCGGTGGCGACGGTGATCCCTTCCTTGATGCAGGCAGCGGCCAAGGCCTGGGAGTTCTCGACCACGCGCTGGGCGTAGTGGGCAAACGAAGGATCGAGAGCCTCCTTGAAGGCTACGGCCTTGGCAGCCATCATGTGGGGAAGCGGACCGCCAAGGATCAGGGGACAGCCTTTGTCGATGCTCTCGGCAAATTCAGCTTTGGCAAGCACCATACCCCCACGCGGGCCACGCAGCGTCTTGTGGGTCGTGGTGGTCACCACATCGGCCCAGAGGACAGGGTTATACTCGTCGGTGAAGACCTTGCCGGCCACCAAGCCTGCAAAGTGCGCCATATCCACCATGAAGACCGCTCCCACGCTCTTGGCGATCTGGCCCATGCGCTTGAAGTCGATGCGCCGCGGGTAGGCGGAGTAGCCGGCCAGCAGGATCAGGGGCTTGATCTGGTGGGCAAGGCGCTCGATCTCATCATAGTCGAGCAACCCGCTCTTCTCATCGACGCTATAGCTGTATGCATCGAACATCTGAGCCGACACGTTCTGCCTGTAGCCGTGGGTCAGGTGGCCGCCGCTGTAGTAATCGAGGGCCAAGAGGCGCTGGTTGCCCATCGCCTGGCGGATCGTATCCCAATCCTGCCGGCTCATGTCGGCGACGTTGGTGATGCCCATCTGGGCGAGAGTGGGAACTTGGACGCGGGTATTGAGAATCGCCCAGTAGGCGACGAGGTTTGCATCAGCGCCGCTGTGGGGCTGCACATAGGCATATTCGGCGCCAAAGAGCTGCTTGGCGTAGTCACAGGCAAGCGCCTCGATCGCATCCACGTTCTCGCATCCGGCGTAGAAGCGGTGGTAGGGATAGCCTTCGCTGTATTTGTCGGTAAGCAGGTTCCCCATGGCAAGCTGGACTGCCATCGAGGAGAAGTTCTCACTGGCGATGAGCTTGAGGTGGCTGCGTTGGTCAGCCAATTCATTGACGATCCGTCGTGCTACCTCCGCTTCGACCGCTGCGATTTGGTCGAGGGCTGCTGTATAGGAGACCATCGCGGCCTCGATCCGACCAGGGCGGGCCAGGTATGCGTTCAATGCACTCTCTTTTACCATTGTGTCACCTCATGTTTGCTCACTAGTATTTGGCATATCTTGCCGTTGTATGCCTCTATTGTCAACGCAGTAGCAAAAAATCGAACACAGTGTTCCCATGATCACAAAAAGAAACACCACCGCACAGGATTGCAGTGGTGCCCTATCGAAGCCCGTCGTCACCTCAGCCGATCGCCACAAGCCGCTGAGCTGCTACCTTGGTGCGTTTTTCTCGCACCTCTCCGGGTTTGAAACGACTGCCGATGGCATTGACAGTGGCCACCATGATGGTGGAGATGGCAATCATGATCAGGCCGAGGGCGGAGAGGCGACCCCACTGCCCATCTTCGCTGAAGCGAAGGATCTGGACAGCGAGTACCTCGGTGCCTGGACGGCTGAGGACCACCGAGATCGAGAGCTCACGGAAGAACATCGAGGCAAGCAGGACCCAGCTTGAGACGATGCCTGGGACCAAGAGCGGGATGACGATGCGTCGCATCGTCGTGGCGAAGGAGGCGCCACAGACTAAGGAGGACTCCTCGAGGCTGCTATGGATCTGGACAAACGCACTGGTCATCGGGCGAATGCCGTATGGCAGATAGGTGGCCACATAGCCAAAGAAGAGCGCCCAGATCGTCGCATAGAGTGGTGTGCGGACAAAGTACCACATAAAGCCGATACCGATGACGATCCCGGGAAAGGAGAAAGAGAGGAAACTGATGGACTCCAGAAAGCCGGAGGCCTTACTCTTCACCTTGACGATGACATAGGCGACCAGGATCGACAGAAACGCCCCGAGCGTTGCCCCGGCCAAGCCAAGGAAGAGGCTGTTGTTCAATGATCTGAGCGAAATCGGGTCTTTGATGACCACCCGCCAGTTCTGAAGGCTCATCGCGCTGAACGCTTGCCTCCCCGGTACCATGACGTAGGGGATCAGCGAGGTGTAGAGCAGGACGAGGACCGGTAGGACGATCAGGACGAAGGAGATGATCAACAGGACGATGAACAAGGGGATCTTCGCCTTGCGCAGCTCTACGACCGTCGGCTTGAAACCTCGGCTGCTGACTGTCACGAACTTGTCGCTTGAGCGGGTGAAGTATCGATAGACGTAGATCAACCCGACCGAGATGACGAGGATGCTCATCCCGATGGCTGCAGCCTTGCCGTAGTCTGCAATCAGGCTCATCGTCACCACCCGGTAGATGAACGTGCTCAGCACATAGATCCGGCCGGGCATCCCAAGCACCGACGGGACGCTGAAGGAGGCTAGGCCACGCACCACGCACAGGATGAAGGCCGCCATGATCGCCGGCCTGAGAATCGGCAGCGTGATGCGAAAGAGCGTCTTGATCGGTCCGCTCTTGAAGACGCGCGACGACTCCTCAAGGGAGGCATCGAAGGCTCCCATCGCCGGTGATATGATCAGATAGGCCACCGGAAGGTCCAAAAGCCCCTCCACGACGATCATCCCCGGTAGTGTGTAGATGTTGAACGGCGCCTTAGGCAGCATGAAGAGCTTTTGCAACCACATATTGAGGATGCCGTTCGATGGATTGAGCAAAAGCGCCCAACTGACGCCGAAGAGGACGTGGGGAATCATCATCGGCATGACCGATAGCACCTTGAAGAGGAACTTGAACGGGATATCGGTGCGGTTGTTCAGATATGCAAGAAAGAGGGCCAGCACGGTGGCAAAAGCCGCCGAGCCCAAAACGAAGAGCGCCGTATTGCCGAGGATCGATGCGAGCATCGGGTCGGTATAGACGGTAACATACTTCTTGACGGTGAAGTTGCCGAAGGAGTTGAGGTTGTTGGAGAAGCTGCCGATGATCAGCATCAACACCGGGGCAACGGTGAGCAGGCTCACCACGACAATGAGGGAGTAGGTCAGGTTTCGGTTTCGTCGCTCCATGCTCCCCCCTACTTTGAGACAAGAAGGCAGTGTTCGGCCTTCACGCTCAGCGTGACACGATCGCCCTCGTTGTACGGGGTCGTCGGATCGAGCTTGACCATGATCCGCTGGCCTGCGACATCTACCTCGGTCTCGTATACCTCCCCGACGAAGATCATCTGCCTGATGACCCCTTCAAGGTGGTTCACATCACTGCCTTCGATTTTTTCGACCTCGATGAACTCCGGCCTCAGGCAGAGGACCAGCTCATCGTCGGCGGCGAAGGTGCGGCGATGGCACTTGATCTGCCCCAAGGCCGTCTGCACGATAGTGGAGGCCTCCTGCTGGGCAACAATCGCAGCAGGCACCAAGTTGGCCCGACCGATGAAATCGGCGACGAATTGGTGGTCTGCATCGAAGTAGATCTTCTTCGGTGTGCCCAGCTCAACGATGTTGCCTCGATTCATCACCCCGATCATATCGGAGAGCGCCAACGCCTCAACCCGGTCGTGGGTGACGTAGACAGCGGTGATGCCCAACTCCCCGAGGAAGGTCTTCAACTCCTTTCGTGTCTCTTCGCGCAGTTTGGCATCGAGGTTGGAGAGCGGTTCATCGAAAAGGATCACCTTCGGCTCAGCTACGAGGGCGCGAGCGAGGGCAACGCGCTGTTGCTGCCCGCCGGAGAGGCGGGTGGAGGGGCGGCCTTCATACCCCTCCAACTGCACGAACTTCAAGGTCTTGGCCACCCGTTTGGCGATCTCTGCCTTGGGCAGTTTCATATTCTGCAGGGGGTAGGCGACGTTGTTGAAGACGTTCATGTGAGGCCAGATGGCGTAGGTCTGGAAGACCATCCCCAGCTGTCGCTTCTCGGTAGGGACATAGATACCCTTCTCTTTTGACCACACGATGGTGTCACCGATCTGGATCTCCCCCTCATCAGGGGTTTCCAGACCTACGATACACCGTAGCAGCGTCGTCTTGCCGCAGCCCGAAGGCCCGAGCAGGGTAAAGATCTTGTTCGCCTCGATGTCGAGGTCAACCCCATCGAGGGCGTTGATCACCTTGCCCTCACTATAGAACCGCTTTCTCAATCCTCTGATCTTGATTTCCATCGTCTACCTTGCCTGCATCATACGTTTTATTTGAGCGAGAAGATCTTGTCGAACTCAGCGCCCCACTTCTGCAGCTCCTCATCAGAGAGCTCGCGAATGGGAATGACCTCGGTTTCGCTGATTCCTGCGATCGGAGGATAGACACCCGGGGCCAGTACATACTCACCGACATCGTTGGCCAGACGGCCTGCTGCGTCGGCTCCCAGCCAGAACTCGAGGAACTGCTCAGCTCCACGGGGGTTCGGTGCTCCCTTGGTCAACGCGATGGCCCGCGGAGAGCCGAGCATCGGGCTGATCTTGGCGTAGTCAAGCGGGGCGGGAGCATGGGTGACAATGTACTTGGGCATCGAGATGCCGATCTTCTTCTCTCCGCTGGCAAGCGGGGCGGGAGTCGGCCCGAAGGAAGCGACGAACATCGGTTCGTTGGCTGCCAGACCCTTGAGGAAGGCCCTCCACTCAGCTTCGCTGGAGAAGACATTCTCCTTCAAGCCGACCAGCCAGCTGATGGTGGTGGCGTGGGTTGCCGGGTCAGCCATGACGATGTGTCCCTTCCACTTCGGATCGGCGAGATCCTGGTAGCGCTTGGGAGCCTCTTCGGGCTTGACGAGGTCGGTGTTGTAGATCAGTCCGACATACTCGATACCAAAGAGGTAGATGCCATCCTTCTTTGCCCATTCCGGGTACCCCTCGGCGGCCTTTGCCTTATAGTTGGCCAAGACCCCTTGCTCACGCAGAATCTCCAAGATCGGCAGCGGTCCCTGCACCACATCAGCGGTGAGCTTTTTCGCCTCGACCTCAGTGAGAATCGTTGAGACATACCGGGCAGTGGAGAGACGCGTGTACTCGACCTCCGAGCCTGTACTCTTGTTGTAGTACTCAAGAATTGGCTCGATCGCCGTGATATTGGCGTAGAGGGAGACCTTCTTCGTCGGAGCCTCCGCGACCGTCTCCGTCTTGCCTGCGGCAAAGACCATACCCGAGATGACAAGAACCAAAGCGAGAACCAACATGGTTTTCTTCAGATTCATACCTTCCTCCATTTTTTTATCGGATAATGAAAAAACCATAACACGCGCCTATAGAGGTGTCAAACAAAAGAACGCATCAGAACAAACGTTACTGTCAAAACTTTCTGTTGCAATGTGTACCTATTTGCCTCTAGAATGAACTGATTGCCTCTGCAGGGCAGTCTCATCAATGTTCAAAGGAAGAGAGTGATCGATATGGCAGAGAAGAAGCAGCGAGAAGCATTGGCCAGCAGGTTGGGATTCATCCTGTTGTCAGCAGGGTGTGCGATTGGACTGGGCAACGTCTGGAGATTCCCCTTCATTACCGGCCGGTATGGCGGAGCGGCTTTTGTTCTCATCTACATCATCTTTTTGGTCATCCTCGGCCTACCGGTCATGGTAATGGAGCTGGCCATCGGGCGGGCGAGCCAACAGAACATTGGCCTGGCACTGGCCACCCTGACTCCGAAGAAGCGGGGATGGTCGCTGTATGGCAAGTTCGCCATCGTGGGCAACTACACCCTGATGATGTTCTACACCACCATCACCGGCTGGCTTTTGGCGTACTTCTTCCACACCCTCAAAGGTGACTTCTCCGGCCTCGATACCGGCGGTGTCGGTGCCTTCTTCGGTGGCATGCTCGAAAACCCGACCATGATGACCTTCTGGATGGCGCTCGCCATCATCCTGGGGTTTCTGCCGGTCGCCCGTGGCCTACAGAGCGGTGTCGAACGGATCACCAAGTGGATGATGATCGGCTTGATCTTTTTGATGATCGCCCTCTCCTTCAACAGCCTGACTCTGAAGGGCGGCAGCGAAGGGCTTAAGTTCTACCTGGTGCCTAATTTTTCCAACCTCATCAACAACGGTTTCTTCGAGGCCGTCTATGCGGCGATGGGACAGGCCTTCTTCACCCTAAGCCTCGGCATTGGATCGATCGCCATCTTCGGCTCCTACATCGACAAGCAGAACCGCCTCACCGGCGAGGCCATCAGAATCATCAGCCTTGACACCATCGTCGCCCTGGCCAGTGGCCTAATCATCTTCCCCGCAGCCTTCGCCTTCGGTGTCCAGCCCGATGCCGGCCCGTCCCTGATCTTCATCACGTTGCCCAACATCTTCAACCAGATGGCTGGCGGCCGTTTCTGGGGCACCCTCTTCTTCCTCTTCATGAGCTTTGCAGCCCTCTCCACCCTGATCGCTGTCTTTGAGAACATCATCAGCTACTGGATCGATGCAAAGGGGGCAAGCCGAAAGAAGGCCGTGCTCTTCAACGCCATCGCCATCGCCATCCTGAGCCTTCCGGTAATCCTAGGCTTCAACAAGTGGTCGGCCTTCACCCCCTTCGGAGCTGGTACCAACGTGCTCGACTTGGAGGACTTTGTCGTCAGCACCACGCTATTGCCCCTCGGATCGCTGATCTTCACGCTGTATTGTACCTGGCGCTATGGATGGGGATGGGACAAGTTCATTGCCGAGGCCGACAGCGGAACGGGAGTCAAATTCCCATCAAAACTGCGCATCTACTTCAAGTACATCCTACCGGCAATCATCGCAGCGATCTTCATTAAGGGATATTTCGATATTTTCCACAGTTGACAGAAGTAGGGGCAATGCCTATAATTTTCTAGCGTTCAAGCAAATATACGGAGGATTTGTGGCTAAAGAAGAAGCAATTGAAGTGGAAGGGATTGTAAAAGAAGCCCTGCCGAACACGATGTTCCGCGTCGAACTGCAGAACAAACACGTCATCCTTGCCCACCTGTCGGGCAAAATGCGCAAGCACTATATCCGGATAGTCCCCGGAGATACGGTACGGGTCGCCATGTCACCCTACGATCTCACCAAGGGACGCATCATCTACCGCGAACGGTAATTGAAGAGGAAGGCCGGTTTACACCGGCCTTCGCTCGCTCCTACCCTTTTTTCAGTAGTATCCAGATCACCCCACTGCCACCATAGCGGGCCTTTGGTGTGTACGCCTCCCGCACGACACCGCTGATGCGGATCTGTGAGAGTGCAGCCTCGCGCAGCAGCGAGTATCCCTTGTCATTGTGTAGTCCCTTGCCGGTGATGATGGCCACTTTGTCCAAGCGCTTGAAGCTCGCTTGGCGCAAAAAATCAGCGCTCGCCTTCTCCGCCTCCAGCACGGTCATCCCGTGGAGATCCAACGTCTCCTCGGGCTCAAGGGCGCGTAGCTCAGCGAGCGAGCGCGGGCGCTGGTGCGCTTCACGTTCCGTTCGAACGCTTTCGGCGATGGCTTGTTCCTCATCGCTTTGCTTGCTCCACTGTCGATAGGTATCGGCAAAGGACCACGCTGCCTTCTGACCACGCTCGGCATCGAGCTCAGCTTTCTCCTCCAATGCCTCGCTGATCGCCTTCGATGGCGTCATCGGCCCGGTCGGCTGCGCTGCCGGCCGTGGAGAGTGCTCAACCACCTTACGGGTCTTGGCGCTCTTGCCTTCAAAGGCGTCGAGCAGTGAGCCGAAGTCCTTGGTGGGCTTGTATGGGCTGCTGCTTTTGATCGGCTCCGTGCTCTTGGCAGGCTTTTGCTCCTCCTCCCCTTCCCAGACGGCCAGGATCTCGGCAAAACTCTTCTTCTGCTCTGATTTGACCGAAGCGGGCGTGCTGCGCTTAGGGAGCGTGCTGACCTCTCCGCTTCGTTCCCAAGATTTGAGTACATCGGCAAAATCTGCCTTGGGATCGTAGCCTGAGACGACAGTCCGTCGGTGGGTACTCCCTGCTTTTGAATCAAGACGGCTTTCTGCAACCGTCTTGATCTTCAAGGTGGGTTTGTCCTTGGTCTTTGCCATCAAACCTCCCGGACATCCAAGAGCTGGGTGACAAAGGGCTTGATGATCTCCACGGCCTTGGCCATCGAGGCGCCCTGGACCTTGACGGTGCAGATTGCATTGGTGGGGTCGGTACCCTGGAAGGTGCCGAAGGCGATGATGTCCAGTCCGGCCTCACTGAGGGCTTGGCTGATCCTGGCGATGGTGCCTGGCTTGTCATCAACGATGAAGGAGACACGTACGCCAAAGTGGCGGGCTCCGAAGAGCTCGAGCAGGATCTTGAACATATCGCTCTTGCTGACGATGCCGATCAGGCGGTCGCCATCGAGGACCGGCAGGCTGGAGAGGTCTTGGTCGACCATCATCCGTGCAGCCTCCTCCACGGTGGTGTCCTTGGTGATGGTCACCACGTTCTTGCTCATCAGCTTCTTGACGGTCAATTTGCTGAGCAGGTACGCCATCTCATGGATCGAGAGGCTACTCGCTGGGGAGGGGGTAGCGTAGAGGATATCCTTTTCAGTGATGATTCCTACCAATTTCTTGTCACGGTCGAGGACCGGCAGGCGGTGGACCTTCTCCTGTTTCATCAGGTTGGAAGCCTCCGCAATGGACATATCAGGGGTTGCCGTCACGGGATTGCGTGTCATTCTTCGTTCGATAATCATGTATCTCTCCTACCAACCGTCGCTATCTCTATCATACATCCTGACTAGGTGAATTTCCAGCCATTATTCGCCCAGGTACGCCGCCTTCACCCGCTCATTTGCCAGCAGCGCGCTGCTGCTATCCTGCAGCACGACCCGCCCATTTTCCAACACATACCCTTCGTTGGAGGCTCGCAGCGCCATTCGGGCGTTCTGCTCGACGAGAAAGACCGTGACCTTGTCTTGCTTGTTGATCAAGTCGATCTTCTCAAAGATGTCGGCGATGACCAGTGGGGCCAGGCCAAGGCCGGGCTCATCGAGGAGAATCAGGCGCGGGCCACTCATCAAGGCCCGGGCTATGGCCATCATCTGCTGCTCGCCACCGCTGAGGGAGCGGGTCTTCTGCCGCTTCCTCGCCCCGAGGATCGGGAAGAAGTCATACATCGCCTCCTTGCGCTCAGCGATGAGCTTCTCATCGCGTACCAAGAACGCGCCCATGTCCAGGTTCTCTTCGACCGTCATGTCAGCGAAGACCCGCCGTCCTTCGGGCACCAAGGCGATGCCACGGGCAGCGATCAGGTCAGTGGTGATGTGCTTGCGCTTCTGAGCGCGGCTCATCGTGTTGCGTGCCTTGCAGATCTCTTCCCCATCGAATGTAATCGTGCCGGTAACCAAGGGTTCCTGGCCGACGATCGCCTTCAGCAACGTAGACTTGCCACTGCCGTTGGCACCGATGAGGCAGACAATGTCCCCTTCGTTGACGTGCATGCTCACGTTCTTCAGTGCTCGGATATTCCCATAGGAGACGCTGATATCATCTATGCTGAGCAGCTCTTTCATTACTCTTCCTTCCCTAGGTATGCTTCGATGACGCTCTGGTTACGCCGGATTTCAAGGGGAGTCCCTTCTGCCAGTTTTTGTCCGTAGTTGAGCACGGTGATCGTATCGCAGATCGACATCACCAGCTTCATGTCGTGCTCGATGAGGACAACAGTGATGTCAAGGTCGCGGATCTTGCGGATGATCGCCATCAGGTGGTCCGTCTCCTGGGGGTTCATGCCCGCAGCCGGCTCATCGAGAAAGAGGAGTTTGGGGTCAGTGGCAAGGGCGCGGGCGATCTCCAGCTCACGCTGTTTGCCATATGGCAGGTTCTTTGCCAACTCGTCCTTCATGCCCCCCATGTCAAAGAAGTCGAGCCACTCGCACGCACGCCCATAGATCTGCTCCTCCTCTTCACGCAGGCGGATGTAGCTATTTATGGCGTTGAAAAATCGTCCACGGCTCTCACTCTTGCCGGTCTTGAAGTGTCGCCCGATCATTACGTTTTCGACGACCGTCAAATCCTTGAAGAGACGGATGTTCTGGAAGGTCCGGGCAATGCCCATCCGACAGATCTTATGGGCAGGGGCGGCGGTGATGTCCTTGCCCTCGAAGAGGACACGCCCCCGGGTGGGAACATCCAAGCCGGTGATGTTGTTGAAGAGGGTCGTCTTGCCTGCACCGTTGGGGCCGATGAGGCCAGTGATCAAGCCCTCTTCAACAGCAAAGCTCACTTTGTTGACGGCGACGACGCCGCCGTATGCACGCGTCAGCTTCTCGGTCTCCAGCAGTGTCATCGCGCACCTCCCTTTGCGTAGGTGATCCGCTCCCGTCCCAACAGGCCCTGTGGACGCCAGATCATCATGATGACGAGGATCAGGCCGAAGAGGATCTGCTTGAACTGGGGCGGGATGATGGCAGTCAGGCCGGTGAGCTGTGGCAGGTAGCTGATCAGCTGGATGATGAAGGCGCCGAGAATCGAGGCTTTGAAGTTGCCCATGCCTCCGAGGACGACCATGCACAGGACCATGACGCTGACCATGAAGGTGTAGGTGCCCGGTGATACGCTCAGGGTGAAGGCGGCCTGGAAGGAGCCGGCAACCCCGGCCACCGAGGCGCCGAGGATGAAGGCGTAGACCTTGTACTTGGTGATGTTGATCCCCATCGACTGAGCGGCGATCTCATCCTCGCGCACAGCAGTGAGGGCCCGCCCCATCCGTGATCGGGCCAGGCGCTGAAAGAGCAGGTAGGCGATGAAGACCGTGATAAAGAGGACAACGAGGAAGGCGTACTTCTTATAGGGGTTCACGACAAAGCCGAAGATCGTGATCATCGGGATCTTCTGGATCCCCATCGGCCCGTTGGTCAATGAATCCCAGTTGTTCAATACGTTACGCACAATCTCGCCGAATCCGAGAGTGGCGATGGCCAGGTAGTCACCCTTCAGGCGCAAGGTAGGCAGGCCGATCAATAGGCCAAAGAGGGCGCTGAAGAGGGCAGCGGCCGGCACTGTCGCCCAGAACGACCACCCATAGCGGGTAGCCAAAATCGCGGTGGCGTAGCTGCCGATGGCAAAGAAGCCCGCTTGGGTGAGGCTGAGCATCCCCCCGTACCCGGTGATGACGTTCTGGCCCAAGGCCATGAGGGCGTAGATGCCGGTATAGATCAGGATCAAGAGAAAAAAGTTCAACATATCACACCTTCTCCTTTTCGACCTTGCCGAAGAGTCCTTCAGGACGGATCAAGAGGATGAGGATCAATACACCGAAGGCGATGGTGTCCTTCAGGCCGGTGGGGATCCCAAAGATCGCCACACCGAATGTCTCAAGGATGCCAAGGAGAATTCCACCGAACATGGCACCGCTGATGTTGCCGATCCCGCCGACGACGGCGGCGACAAAGGCCTTCAGGCCGGTCATCGTCCCCATGGAGGCGTAGACCTTGAAGTCGAGGGCGATGAGGATGCCGCCGACTGCGGCAAGGGCGCTGCCGATGGCAAACGTCATGCTGATGACCTTGTTCACGTTGATGCCCATCAACATCGCCGTTGGCTGATCGAGGCTGGTGGCTCTCATCGCCTTGCCCATCCGGGTGCGGTTCACAAAGAGCCTGAGGCTGATCATCATCACCAGGCTGACAGCGAGAATCAGGATCTGGTGCGGGGTGATGACCACCTGGGCAATGGTGATCGGGGTGTTGTCAAAGGGGTAGTTGAACTTGCGCGAACGAGTTCCGAACGCCCAAGCAGCCCCGTTGGAGAGGATGAAGGAGACCCCGATGGCGCTGAGCAGCGGAGCGAGGCGCGTCGCCTGGCGAAGCGGCTTGTAGGCCACGCGCTCGATGAACATCCCCAACAGGGCGCTCAGGCCCATGCTGACGAGCATGGCCAAGAAGAAGGCGATGATCGTCCAGACCCCCAGCGCAGCTGAGCCGCGCAGCCAATCGAAGACGAAGAGGCCGATGAACGCCCCGGCCATCAACACGTCGCCATGGGCGAAGTTAATGAATTTGAGGATGCCGTAGACCATCGTATACCCCAGGGCGATCAGGGCATAGATCCCCCCCAAGGTCAATCCATTCATCAAGTGTTGAAAGAATTCAGCAACTCCCACGCTGGTCTCTCCTTGCATATCGAAAACTACTACAGACGATACCACAAAAAGGCCGGTGGTCACAACACACCGGCCTTTGGTAATCCAGAATCCCAGGATTACAGACCTCAGTCGATCTGTACAAGCTCCCCGTCGACAACCGTGAAGGTTCCCAGGTACTCAGGGGTGGTCTTGTTGACCTTGTAGAGCCCCTGATAGGCAACCAGGTCACCGTTTTCGGCGAAGTTGACCGTACCGGTTACACCCTGGTAGTCCTTGGTAGCCGCCACTGCATCCCGGATGGCCTTGCGGTCAAACTTGCCGGTGGCCTTGTACACCTTGTCCATCGCGGAAAGGAGGATGTTCGTGCCGTCGAAGGCGTTGGTGGCGAAGCTATCCGGTCCCACACCATATTTCTTGGTGTAGTCAGCGACGAACTTCGCATACGAGGGGCTCTCCTTGACCTTAGCCGGCCCTACATAGATGACGCCGTGGGTAAAATCACCGGCGAGGTTATAGATGTTGGGGTCGGAGAAGCCGTCACTGCTGAGGAACGGAATCTTCATGCCCAGCTGCGAAGCCTGCTCAAGGATCTGAGCCATCTCAGCGGTGTAGTTGGGGATGTAGATTGCCTGGGGGTTGGCGCTGCGGATCTTCGTCAGCTGGGTCTTCAGATCCTTGTCCCCGACGTTGAAGGACTCGGCGATGGAGATCTTGCCACCGTTGGCGACGAATGAAGCGCTCATGCCCTCATAGAGGCCCTGGCTGTAGTCGTTCTTGGCATAGAGCACACCAATGTTGGTATAGCCGAGCTTCTTGGCAAAGTACGTGCCTGCCACTTCGCCCTGCAGACCATCGCTTACAACGGTGCGGAAGACGTAGTCGCCGATGTTGGTGATGTCAGCGTGGGTCGCCGAGGGGCTGAGCATGACGATGCCTTCGTTCTGCACCCGCTCACCGACCGCAAAGCTTACACCGGTGAAGACCGGGCCGATGAGGCCGACAATCTTGTCGCTGGAGGAGAGCTTCTCGATGGCAGACAAGCCCTTCTCAGGCACACCCTCGCTGTCCTCGGTGACCAGGACTACGGGAATCTTTCCGTCAATGCCACCCTTGGCGTTGAACTGTTCGACTGCCAACATGGCAGAGTTGTTGCTGAGCACGCCGTAGTTGGCGTTGTCACCGGTCATCGGGCCGATGAAACCGATCTTGGGGCTTGCTCCCTCTTTTCCACCCTGGGCGATCACGGGGAAGGCAAACACAACCAAGACAGCCAACAGGACAAACAGGCTTTTCTTCATCTTAGGTACCTCCAAAATAGTGTTCATATCAGACACGTCATACGCATGTGAATAATGTATAGGTTATACAATACCTGT
>LVBE01000052.1 GCA_001603105.1 Spirochaetales bacterium Spiro_03
TCTCGACCGTCCGGTACTTCGGCGCCCTTCCGCGCATTTTCATCTCTTTGCGCTCCCGCCTGGCTTGCTCAACCTCCTCATCGGTGAGCTCAACCTTCGCCGTGACCTTCTGCATCAGGACCTTGGAGGCGTATTCCAGCTCACCCGTCTCCTGGCTGTAGCGCTCCACCTGCCAGGGCACTTCGGTTCCGAGGACCGCCTCCTTGAACTCGGCCCGGCTGCGCTTGAGGGTGTAGCTGACCACGAAATGATACCCATTGCCCGTCAAAAAGAGCAGGTTGTCGCCCCCGTTCATCCCCCTGTCGGCGACGACGGTGATCTCCCCCAGCCCATAGAGGGCGCGCAGCCTGCCCACCGAGTCGCGCAGGGTGTTCTGCTCCATGGTGTTGCCGGGGAACAGCTCGTAATCTATCGGGATGCCGTTGTTGTCGATCAGCAGGCCCATGACCACCTGCACCTCGTTGTTCTTGTGCTCCTTTGAGAAACCGAAGAGACGCAGCTCGCCCCACTTGGCGCTCTCGAAGCTGTAGGTGGTCACGTCATAGC
>LVBE01000053.1 GCA_001603105.1 Spirochaetales bacterium Spiro_03
CATCGACGCCTTGCCGGCAGGCTGTGACGAGATAATCACCATAAAGGGCACGCCGGTGCGGGTGCTGAAGGTGGTCCTCAGCACCGGCGAGGTGGAGACGCTGCTCACCAACGACTTCGAGCGGGACGGCGCCGAATTCATGGACCTGTATGCCTTACGTTGGGATGAGGAGGGGGCCTATGCGATGCTCAAGACACGCCTGCAGCTGGAGAACTTCACCGGCAAGACGGAGAACTCCATCCGCCAGGACTTCTGGGCCACCATCCTGGCGGCCACCATGATCCTGGTATTGGAAGACGATGTGGATGAAGCCATCCGCAAGGAGCGTGAGGGCAAGGGCAACAAATGGGAGTACCAGATGAACGTCAACAAGTTCGTCGGCATCATGAAGGATGACCTCATCCACGCCTTCACAGCCCGCAGCAAGCTGGCGCTCATGCGTCGGATGAACAAGATAGTACGCAGGGCCAAGCGGTTCGTCTGCCCGGTCAAGCCGGACAGAAAAGTGGAGCGGGCGAAGAACAAGAGGAAGGTGGCTTACCACCACAATCGCAGGTCAAATTGTTGACCTTTGGTAGAGGGTAGTGCTTAAGTTGTGAACATTGGATTGATATAGTCAATATATCTTTGGAAGGGCAGAGTGGTACCTTGATCTGCGCTGGGGTAATCGAGACAAGGTGTAGTGGCTACCACATCATCTTCTTCACCACCCTAGAGGGGGTATTTGGTCAATGACGATCGACTGAGGGGGCATTAAAAACGGGCTGCGTCAGCAGCCCGTCACTACACAAATTGTTTGCTGTCTTACATGATAATGATCTGGTCACGCTCAGGACCGACCGAGATGAACTTGATGGGAACGCCGACAAGCTCTTCAAGGCGCTTACAGTACGCCTGGGCCTTCGGTGGCAGGTCCTCCCAGGTACGGGCCGCGGTGGTGTCGCTCATCCATCCCTCCATCTCCTCGTAGATCGGGACGGCGATCTCCTGCTCAGCGGTCTCAGGCAGGTGGGTGATGGTCTCTGTTCCGACAGTATAGCCGGTGCAGATCTTGATGGTCTCAAAGCTATCGAGCACGTCGAGCTTGGTGAGAGCGAGGGCAGTGAAGCCGTTGATCCACGCCGAGAAGTCGACTGCGACCGCGTCGAACCAGCCACAGCGCCGCGGACGGCCGGTGGTTGCACCGAACTCACGGCCGATGGTCTGCAGCTTCTTGCCATCCTCATCAAAGAGTTCGGTCATGAACGGTCCGCCGCCGACGCTGGTCGAGTAGACCTTCGTCACCCCGATCACCTCATCGACGCGCCGCGGCCCGAGGCCCGAACCCACAGCTGCTCCGCCGCTGGTCGGACTGGAGCTGGTGGTGTAGGGGTAGATCCCCCAGTCAAGGTCGCGCATCACCCCAAGCTGTCCCTCAAGGAGGATCTTCTTGCCCTCCTCATACGCTTGGCGGACCACCGGCAGGGTGTCGATGATCTTGTTGCCAAACTTGGACCGCCACAAGGCGCACCGATCCATCAACTCATCGACGGTATACTCAGGCAGGCCAAAGTAGGCGAGCTCGCGGTTCTTCTGCTCAAGGACCATTTCGATTCGATTTCTCAGTCGCTCTTCGTCCAACAGGTCCGCTGCCCTGATGCCGCTACGGGTCGCCTTGTCGCTATAGCAGGGTCCGATGCCCCGGCCGGTGGTGCCGATCTGCATCTTCTGGCTCTTGGAGCGCTCCTGAGCCCCATCGAGGGCACGGTGGTAGGGCATGATTAGGTGGGATCGGACGTCGATGAAGAGGTTTTCCCCATCCACTCCCTTCTCTTGAAGGGCCGCAAGCTCCTCTTCCATCGTCTCGAAGTTTACCACCGTACCGGCTCCGACGATGTTCATCGTCTCTTCGTTGAAGATGCCTGACGGGATGATATGCAGGGCAAACTTGCCCTTATCGTTGATCACGGTGTGACCGGCGTTGTCTCCGCCCTGGTAGCGGATCACGACATCGGCCTGGACGGCCAGGTAGTCGACGATCCGACCCTTTCCCTCATCGCCCCACTGGGCTCCCACGATTGCAGTCACATTAGCCATTGATCAACTCCTTCTTCTCCTTGAGCATTGTCCGTTCAGCCTCGGTATGGGCCTCGATATCATCGGCATCCCACGGGTACTTGATCCACCAATCGGGGATCTCGATGCCGGCGAAGTACCGTTTGATCTCAACAGGGAAATCAACGTCCTTCTCCTTCAGTTTGTTGTGGAGCACCAGGACCGCGATCTCCTCGGGCTCGTACTTGAGTAGCTCGCCGACACAGTAGGCAAGCGTGGCCCGGCTATCATCGACCTCATCGATGAGCAGGACCTTCTTGCCCACCAGCTGGCTCTGCACCTCATCGATCCATTGGATCTTGGTGGGGTGGTCACGGTGCTTGTTGTCCAGCCCGTAGTAGGAGATCCCCACCGCGTAGATCGGGCGGTTGATGTAGGTCTTGATGATCCGGGCAGGGATGAAGCCGCCGCTGCCGATGGCCACGATCACATCGGGGTCATAGCCGGTGGCCAAGAGGCGCTCGGCAAGCGTTTTCACCAAAGTGTGTACGGTGTTGTACCCGACATAGAACTTCTTCTCTTCCATCTGAACCTCAGCCTTGTGGTTTCATTTCGGCGATATAGGGGAGGGTCCTATACTTCTCATTGTAATCCAGCCCATAGCCGACCACCCACACATCGGGGATGGTGAAGCCCAGGTAGGCGATATCGATCGGAAGAATGTGGCGCTCCGGTTTGTCCAAAAGCACGGCGGTGCGCACGCTCTTGGGGGCGCGGGTACGGAAGTTGCGCATCAAGTAGTCGAGGGTGTTGCCGCTGTCCAGGATGTCCTCGACGATGAGGACGTGCTTGCCTTCCATATTCTCACGCGTATCCATGAGCAGGCGGACGTTGCCGCTCTCTCCTCCATCGTATGATGAGAGGGCGATGAAGTCGACCACGTGGTCGATCGTCAGCTTCCGTACTAGATCGGAGAGGAAGATGAAGGAGCCTTTGAGCACACCGACGAGGATCAGGGTACTCTCAAGGTGTGCATAGTCACGATTGATCTGTGAGGCGAGCTGGCCAACACGGTTTTGGATCGTCTCTTCGTCGATGAGCACGCGAACAAGGTCGTCAGCAAGAAGAATGTCGCTCATGGGACCTCCTTGAAATAATTCGGTCTTACAAAGAAGAAGTATCCGAAAACCACCGCTCTGTCAACGTCACCCTCATCGGCGGCCCATCGACCTTGACCGCATAGAAGAGAGGTAGGTACACTACAGATACGCAAGAGGAGGTTGCATATGTTTGTTGAAGTCCCTGTGGAACACCTGGCGATCAACCCCTTTACCGCCATCGGCAATGATGGGTTTCTCATCACCGCCGGCACCCCTGACCGCTTCAATACCATGACCGCCACCTGGGCGGCGATGGGCCACCTGTGGGGGCGCGATACCGTCACCATCTACGTCCGACCCAGTCGCCTGACCCATGAGTATCTCATAAAGAGCGACGGCTTCACTATCTCATTTCTGCCCCCGGACTTGCACCACATCCTCACCTGGTGCGGCCAGCACAGCGGCCGAGAGTGGGACAAGATCGCAGAGACCGGGCTCAAGGTCGCCTACCTTCCCTCACCGCTTGGGGGTGAGCGGGTGACCTTCAAGCAGGCAGCTTTGATCTTCTCCTGCACCAAGGCTGCAGTACAGAGCCTTGGGCCCAGCGCGTTTCTCGATGCGAGCATCGAAGATCACTACCCTGACGGCGACTACCATACAATGATCATAGGATTTGTTGACAGCATCCACGCTTGCCAATAGGATAGAGATCAGCAAGGCCCGACAGGGCCCGAAAGACGGGACTGTACATCCTGTCGAGGAGCATCAATGGAGCTATCCAAAGAGACAGCGCGCCAAGCGCTTTCGACGATGGTGCGGTCGCGCCGCTTTGAAGAGTGTATCGCTGAGTTTTTCAAACGCAAGGAGATGCATGGGACCACTCACCTGGCCATCGGCCAGGAGGCGAGCCAGGTAGGCCTTTCCCTCGCCTTGCGTGAAGGTGACTGGATCGTTCCCACCCACCGCTGCCACGGCCACACCCTCGCCCGCGGTGCCAATGAACGCAAGATGTTCAGCGAGATGTTCGGCAGCCGCGATGGCCTCTCCAAGGGCCTTGGCGGCTCGATGCACATGAGCGATGTCCAGACGTGGAACCCAGGCTCCTCTGCGGTGGTCGGCAGCGGCGTCGGCCTGGCCACGGGCCTTGCCTTTGCCTTGAAGATGCAGAAGAGCAGCGCCATCAGCGTTGCGATCTTCGGCGACGGGGCGACGAGCCGGGGAATCGTCCACGAGTCAATGAACCTCGCCTCGGTCTGGGACCTGCCTACGCTCTTCTTCTGTGAGAACAACCTCTACGGCATGAGCGCCTCTGCCAGTGCCATGATCGCCACAGCCGATATCGCCGCCCGAAGCAGTGGCTACTCGATCGAGTACGCCACCGTCGATGGCAACGACGTGGAGGCGGTCTATCAGGCAGTGAAGAAGGCGGTGCATGCCATCCGAACCACATCACGGCCATACTTTCTGGAAGTGCAGACCTACCGCCTCTGTGGCCATTCCAAGAACGACCCCTGCCTCTACCGTAGCCGCGAGGAGGAGGCGCTCTGGGCTACGCGCGACCCGATCGTGCGCTTCTCCTCCCGCATGGTAGACAGCGGCCTCTTCACCGAAAAAGAGGTGAGCGCCATCATCGCACAGGCCAAAGCCGCTGTCGATGAGAGTGCGGCGGCAGCGGTGGCCCTGAAGGATGAGCGGCTGTCGATGGAGGAGGCCCTCAGCCTCGTCTTCGCCCCCGAGGACGAGATGCGTTACAAGGCGGTGACCAAGAGCCGGCGCATGAGCTACCGTGACGCGATCCGGGAGGCCCTCGATGAGGAGATGAGCCGCGATGGGCGGGTACACCTCATCGGCGAGGACATCGGCCTCTACGGCGGCTGCTTTAAGGTCACCGGAGACCTCTTCAGCCGCCACAGCGCCCAACTACACGAAACGCCGGTCAGCGAGGAGGGGTTCACCAGCCTTGCGGTGGGGTCAGCGATGTTGGGACTACGCCCCATCATCGAGCTGATGTACGGCGATTTTGTCACCCTTGCCAGCGATGCGATCATCAACCATGCAGCAAAGATCCACTATATGAGCGGCGGTCAGCTCTCCTGTCCACTGGTTCTACGAGCCCCTATCGGCAGTGGCACTGGCCACGGAGCGCAGCACACCCAGTGCCTGGAGTCGACCTTTGCCAACGTACCCGGCCTTATCATCGTCGCCCCTTCGTGTCCAGGCGATGCCAAAGCCCTGCTCAAAAGTGCCATTCGCAGCAACAACCCGGTGCTCTACTTCGAGCACAAGGGACTGTACAACCACCTCGGCCCGGTAGGGGATGAGGAGTACCTATTGCCCATCGGCAAGGCGATCGTCAAGAAACGGGGGGTGCACCTCACCATCGTCAGCTACAGCCGCTCAGTCACCGTCGCCTTGGAGGCGGCGGTGCGCCTTGCCCTGCAGGATGAGATCGAAGCCGAGGTCATTGACCTGGCTACCCTCAAGCCCCTGGACAGTGAGACGATCATCCAGTCAGTGAAGAAGA
Source organism: Spirochaetales bacterium Spiro_03 (assembly GCA_001603105.1). Taxonomy (GTDB): domain Bacteria; phylum Spirochaetota; class Spirochaetia; order Sphaerochaetales; family Sphaerochaetaceae; genus Sphaerochaeta. The sequence goes on from LVBE01000053.1 coordinate 5,659, forward strand.
CTGCCCGCCTGCTCGTGGTCCACGACAGCCCGGTCGCCGGTGGATTCGCAGCGGAGGTCGTCGCCTCGGTCCTCGCTGACCGTGACTGCCTGAACCTCTTGAAGGCCCCGCCGAAGCGAATCGGGGGCGTGGAGAGCCCGATTCCCTTCTCGGTGGAGTTGGAGCGCATGGCAGTACCCTCGGTCGACGATGTGGTGGAGGCGGCTCGTTCGCTCTTCGGCCATTAGACGCCTTTCCTTTTTTACGCCAAGACGCTAGAATGGCCCTATTCGCACCACCGTGCACCAGGAGTAAGAACAGCATGGATATCGATGTAAAGAACCTGCATCCGCTGGAGGTACGCCTGCTCAGACACGTTGCGCTCGGAGAGGAGATCACCGCCGATCGCATCATGGCTGAACTGGGATACGTTCTCGGCCAATGCAACCAAGCCTTCAGCTGGCTCGAGGCAAAGGGCTTTCTGGCTGAGCAGAGCCGGCAGAAGCACACCTTCTATGAGCTGACCGAGCTCGGAGCCGAGCAGCAGAGGCGGGGAACGCCGGCACATCGGATCTTTGCGCTGTTGGGCAGCGAGGGACCTAAGAGCCTGCCTGAGCTTGGAGAGGCGTTGGCCCTTGAGCGCAGCGAGATCGGCTCAGCCTTTGGTCAGCTCTCCAAAGCCGGTGCGGTGCGTATGAACAGCGACAACTTAGCAGAGGCGGTCGCCGATGTGCTTGAGGGCGAGTTCGCCACCACCAAGGCCCTTCTTGACCGGGGTTTTGAAGGAGCGATTCTTGAGAGCTCGCTGAGTGTTGGCGAGCGGGCCGCCATGGCCAAGATCTCCAAGAAGCGTGGCACTTCCAACAGCCCCTTCAAGATCATCGAGCGCGACGATGTCATCTGGACGCTCACCGAAGCGGGGGGGAGGGCCAAAGAGGCACTGTTGGCTGCCAACATCAGCGGGCAAGAGGTTGGCCAGCTCACCGTCGAGATGATGAAGGATGGCTCATGGCGCGAGGCGACTTTCCGCCCCTATGGCCTTGCAGCTCCCACCGCTCGCATCATCCCCGGACGGCGCAATCCCTATGCAAACTACCTGGCTTGGGTCAAGGACAAGCTCACCGCCCTTGGCTTTGAAGAGTTCGATGGCCCCCTCGTGGAGAGCGAGTTCTGGAATGGTGATGCCCTCTTCATGCCCCAGTTCCACAGCGCCCGTGATATCCATGACGTCTACTACGTCAAGGAGCCACGCCACCGGGCCTCGATCGAGGAGCCGTGGCTCAGCCAGGTCGCCCAGACCCACGAGGATGGGTGGAAGACCGGCAGTCGTGGCTGGCGCTACCACTTCGACCATGAGTTCACCCTGCGCCAGGTGCTCCGCAGCCAAGGCACGGTCCTGTCGGCCAAGCAACTGACTCATGCAAAGGTCCCGGGCAAGTACTTTGGTGTGGTGCGCTGCTTTCGCTACGACCAGGTCGACGCGACCCACGGCGCTGATTTCTACCAGACCGAGGGCATCGTCCTTGGCCAAGATGTGAACCTGAAGACCCTGCTGGGCCTTCTGAAGATGTTCGCCGAGGAGATCGCGGGGGCTGAGGAGGTCAAGTACGTTCCTGGCTACTTCCCCTTCACCGAGCCCTCCATCGAGGTGCACATCAAGCACCCGGTGCTTGGGTGGTTTGAGCTCGGCGGCAGTGGCATCTTCCGCCCCGAGGTCACCAAGGCCTTGGGCATCGATGTGCCAGTTCTCGCCTGGGGACTTGGCATCGACCGGATGGCGTTGATGCACCTGGGCCTCAATGACCTGCGTGACCTCTTCAGCGCCAATATCGAGGCGGTACGGACCAGGAGGGAGAACTGATGCCAAAGATTGAAACAACCGATACCCTGCTCTTCGACCTCTTGGGCAGGCGATTGACCGACAGCGAGCTTGAGGCGATCTTGCCGGTCGCCAAGGCAGAGCTCGATGGCCATGAGGATGGGATCCTCAAGATCGAGCTCAACGACACCAACCGCCCCGACCTGTGGTCGGCGGCAGGGCTCGCCCGCCAGATCAAGGCCTACTGGCAAGAGGAGGCGCCGCTGTACGACTTCTTCTCCACCGCCGAGGAGACCTTCGACAGTGAGGGACGCACCTTCCTCGTCGAATCGTCGGCTGCGGTGGTACGCCCGTACTCGATCGGCTTCGCCGCCCACGGCCACGCTGCCACCGCCGAAGAGCTGGAGGCCTTGATCCAGAGTCAGGAGAAACTGTGCCACAACTTCGGGCGCAAGAGGCGGACCATCGCCATCGGCCTGTACCGCGATGACTTGATCACCTACCCGGTCCACTTCCGTGGAGCCGACCCCGATACCACCTCCTTTGTGCCCCTCGGCCTGAGCGAGGAGCTGACCCTCAGAGAGATGCTCACCGCCCACCCCAAGGGCAAGGAGTATGGGCACATCGTCAGCGACAAGCCGCTCTTTCCGCTGCTCCACGACGACAGCGGTGGGGTGCTCTCGTTCCCGCCGGTCATCAACAGCGCCCACATCGGGGCAGTCGAGGTCGGCGATGAGAACCTCTTTGTCGAGTTCAGTGGCTTTGATCTGCGCGACCTCCTGCTCGCCGCCGCCATCATGGCGTGCGATATGGCTGATATGGGGTGGCAAATCCTTCCGGTGACGGTACACTTTGAAGAGGAGACACAGTTCGGCCACACCATCACTGTCCCGTACTACTATCAAGATCCGGTCAGTGTCCCACTAAGCCAGATCCAGAAGACCCTTGGAGAGAAGCTTGATCCGGAGCAGGTCATCACGGCCTTGAAGCGGATGGGTATATACGCCATCTACGATGAGCAAATCATATGGGCGACGGTGCCTGAGTGGCGCAATGACTTCCTCCACCCGGTCGACCTCATCGAGGACGTGATGATCGGCCACGGGCTTGGCAACTTCGAGGCGGAGATGCCGCGTGACTTCACTGTCGGACGGCTTACGGCGGCTGAGGAGCTGGGGCGCAAGGTCAAGGACCTGATGGTGGGCTTGGGCTTTCAGGAGATGATGTACAACTATCTTGGCAGCCGCCGCGAGTACATCGACAATATGCGCTATCCCCAAGAGCGATGCATCTTCATCGCCAATCCGATGAGCGAGAACTACGAGGTGGTGCGCCCCTCCATCATCCCCTCACTTATGGAGAGTGAGATGATGAGCGCCCACTCCCCGTATCCTCACAAGATCTTTGAGGTCGGCAAGATCGCCTGGCGCGATCAAGATGATCCAAGCGGGACGGTGACCCGTAACGCCTTGGGCTTCTTGGCCAGCGACCGCCTCATGGGCTTCAATGATGTCACCTCGATCATCGCAGCGTTGGCATACTTCCTCAACGTGGAATATCGCCTCGCCCCGCTTGAGGGGGACCTGCGATTCATCGATGGACGAGGAGCTCACATCATCGTCGACGGGCGTGAGGTTGGCGTCTTCGGTGAGATCCACCCCCAGGTGCTGGACAACTGGGGCTCGACGATGNNGAGCCGATCGGCTCGCCTCTTTTACGGTGCACCTACTCCCTCATATGTGATGTTTTCCCATCATACCCCTTCAAATATGATGGACTGAAGGTGGTGTGTGTGCAATACTGCAGGTGGAGCGTGCACAGATGCAGTACATATACAATCATCCCGACTGGCCGGAATTCACCTATGATCGAGTAGTGGTGGATCGATACTACCTTCACTTCTCTGTCGAGATGCGCGCTCGCACCATTGTCAACAGCTTAATGGGGACCGATCAACAGAAGCACCTCAATGCCCGCTGCCTGACCGAAGAGATTGTCAGCAGTCTGGCAATCGAAGGTGAGCGCACAGCGCGCGCATCACTCTACTCATCGATCTGCGAACGGTTGGAGGTACCTGGAGAGACCTACACAGGGGCACACGATCACCACAATGAAAACCTTGCAACTCTCTACCTTGATGCTGTAACCAACATGGAAGGGTTGACCACCGAGCGCCTACAGAGATGGCACTCGCTGCTCTTCTCGGCTCAAGGAGGCCTTAGGCCACGACGAATAGGTGTGTTTCGAAGTGCCCCGGTCTATATCAACAAGCGTGGTAGAGAGACCATCTACGAGGGAATTGGAGCCAGTATGATCGACTATGAGATGAATCGATTGATCACATTCATCAATGAGGACGATGCCCACAATTCTGTGGCCAAGGCAGCCATCGCTTCACTGTGGTTATTGGCCATCCATCCCTTTGAGGATGGCAATGGCAGGATCAGTAGGGCGATGAGCGAGTATATCCTCACCAAGGAAGGGCAGACCACCACCTCTTCGTATTCAATCTCAGCAACAATTCTGAAGAACCGGGACCACTACTACCGACTTCTTGAAGAGATTACCTCGCAAGCCGCCTCCCTTGATGTGACCTCTTATCTTGTGTGGCACACTGAGATGGCAATCGAGGCAATACGATCCTCCCTCTCGGAGCTTGAGCGGCGCATGCGAGTTGTCAACTTGATGAAGAGCCTTGATAGCTCACAGTACAATAGCCGCCAGCTCTCCATGCTCTACAAGCTTGCTGATGGAACGTTCGTTGGCAAGCTCACTACCGCAAAGTGGGCAAAGATGAACAAGTGCTCCAGCGCTGCCGCTGCTCGAGACCTCCAGCAGCTTGTCAATGAGGGGTTGCTGTACCCATCAGGCGACCGTGGGCCACAGGCAGGGTACCTCTTCGATGAAGGGATCATAGACCGCTTAGAGACTTAGTTGCATATCCGGTGCATAATAATTCACTAGGTCTTGACAATCGGCGGTCTCTACGGCTACTGTGGTCCCATGATCAAGAAGACCTATACTGCCAAGCATCACCACCACATCGTTCTACAGCCGTGACCGGTGGATGCTGATTGTGTATACAGACCTCCGCTCGTCGCGGAGGCTTTTTGTTTGTAAGGGGGAGAGAGATGAGTAAGATTCTACGAATTGCGATCCAGAAAAAGGGCCGTCTCAGTGAGAAGAGCCTGGCCATCATCGGCCAATGCGGCATCAAGTTCGGCAGCGACGAACGGGTGCTCAAGGAGCGGGCGACGAACTTTCCGCTTGAGTTTCTCTACGTACGCGATGATGACATCCCCTCCTATGTACATGACGGGGTGGCCGACATCGGGATCGTGGGGCGCAACGAGCTCGATGAGCAGGGCCTGGAACTGGCTGTGCTGCGCGACCTGGGTTTTTCCAAGTGCCGTCTCTCCATCGCTCTTCCTCACGATGTCCCCTACACGGGTCTGACAAGCCTGGAGGGGATGCGCATCGCCACCAGCTACCCCAACATCCTCAGATCGATTCTTGCAGAGAACGGGGTGAAGGCATCGTTTGTCGAGGTCTCCGGCTCGGTTGAGCTGACCCCTGCAGTCGGCATCGCCGATGCGATTTGCGACCTTGTCTCCACCGGAGCCACGCTTGCGATGAACGGACTGAGGGAGGTTGAGCAGATCTACACCTCAACCGCTGTGATGATCGGGCGCAAGACGATGGATCGTGATGAAAAGCGTGCGATCTTGGAGCGCCTTCTGTTGCGCATCGATGCGGTGATGAAGGCAGCCTCCTACAAGTACATCATGTTCAACCTCCCCGTCGAACATATCAAAGCGGTCAGTGATCTCATCGGAGGGCTGAAGAGCCCCACCGTCACCCCGCTCTTGGAAGAGGGGTGGGTGAGCATGCAGAGCGTGGTGGCCGAGGACCGCTTCTGGGATGTCTTTGAGCAGCTGAAGGCGCTCGGGGCACAGGGAATCCTTGTTACCCCGATCGAGAAGATGACGGAGTAGGTGACTATGAAGTACATCGAGCGATATTGGAGGCCGACACGCGCTGAGTATCCCGCCCTCTTGAAGCGAGGAAGAGCGAAGGGCAGTGCTACACCCATGGCGGTCCAACAGATCCTCAATGAGGTCAAAAAGAGGGGCGATAGCGCCCTACTAGAGTACAGTAGGCGCTTTGACCAGGTTGAGCTCTCGAGCCTTCGGGTGACAGCCGATGAAATTATGAGCGCCTCCAAGGCGGTGGATGAAGAGCTGAGGCGCGCCCTCGCTACGGCTTACCATAACATCGAGGCTTTCCATCGCGCCCAGCTGCCCCAAGGTGAGCGGATACAGAGCGATGGCATCGAGCTGTGGAGAGAAGTGGTCCCCATCGAGCGGGTCGGCCTCTATGTGCCCGGTGGAACGGCCCCCCTCGTCTCCACTGTCCTGATGCTCGCCGTCCCGGCTCGTGTTGCAGGGTGTCGCTCCATCGCCCTGTGCACTCCTGCTGGTGCGGATGGGTCCATACACCCGGCGATCTTGTACGCGGCAAGCTTGGTGGGAGTCGATGAGATCTACAAGGTCGGTGGCGCCCAGGCTATCGGGTCTCTGGCCTACGGAACCGAGACGATCGAAAAGGTGGACAAGATCTTTGGGCCCGGCAACAGCTGGGTGACCGAGGCAAAGAGCCAAGTTGGAGCCTCGGTCTGCGCCATCGACCTGCCAGCGGGGCCCAGTGAGGTGATGGTCGCTGTCACCACAGCGGCCGATCCAATCTATGTGGCAGCGGACCTGCTCAGCCAGGCCGAACACGGCGCTGACAGCCAGGCGATGTTGGTCGTCCGTTCAGACAAAGATGGGGGCTGGGTCTTCATCGATGAGGTGGAGGAGGCGATCGGACACTTGTCCCAGCGCCTTGTGCGCCAAGACGAAGTGCAGGCAAGCCTTGCCAATAGCCGTGCCTTTGTCGTACCGACTTGTGAAGAGATGGCAGATTTGGTCAATTCCTACGCTCCTGAGCACCTAATCATCGCCCTAGGCAGTGACGAGGAGGATGAGCGCCTGCTCTCTCAGGTCCATAACGCAGGCTCGGTCTTCCTCGGGCCATGGTCGCCGGAGTCGAGCGGCGACTACGCCAGTGGGACCAATCACACCCTGCCTACCGCAGGGTGGGCACGCTCCTACAGCGGCCTCTCGGTCGATTCGTTTGTAAAGAAGATCACCGTGCAGAGGCTGAGCAAGCAGGGCTTGCAGCTTCTGGGGCCGACGGTGGTCGCCATGGCCGATATAGAGGGCCTCGGTGCCCATCGCCTCGCCGTTGATGTGAGATTGGAGGAGAGATGATACGAGATTTGGTACGGGCCAATATCAGGGGCCTGACGCCCTACTCAAGTGCACGCAATGAGTTTACCGGAGAGGCGGAGGTCTACCTCGACGCCAATGAGAACTGGCAGGGCTTTGTCTCCTTCCAGGAGGCGAACCGCTACCCCGATCCGCAGGCACGGGCGCTGAGGGCGCGCATCGAGGCGGTGTTGGGCCTGCCGTACGAGAACACGGTCATCGGCAGTGGCAGCGACGAGCTCATCGACAACCTCATCCGCATCTTCTGTGAGCCGAGGCAGGACAGCATCCTGGTGATGAACCCGACCTATGGGGCCTATCGGGTCTTCGCCGATATCAACGATGTGAAGGTCCTCTCATTCGATCTGACCGAAACGTTTCAAATCGACCTGGCCGCCCTCCAAGCTGTCCTCCAACAGGAGCGAGCCGGCCGTAGCGGTAACGGACAGCTGAAGATGCTCTTCATCTGCTCGCCCAACAACCCTACTGGCAACGCGTTTGACCTTGCGACGATTGAGACGATCTGCACCCTCTTTGACGGCATCGTAGTCGTCGATGAGGCGTACCAGGACTTCAGTGCCAAAGCGAGCGCCGCAACGCTTGTTGCGAAGTATGAGAATGTGGTGGTATTGCGAACCCTCTCCAAGTGCTGGGGCCTGGCTAGCGCCCGTGTCGGTATCGCCCTCGCTGCCCAGGCGGTCGTCTCATTGATAGCTCAGGTCAAGTACCCGTACAATCTAGGCGGCCCCTCCCAGGCCCTGGCTTTGGAGGTGCTCTCCAAGGCCGATGAGGTGAAGGCGACCCTTGAGCTGATCATCGAGGAGCGAGAGCGGATGGGCACGGCGCTTAGCGCACTGGGGTGTGTTGAACACGTCTACCCAAGCGATGCGAACTTTCTGTTGGTCCGCTTCGATGATGCTCGTGCAGTGTATCGGTTTCTGGCAGAGCGGCTCATCATCGTGCGCGACCGCTCCAGTCAGCGCCACTGTCAGGGGTGCCTGCGCTTGACGGTGGGCAGTATAGTAGAGAATGAGCGGCTATTGGCCGCCTTGAAGGAGTATGAGAATGGCTAAACGCGTGCTGTTCCTCGACCGTGACGGCGTCATCGTCGAGGAGGATCAGGTCGATACCTTTGAGAAGATCAAGTACCTTCCCGGCGTCTTCGGCGCCCTCTCGAAGATTGCGGCAAGCGGGCAGTGGTACCTTGCCCTGGTCAGCAACCAAGATGGGGTAGGCACTCCCTCCTTTCCAAGGGAGGAGTTTGAAGGACCCCATCAGCGGATCATCGATACCCTAGGCGGAGAAGGAATCATCTTCGATGCCCAACACATCGACTACTCGCTGCCAGCGGACAACTGCCCTGGGCGCAAGCCGGGCATTGGGATGCTGGGCGAGTACTGGAGCGACGCCTACGACCGAGCCAACTCAGTGGTCATCGGAGACCGGCTCACCGATGTCCAGCTTGCCAAGAATATCGGCTGCAAGGCGATCTGGTATGCGCCAAAAGAGCGGTCCGCTGAGCTTGGTGACGAGCTCTCTGCCACCTGTATCCTGGTCAGTGACAACTGGGCCCAGATCGCCTCCTTCCTCCTCGATGATGAGCATCTCGCCCCTCGGATCGCCACCATCGAACGCAAGACCCGGGAGACGGCCATCACCCTCTCTCTCAACCTCGACGGCGGCGGGCTAGGGACCATCAACACCGGTCTTCCCTTCTTCGACCACATGCTGGAGCAGGTGAGGCGCCACAGCGGCTGTGACCTCACCGTCGAGGCGACAGGTGACCTGATCGTCGATGAGCACCACCTTGTTGAGGACACCGGCATCGTCCTCGGAGAGGCATTTGCCAAGGCACTGGGGGAGAAGCGGGGGATCAGCCGCTACGGCTTTGAGTTGCTTACGATGGATGAGGTGCTCGCCGAGGTTGCCGTGGACTTTGGCGGCAGACCCTACCTGCAGTGGCGGGTGGCCTTCAAGCGCCAGTACATCGGCTCCTTCCCCACCGAGATGGTGGAACACTTTTTCAAGTCCTTCAGCGACGGGGCGAAGGCGAATGTCGCCTTGAAGGTCAGCGATGGCAACGCCCACCACCAAAGCGAGGCGCTCTTCAAGGCGTTCGCTCGAGCCGTCAAGAGTGCGGTACACCGAACTGCCTATTCGACAGAGCTGCCGTCGACCAAGGGGGTACTCTAATGGACCTGATCGTAGCCATCGACATCATCGGCGGACAGGTGGTGCGCCTCTCAAAAGGCGCGTACGAGACGCAACGCTCATACGGCCTCGATCCGGTTGAGGTAGCCAAGGCGGTCGAAGGGGCGGGACTGAAGCGCCTACACCTCGTCGACCTCGATGGAGCGAAGGCAGGAAGGCCGATCAATGTAGCCATCCTACAGGCGATTGCGAAAGCGACAAATCTCACCATCGATGTGGGCGGGGGCATTCGCACCTCAGAAGATCTGGCCCAGGTCTTTGACAGTGGGGCTGCGATGGCAAACCTCGGCTCTGTAGCGGTGCAGGAGATGGAGTTGGTGGGAGCGTGGATCGAGGAGTATACCCCTCAGCGCCTGATCCTTGCCGCCGACAGCCATGATGGGATGGTCAAAAGTGGCGGCTGGCTTGAAGCGAGCGATCTTGGCATCGAGGCGTTCATCGACCACTACCTGCAAAGGGGCCTGGTCAATGTCACGGCTACGGACATCGCTCGCGATGGGATGCTCAGCGGCCCAAGCTATGATCTCTACCGTCGCCTGATACAAAACCGTCCGTCGCTACGCCTTACGGCAAGTGGCGGTGTCTCGTCACTTGAGGACCTGAGCACCCTTGCCACCATGGGCCTTTGTGGGGCCATCATCGGCAAGGCGCTCTATGAGAAGCGGTTTTCGATCCTAGACCTAGGGAGACTACAGGAGCAGCTGTATGGATGAGCGGCAAATCATCGCCTGCCTTGACATCAAGGATGGCCAGGTGGTCAAGGGAGTGAACTTCATCAACCTCAGAGAGGTTGGCGATCCGTTGGAATTGGGAGCGTACTATGAGAGAGACGGCGCCGATGAGCTGGCGATGCTCGATATCACCGCAACGGTCGATGGACGCAAGACCTTCTCTGATTTGGTGAGTCGGATGCGAAGTGTGGTGAGCCTTCCCATCACCGTCGGCGGCGGGATCAGGAGCGCCGACGATGCTGCCCGTCTCTTTGACAGTGGGGCGAGCAAGGTCTCTGTCTCTAGCCAGGCAGTAGCAGAGCCGGCCCTCATCGACGCACTCGCTGAGCGCTTTGGCAGTGAGCGAATCGTCTTGGCCGTCGATGCACGGCGCAACGGTGAGGATTCGTGGGCTGTGGTGGTGCGGGGAGGGAGAGAGGAGAGCGGTCGTGACTGCTGTGCCTGGATCGCCGAGGCTTCTGATCGTGGAGCCGGACAGATCCTGTTGACCAGCATGGACTGCGATGGGGCGAAAGGCGGCTATGATCTGGCGCTCTACCAGGCGGCGTGCAGGGCTACGCCGCTGCCGATCATCGCCAGTGGGGGGGCCGGCACGATGGCCCATTTTGTTGATGTGTTTACCCAAACTGGAGTCAGTGCAGCTCTCGGGGCGTCGATTTTTCACTTTCATGACATTGAGATTCCAAAACTGAAGATTTTTCTTCAACAATGTGGTATACCTATGCGTACCCGAATGTAAGGAGAAGCGTACCATGGGCCTTGACTTTGAAAAACAGGGTGGCTTGATCCCCGCCGTTGTCCAAGATGCAACAACCCGCCGCGTGTTGATGGTCGGCTATATGAACGAAGAGGCCCTGAAGATAACGAAAGACCGCTCGCTGGTGACCTTCTTCTCCCGTTCAAAGAACAAGCTATGGACCAAAGGGGAGACCAGCGGAAACTACCTGCAGGTCAGGGAGATCTTGGAGGATTGTGACCACGACACACTCTTGATCAAGGCCATTCCCACCGGTCCGGTCTGCCACACCGGCAGTGATACGTGCTTTGGGGAGATCAATGACCCTGAAGAGCTGAACAACACAGAGTTCCTCTACTACCTAGAAGAGGTGATCGGCGACCGCCGCGACTTCCCCCAAGAGGGTTCCTATACCAACCACCTCTTCAGTCGCGGGATCAACAAGATCGCCCAGAAGGTCGGCGAAGAGGCCGTCGAGCTGATCATCGAGAGCAAGGATGACAATACCGATCTCTTCCTCGGTGAGGCCGCAGACCTCATGTACCACTTCCTCGTCCTGCTCACCCAGAAGAACGTCCACCTCGCCGATGTGGTCGAGGTCCTCAAGGGCCGCCATAGCAGGTAGCGGTCCCTCCCTGTCCAACAGGGTATCGATGATAGTGTTGTCTCAACATGAAAGACAAACAAGCGGGGTTTGACACTCTTTCTTGTGTGCCCTTCATTGACATCGACACCTCCAAAGACCGATGATACCGACAGGAGGAGGCAGGTATGCAAAAAGAGTGCAATGGACAGGATATTCAGACGGTGTGGTTTGACCGGGGATCGGGTGGCCTGCAGCTGTTGAGAATCTATAATCGACTCGGAGAGGCCACCATATACCTTCATGGCGCACACATCGCCTCATATAAGCCACGAGGCAAGGCCGATCTCTTGTACATGAGCCCGTTTGGCGTCTTCGAGGAGGGAAAGCCCATCAGAGGGGGAATCCCGATCTGCTTTCCGTGGTTCGGCCAGCACCCGACGGATTCCAATCAACCCCTTCATGGCCTGGTGCGTACGATGAAGTGGCGCCTTGACAGCCACCATGACCGATCCGATGGCTCGACGGTCGTCAGCCTCGTCGTAGAAGACAACGAGCACACACGATCTGTGTGGCCTCACCGCTTCTCTTTGACCTTGACCGTCACTGTCGCCGATCGGTTGACCGTCACCTTGGAGGTGACCAACACCGGCGATGAGAGCTTCAGCTGTAGCGCTGCTTTGCACACCTACTATGCGGTAGGAGCCTTGAGTGGGGTGACGGTCGACGGACTCGATGGCCTCTCTGCCCTCGATCGCGCCACCGCTGCCTCCTTTGTCCAAGAAGGCAGTGTCGAGCCAAACGGTGTATGGCAGAAACTCTACTACAATAGCGGCGAGCATGTACGGCTCACTGACCCGTCGATGGGGCGACAGATCGACATGCAGCAAAGCGGATGGGCCAACATCCTGATCTGGAACCCTGGAGAGGCCGCACTCGCTAATGCCGAAATCTGTGACAGCTGGCAGGACTTTCTCTGCGTCGAACATGTCAATAATGAAGAGGGCTCTCTGAAGCTGCAACCGTCTCAGAGCACGAAGAGCACCCTCACTCTCTCTCTGACATAGGAATCGACGCGGTTCGCTTCATCTGATACATACGCTGATCGGCGACCTTGAAGAGGTCGTCGAAGCTGTTGCCATCGCTCGGATAGAACGCCCAGCCCCAACTGAAGGAGATGGGGATGGCCTGCCCTTCGATTGCCAGCGCCTCGGTGAAGAGCCTAGTGATAGCCCTCACTCGCTCTTTCAACGTCTCTACCTCTGATACACGGTCAAAGGTGAGGATGAACTCATCGCCGCCATACCGTACCGCGTTGTCCTCTGAGCCCAATAGCGATGTGATCAGGTGGGCGGTGTTGGCAAGAACTGCGTCACCGAGGTGGTGACCCCACCGGTCATTGATCGCCTTAAAGTCATCGATATCAAGGATGACGAGGCAGTGGGGGTGCATCGGATCGGTCAACATTTCGGCCCACTTGCCCATCCACAGTCTGTTGTAGAGGCCGGTAAGCGGATCATGCAACGCTGCGCTGCGAAGCGCCTCTTGCGCCTTGATGTTGGCTAACAGAACAAAGCCGTAGGTCCAGGAGAACGTCCAGGGAACAAGGGAGAAGAGGATGATCGGCGACATGTGCTCGTGGTACCGTCCCCCCTCGACAACCTCGGCCACAGCGAAGATCCATCGGTAGATGAAGGCGATGGCCATCAGGGCGAAGGCGACTGCGATAAGGGTAAAGACTAATCGCTCCTCGCCCTTGGTCCGGTAGAGCAGGATGATGATCACGCCAACGAGGATGAGCGCCATGATGAGGTCATTGACCAGGTAGCGCATGCGCCCATCCTGAAGGTGTAGGAGCGTCCATGCCAGAGCGATGGTGGCGAACGCCGCTGCGACTGCCACGCGCACGAAGCTGGGGCGATAGCGCTTGAATCGGGCGCTTCCTTCCAGGATTGCGAGCAAGGAGAGCAGGGCAGCGATGGTGCTGATGATCACCGAGGCGTGTTCGAACCATGGATTGATCCACAGCCCCACATACCCGATTGCGGCACAAACGGTGGCAAAGGCGAGATGCAGCGTGCCTGCCATCCCCCCTGAGGTGCGCCAAAGCATGATCATCACAGCCGATGAGAAGAGGCCGACAATTAATAGGACCAGGCCGAGGGTGGGGTAGTGCAATGCCATCGAAGCCCCCTTTTGGTAAGTATACATCGCCGATCAAATCATGGACATGGAGGCTCCCTTACTTGTGTAGCTGCACATAGCGCAAAAATGCTTGCTTTGCTATTGTCTCACGTACCTCATGGCCGCGCATAAGGCGCGACGGATCATCGATGCCGTAGTCGATGAAGGGAGAGACGACGATGATGGCGATATCATGCTCCTCGTTGTAGACGACGTTGTTGGTGTAGCCTGGGTGGCCTCCGCCATGACCATAGCCTATGTCATTTTTGGTGAGGCCGAGCGCATATGCCTGGTTGCCCAAAGGGATCTCCTCCATCCGCTGAACCTGCTGTTTGGAGAGGCCTCCGTGTCCGGAGAGGATGGCCCTGATCCACCGTGTGACGTCCCCTGCCGTGCTGTTGATGTTCCCAGCTCCGATATCGGAGGACATATTGTCCTCAACGGTGAGGAAGAAATCACCGTCGATGCGGGTATACCCCTCAAAGTACGGTTCCTCCAAACCTTGGTCATCAAAATTCGAGACAGCGGTGGTGCCCGTCAGCTGAAGCGGGACGAAGAACTCATGTTCAAGAAACTGCCCATAGGAGAGGCCGGATACCCGCTCGATGATTTTGGCCAGGAGCATGAAGCCTGAATCGGAGTAGTGGGAGACCGTACCCGGTCTGCCATACGTCAATTGGTTTACTGCAATGACCGAGGCCATCTCATCTAGCGTGTACTGATGGTTAAGGTGACCCTCCACCTCATCGATGTACGCCTGGTAGTTCATCCCTGCATAGGGCTGGTGCGAAGAGGCCGGAATCTCATCATTGAAGACATCAAAGACCCCGCCTTGGTGGGATAGCAGCTGGCGGATGGTTATCTCATCCTTGTAGGGGATGGCATACTCCTCATCGTCGGGCAGATAGGCGATGGTGGTCCCTGGGATGAGGTCGGTGACAAAGTTATCGATGTCCAGCCTTCCTTGTTGGTCCAACAGCATGATGGCGCTGGCGGTGAAGGTCTTCGTCACGCTTGCGATCCGAAAATGCGTATCGCTGTCGTAGTGCATGCCACTAAATCCACACTGGGCCGTATACTCTCCGTCAGAGGTCAGCACATGGACGAGCATCCCCAGTGAATCGGGAAGGTCATACTCCGCTTTCAATAGAGAGTACTGGCGTTCCACGATCTCTTGCAAGGCAGCCTCATACGATCTATCTGCTGTCTTGAGAGTGCGACATCCAGCAAGAAGGAGGATGCATAGCGCTAGAGCATATACCATGCTCATGATCGTTCGTTTTTCCATCATCGAAGGCCTCCTCAGTGTCCGGTCACTGACTGTAGCTCAAAGCTCACAGCTCTGTCTGCCATGAAGGCGATGTATGCACCTCCTTCTACCGTGACCTGGCGTTGTTGGCTGAACAATGTGTCGTCGATAGTCTCCATCTCGTTGTCGAGGATGACAACTCTTCCTCCGAGTGGCACAGAGCACTCATATCGCTGCCCCTCGTCGATAGTGCGCCAGATGGAGGTCCCGTCGCCTTCGATGGTGATGACTTCTCCTCTCCTCACAGGCGGGATGTCGGTCGTCTTGATGAGACGGTAGGAGGCGACACGCAGGTAGCCTTCCTCGTCAAGGCGCGGTGGGCTCTGGTCTCGCAGTGCAGGCAGCATCATCGCCGTCTCTCGTTCTGTTCTGATGGCGTATGGGATGCCGTTGAGCAGCACTATCTGCCCCAGATCCTCGATCGTAGCGGTAGTGAATGCATCGATCGTGAAGTCACCGCTACTGTGGTTTACAGCGAGCCACGAGCCGTCGCTGAACTCATGCTCGATTGCTCGTGGCGGCAGACTAAGCCTGGTCATCGCGATCGAGGCTTGGTTGTACGGGGTGTGGATCCGTAGCAGGACATCGAAGCCTTGTAGGACGGCGAAGGTATAGAGAAGCCCGCTCTGATCTTCGAACATCGCCTCTCCTACAGCGAAGAGCACCTTCTGAGGGACAAAGGAGGTTCCATCCCAGATAGCTTGGTGCATGACAGATGCTTCGTGGTCGAATGTGATCTGAACTAGGCCCTCGGCGTTGCCCCAGTAGCCGCTGTAGCGATCGATATCAGAAGGCAGCGATGATGGTGGCTCCTTCTTCTGCTGCGGTGGAGGGTCAGAGGAGATCTGGCCGGTCTCACGCAGCAGCGCATCGACGATGGGAAGAGTTGCACCAACCGGGTCGATGTGACCGCTACTGAGCAGTACCACGGCGCTTTGAGACTGGGGGAGGACAAGGAGCATCGTGGTATAGGCCAATGTGCCGCCGGTCTTTCCCAAGACCTGGATGCCCTGCTCTGCGTAGGGTTGCATGCTCGTAAAATCCCAGCCCAGGCCAAAGCTTGGGAAGGGCTCATACGGCATCTGATCTGCGTAGCGGGGATATTGGGGAGAACAATACTCACTGAGGGAGGCTTCATTGAGGAGATCAGGTGCGAAGAGCACGGTCGCAAACCGCAAGAGATCCTCCGCTGTCGAGGTTATGCCCCCTGAGGCAGCGAGGTTGACGTACTCACGGCTCAGCTTGATCGACCGGTCGATATAGCTTTGGGCAACATTCTCCTCATCAGGGTAAAACCCAACCGACGAAGCGTGCATGCCAAGGGGTTCGAAGATCCGCTCTTGGAGCAGTTGGGCAAAGCTCTTGCCACTGAGCTCTTCCAACAGAATCTGAGCTACGGTGAATCCATCATTGCAATAGGGGTTGAAGGCGCCAGGGTCGTGTTTCAATGGCACATCAGCGAGTGCCTTGAGGGCACGTTCAGCATAGAGCGGCGAAGGCGCGGTACTGAAGGCGTCGTTCATATCAGTGCCGCTAAGGCCGCTTTGATGGTCGAGCAGCATCCTGACGGTGACGTCCCTCGCTCGCTCATCAGAAGGGGAGAACCGTTCCATGAGGTCAGCTACCCGATCGTCAAGGTCCAAGAGTCCGTCCTCTTGGAGCATAAGCGTCAGGATAGCGGTGAAGACCTTCGTGATCGAGCCAATATTGAAGCGGATATGGGTATCGACCGGGCTCTGGGTTTCAATCTCACGGCTGCCAAATCCTCTGCTGTAGATGAGCGCGCCCTCACTCATGATGGCAATGCTGACAGCCGTCACATCGCCTCCCTCGCCGACGAGGGCAGTGCCTACCTCAGAGGCTGTCTGTATGGTCTTCGCATATGCCCCGCCATCAGTGTTCGCAGTGTGGGAGCAGGAGAGAAGGAGGAAGGTTAGCACACACGTAGCGCAAATCCGTATTACCCGTCCCATAGGGGCCTCCAGAGTAAAGATTCGCAAAGCCGTTGCATCGCTATCCAACAAGACAGTGGTGCCAATAAAACTGTAACCTAGCCCCTGATTGTTGTCCAGACGACGGCGAACGCAATTGTTGAGGGTATGTATACCACCGCTCGCATCTGTGGCATACTCGAGTCATGCTCATCAAGACCGACCGCTATCGCCACCGCTATACCGCCTTTGAGATGTATCGGGTTTTCCTCGATGCACTAGCCTCAATTGCGATCATCAAGCGAAATAGGCAGACCCACATCGTCGATGAAGCGTTCGTCGAACGCCTGATGCTCGCCGTCACCGAAGTCAATGGCTGTGCCCTCTGTAGCTACGCCCACGCCAAGATGGCGTTGGAGATCGGCTTCTCCGAAGAGGAGGTCTCTGCCTTCTTTGCCGGAAGTGATGCTTTCGTCACCCCACGTGAGGCGAAGGCGATCCTCTTTGCCCAGCACTACGCCGATGTACAGGGCCAAATCGATCCAAAAGAGTACGAACGTCTTGTTGCAGAGTATGGAGAGGAGGCAGTCGTCATCCTCGCTGCCATCCGCGTGATGATGGCCGGCAACGTCATCGGCCTACCATATAGCGCAATCCAGTCACGTTTTAAGGGTGTACGCTACACCAACTCAAGTATCTTCTATGAGATAGGTATGGCCCTTGCCCCGCTCATCCTCATTCCCCTAGCACTGCTGCACCATCTTGGGCGGAGCATGTTCGCCAGATCATGACCTCCTCTTGCTAGCACCTAGTCTGTATTGGCAGGCGGCTCAGATAAAGAGAGAGGAGGGGAGGGGCTTCTCTCGTCCAGGACCGATCGTAGCGCCTTGAGGTCTCGAAGGACCGAGCCTCTCATGCTCTCTTTGATGCGCAAGAGGTCAAGCTCTTCCAAGGCAGCGGCGATCCGTGTGCGTAGCGCAGCGTTGTAGTGAGCAATCTTAGTAAGCGCCTGGATGCACTGGCGTACCGTGATAGGCCGCTTGTCGCCCAAGAGCGAGAGGCAGTCGTCAAGGCTCTTTTCCATCCGGCCTTCCATATCCCACTGCACGTTCTCTGCGATCATGATGATGCCGATACTGCGCTGATACGAGTTTTCGTGTTTCAACTTCCCTTGGAACGTCGACCAATGTACAGAGACATCGCTGTCGATCATCGACCTATGCTGTAGCAACAGCAGGGCTTGGTATCGCCTCTTGTCATCCTTGGAGGCAAGCCACTCTACGAGTAGGGCGATCTGGTGGCGATCAAGGCTTCGGGCAACCTCGCCGATCTCCTCTCTTGTCACCGTCATCAAGCGCTCTTGTGCGATCATACCATCCTCTGTCCATCTGCTGGTCCGTCATGTAGGCGTGCATTCCCTGATACGGAACATGGGCCGCTTGGCCCGTTCAGCTCTCAGAGCTGAAGATTTTTACACCGCCTTTTCCGCTCTTCTTTATCTCATACATCGCTGAATCGGCATTTCTCAACAATGTCTCACCATCGCAGCCTGCATCCGGATAGACAGCGATGCCGATGCTGGCACTGATCGTACAGTCGACAGGACCGATATGCATGACATCATGGAGCGCGGTATAGATGCTCTGAGCCAGGGCATCGATCTCCTTAGCGTCTGCTCGCTCCTCGGTGAGTACGGCAAATTCATCGCCGCCCAGTCGTGCTACAAAATCAGTTGCTCGAATGGACTGCTTTAGCCGCTGTCCAATGGTGACGAGAACCCGATCACCAATCTCATGGCCAAAGCTGTCGTTTATGTCCTTGAATCCGTCAAGATCGATGAACATCAGGGTCAGTCTTCGTGCGTTTCTCTCGCTCTCTGCCACCAAACGCTTCAGGTGTTCAAAAAAGTATCGTCTATTGGGCAGGCCCGTGAGGGTGTCGTAATTGGCATACTGTTCCAACTGAATCGCCGTTTCATGCAGGTGTCCCGCCTCTTTCTGGATCCTCTTGTTCTCTGACTCGATGGTCTGCATCTGAGCGAACTTGTGCAGGGAGTAGAACACGGTTCCATATGCAGCAACTGCAAGGGCGACCAATAGGATCAACGGCAATCGGTAGGTAGTCAAGGTGCTCTGGATATTATCGGTGACAAAAAAGTAGTAGGAGAGGTTGAGGAAGATGCTGATCATCAAGCCAGAGAATATTGGCCAGTTGTTGACTGCCGATCGATACGAGGGAAGAAAGAACCGTTGGAAGAGGAAGATCACCAAAAGGTAGAGCACCAAGCGGATGATGGTGTTGGCGTACTGGGGCATGGGAAACAATCGGCCAAGATGAAAGCTCAGGATGATGATCATCATGGCGATATTGATGGTGGTGATGAATGTGAAGCTCCATTGCATGACGTTCAATCGGGTCAGTGGTTTGAGGGCCAGGGCGACGACGACGAATAAGATCAAGCTGAACCGAGACAGTGAGGTAAGGTCTTTATAGAGATAGAACCATATGGTGCTGCTCATGTTGAGGACAAATACGAAGGCAATGAAGGCTATCGTACCAACTCGTCCAAACTTGGACTTCGTCAAGGTGAACAACAGAAGTGCATACATGACCAACGACACACTGCCTCGAAGAATATTGCTCAGTAGGTCGTTCATTGAAGATTCTCCTTCGCTTCCAGCGGTCCCCACTGGTGGAAACTATGCACAATAGGCTCTAAGCACTGTCTTCCTCGATGATAGGGTTCGCGTGTCGCCTATTTAAGTGAGCCTTCCAAACAAGCAAGCACGTGTTACTGCGAGAATACGCAAATTGTATAGAATCCGAAACCCTCACACAAGAGAAACATCACAAAAACGCCTTGATAAGAGGAGAGCGTGGGTATCATCGACAATTGATCGGGTTTTGATTGCCAGGGCGATGAATTGCTGAGAACATATGACTATATTGGTGCTATAGTGGATAGTCAGGGGTTGGGAATAACACAATGGGCATCCCGAGGCAAGAGGCTGCGCAGAAGGAAGGTAGGAATGGAAAGACGGTTTCCACCAGAATTGATCGAAGAGGCTCATAAAGCGACCATCTATCATGAACAGCAGATCTTGAACAGCTCAGTCTGCACCTGCTTTTATTGTGGGTATCAGTTTGATCCACGCACTGAAGAAGAGCTGGCCTGGATTGACGAAGGGCCGAACAAAGAGCGGACGCTCAGCTGTCCGATGTGCACGATAGACTGTGTCATTGGAGATGCGTCGGCTTTTCCTGTCACCGACAGCGAGTTCATCCTCGCCTGCACAGAAGCGTGGTTTGGAGGGATCAGCCGAATCAGTGATGGCCTACCGGTCCAAAAGGCAACGCCCATCCTCATTGAGGTTGATTGAGTCAGGAGGATTCCAACAAAGGACCCTTGCCCATATCTTCTTGGTAGAACAAAATTTCGCTTCTCTGCTACAGCATGTCCTCATCTAGTCACTTCAATCCAGAGCTGTCGTCGTAGGAGCCTCTGTTACAGATACTGTGAGAATTCCACCTTCTCCGCGTTTGGCCCTTCGATGGTGAAGTAGCGCACTCCATTGGCGAAGAAGGGTAGTGTCTGGATACCCTTCTCAAGGACTTGGTAGCCGAGGCTCTTCACAAGCGCATGGACAGCTTCGATATCGCTCACATCCAGCGCCACATGGTCGATGGCGCCGCTGTGGCCTGCCACACTCTCATGTTCGTAGACCTCCATGACTATCGATTTGAGTTTTAGGAAGGCCACATGATCATTGCCGTTCATAGTTGAATAGATGACAGTAAAGCCCAGGCTCTGATAAAACGAGAGGGTCTGCTCATAGCGGTGTGTGGGAATGCCGATATGCTGTAGCCCGAGCACCAAATCCTGTAGTTGTTCCATACTCGATTCCTCCTCTGTTGATGTTCATCGTACTACGGTTTTGGAGAGGCAACAGCAAGAAAAGAGAGGGTTGCATCAATCTTTTGCCATGCTACTTTGATTCATTGACACCAAAGGGTGGCATGTCTTTGCAAAACTCGACAGTTTGTCTACGCTGTGCTGTGTGGATATGCCTTATTTTACCGGCATGGCGACCGGTGCCAGCCTCATTATTGCAATCGGGGCCCAGAATGCTTTTGTGCTCTCCCAGGGAATACACAAGCAGTATCGTTTTACGGTCGCGCTGATCTGCTTTCTCTGTGACGCCCTGCTCATAGCAGCCGGGGTGGCAGGGATGGGCACGCTCATTGAACAATCACCACGGCTTTTGAAATGGATCAGTTTAGGTGGGGCGTTGTTCCTGTTCATCTATGGTGTGAAGAGCTTGATCTCTGCCTTTCAGACCAAGGAAGGGTTGGAACAGCAAACCAGTGAGGGTACCACTAAGGCCCAAATTGTCCTCACTACCTTGGCGATCACTCTGCTCAATCCTCATGTCTACCTTGATACCGTGGTGCTCCTTGGCGCGCTCAGTGCAACATTCGAAGAGGGACGGGCTTTGTTTGGGGCAGGGGCGATCACCATGTCCTTCATTTGGTTTTTTACCCTCAGCTATGGATCTGCGCTTCTTGCTCCACTGTTCAAGAAAGCCAGAACTTGGAGAATCCTCAACACCGCCATTGCGCTGACGATGTGGAGCATTGCGTACAAACTAGTCCTCTATGCAGGGTTTTTTACCCCCGTATAGGGATTGCTCCATCCAGAGCATCTGCAACGCGATACACCCAGAGACGATAGTGGCACCAATTCGTCCGACCCCAGCACTGCCTAGCGCTTGAATTGATAGTGTTATGCCCTATGGCATTGCCTATGGGTCGGATTTGCTGATCATGTATGGTGCACTATCGTAGCGTGTATAGTCTCTTTTTATGATTTTTGGTGTTCCAAAACGGTTGAAAAAGCGGTCGTATTTATTTGCGTTCGTTTCTGAACGTAGTTATGTGTGCAGTGGAGATAGCGTCCGTATGACCCTCACGCCATCTGATCGTATTGATAGCTACTCTTGGATGAATGCAAAGGCTTCATGACCTCGGCCTCTTCGTACCACAGAGAGGCCGAGGTGCTCTTCCATCGCATCAAAGTCACGGTCGCTGTGTAAGAGCATATAGCCATGGGCAATACAGAATGTGGCGATCAGGACGGATATGGTCTTTCGTACCGTAATCCCGTTCTTTCTGAGTGTTCTATAGTGCTCTGCTGCTTTGATTGCAATCTCCTTGCCGACAAGATCATGGTATTCAAGGGCCTCCATGAGCTGTCTGCCTTGTGCAAGATCCTTGGTACTGCGAAAGCCTTGAAGAAATTCAGTGATGATCAAGTCCCCGGTTATGATCCTCGTGTGCTCTAGTGCATCATGGAGAATCTCCGTTTGCTCAGAAACAATTCCGTTGACATAGTCGATCCACACCGAAGTATCCACTACGATCATCCATCGCTCCTCATCGCATCAAGATCTCCCTCCCAAAAGAGGGTTCCTCTCAGGGACCGGATTTGTTTTTGCTGTTCCATGGTGATGAGGAGCTTCAGGCCGTGTTCAACGACCTCTCGCTTTGTCTTGAGGCCTGAAAGCTGAAGAGCCTGCTGCATCAGTTCATCATCGATGACAATGTTGGTGCGCATAGGGTTTCCCTCCAGTAGATGATGTGTATTATTTATGTCAATCATACACATCACACCACTTTCAGTCAAATGTCCTCTTGTTGTGGCCATCAAAACACCCCTCCCTCCAGCATCGATAGGAATCCCTCCTCACTGAAGATCAGGTGGTCCAGCAGCTTGATGCCCAATAGCTCTCCTGCTTGTCTTAACCGTCTGGTGACATCTTGGTCGTCACCGCTGGGCTGGAGGTTGCCGCTGGGGTGGTTGTGGGCAACCACGATGGCCGTTGCCCGCTGTCTTATAGCTTCACCGAAGACCTCACGAGGATGTACGATTGTGCGATTGACCAAGCCGATTGAACAGACATTGATGGAAAGCACCTCGTGAGCCCCATTGAGACAGATGGAGAGGAAGTGCTCCTGCATCCGCGTCGCATAGTGCCTGATCAGCGGGTAGATGTCAGCGGGGGTGGCTATCTGTCGTCGTTTTGGTGGCAGCCTTCGCCGTCCAAGCTCAAGCGCCGCCCCGATGAGGGTGGCTTTGGCAGTGCCCAGGCCTTGGATCTGCAGCAGGTCACCGTGGCTGGCCATCGGACAGCGGTCCAGCAACTCCATCAGGTCACGGGCGATGGTGGTGACGCCTCGAGTCCGATTGCCGCTTCCGATGAGGATGGCGAAGAGCTCCTGGTCAGTGAGGGCCTCCACACCCTTGGCCATCATCCGCTCCCGTGGTCGGTCACAGACCGCCATCTCCTTGATCCTTTGATCATGTGGTTCATGTAGTAGGTATTTCATACCTGCTAAGGGAAGATGGCAGGCGCTTTGCTTGAGTCTTCTCCAAGAGCTGTGGTACAACCGATGGTATGCAGCAGCATACCTACCGAATCGGGGATTTGGCGCGCCGATGTAACGTCACGGTGCGAACCATCCGCTACTATGAATCTCTTGGCCTGCTGAAGAGTGACTATCGCTCTGCCGGTGGACAGCGCTACTACAGCGAGGCCGATGTAATCTACCTCAATCGCATCGCCGAGCTGAAGGAGCTCGACTTCACCCTCGCCGAGATCAAGACGATCATCCACATGGGAAAGGATGACCAAGGCGGCGAGAAGCGGCGCCTCGAGCTGCTGCGCCAATACCGGATCAAGCTCAGCGAAGCGCTTCGACGCCAGGCATTGCTGGAGAAGCGGATCGATGACCTGGTCTGGCACATCGAGCAGCTGGAGAACACCTCCGAGTTCCAAGAGTGCCCAGGCCTTGCCTGCACCAAGTGCACCTTCAAGGCGCGCTGTCGTTTTGCCCAAGGGTAGCGAGTAGCTGTTCAGCGCACGCCTTCGCCATTGCGATGGCCGCCCCCTTCAGCGGCGAAGGCAGGTAGCGGGTGAAGAACATGCACTCAAGGGTCAGCGTTCCGCGCCAGCCGCTCTGGACGAGGGCAGCGATCACCGCTTCCCACTTGATGGTCCCAAAGAACGGCAAGCGGTGCTCATCGGCCCGTCCATCGTTGTCGGCGATATGGGTTGCCTTGAGCCGATGGCCCATCAGGGCAATATCTTGGACGAGGTCATGGCCACAGAGGTGGGCGTGGCCGGTATCCCAGCAGATCGCTGCATTCGGACTGTCCAACTCATCGACCAATGCCACAAGATCGCTGATCTCTGTCAATTCGTTGGCGTGGCTGAGATTCTCAAAGGCGATGGTCAGGGCCAAGGTCTCCGCTTCCTTGATGATGGGCGCCCATGCTCTTCGGTTGTCCTCAACGTCCAGCGGGAGAGGATGGACGACAAGGATGGGGATGGAGAGCTCGTGTGCGCACGCCATCGCTTTACCCAATAGCGGGTGCAGGGTCAAATCATCGTTGGCATAAGGGGCGTGGGCTTGGTGGTAGGTCAGGCTGTGGCGACTACGCAGCTGCTTCAACGTGGCGATGTATGCGTCGGTATTGTCGCGTAGCTGGCTCTTTGGGTTGAGCAGCTCACAGAAGTTGAGATCTAAGGCTGTGAAGCCGCCTTGGGCGTAGCGGGGGATGAGGGTGTCCATCTCGCTCTTCGAACCGTCGCGGTTGAAGGAGATGAGATTTGTGTTGGTGCCGATGTGCACTACTGTTGCATCCTGATGAACTCGGCAAAGTAGCCGTTGATCTCCCGGGCGATGGCACGGCTCGTCTCCTCGACGCCCCGGTCCTCCTCCAGCATTTTCAGAATCCCGCTTTGGAAGGCATAGTAGATCTGGTAGGCGCTTGGCACCCAGATGCCCTGTAGGCGCGGGTTGCTGGACAGCAACTGATCGATGGCGACCGCCGCCCGTGGATTCTGTTGGATGTGGGCCTTGAACTGATCAAGCTCATAGGTGTTCCGATTGATCGGGAAGTACCCGGTCTCGATGTGCCAGTACAGCTGTGACTGCTCTGAGGCGAGGAATTTGACGAACTCCCACGTCTGGCGCTGATGGCCGCTCTTGTTGTCCAGCACCCACAGCGCTCCGCCGCCGACGTTGACGCCACCGGTTGCCTGCTCGTCGACCATCGGGAAGGGTGCTACGCCCAGTTCGAAGCGCGAGCCGACCATCTGCTCGATGGTGGTGAGGTTGCTCGTCGAAGCGACGATCATGGCAACGCGGCCACTGGCGAAGGCACCATTGAGGTCACTGGTCAAGTTCTCAAGGGACCCGGTGTTGTACAGTGCCTTCCACTTGGTGAGGAAATTGACCATCGTACCGTTCTCATCGAAGAGGACACGTGTAGGCACACCGGTGTGCCCGTTCTCCTCATCGGTGAGGTAAGAGAGCCCGTTCTGCTGGCCGAGCCAGCACATCAGCTCATACGTGGTCGGCACATTGGCAAAGCCGTAGCGGACTGTCTTGCCCTTGGCATCGGTCTGTTTGAGCTTCACCGCTATGCTGGTAAGTTCATCAAGGGTCCTGGGGGGGGCTTTGATGCCCGCCTCGTCGAAGGCGCTCTTGTTGTAGTAGAGCAGGATCGTGGAGCTATTGAAGGGCATGGCGATCATCTCTTGCTTGTAGGTGACCGACAATCGTGCTGCCTCGAGGATCTGGGAGAGATCGTAGCCGTCAGCTTGTGCGAGGCGGTCGATGGTGATCAGGCTCTTGTCGTCGCGCACATCGAGCACCGCCGCCCCGTCGAGCTGGACAAGGTCAGGAAGATCGTCGGTTATGGGCGATTGCATGATCGCCTTGGTCTTGGTGAGCACATCGTTGGCCTTGCCTTGGTAGACGCCTCGCACGACGATGCCCTGTTCAGCTCCTATGGTGGTATTGAAGCGATCGATGAGGACATCGGTCGCCTTGCCGGCGATCCCGCTGTTGGGGTGCCACCACGTGATGGTCACCACATCGCGTTCAGCGCTTTCGCGCTGGGCTAGGGCAGTGAGGTGTGTCAGGGCCATGAGGCACACAGTTAGGGTGATGAACAGTCGTTTCATAGCTATCTCCCGGTAAAGCGTGTGGATACGCTGTCTTGAATCGGTTTGTGTAGGGCGATGAAGGTGATGAGGATCGGACTCATCAGCAACGTGATGGCAGCGAACTGTGGGCCGTAGTCGAGGTTCTCGGAGAAGCCGAGCATCGTCAGACCTACTTGGACAGTCCTCATCATCTCACGGTTGGTCACCAAGAGTGGCCACAGGTAGTCGTTGAAGATCGTTGAGAAGGAGTGGATGGCCAAGGTGATGATCACAGCTTTGCTGATGGGGATCAGCAGGGTCGTCAGAAACCGGCTATCGCTGCAGCCCTCAAGGACAGCGGCTTCGCGGTACTCGCGACTGACGGTGAGAAAGTACTGGCGCAGCATGAACAGATGCGTCGGAGCCAACAGCGTGGTGCTGATGATCCCAAGGTACGTATCGGTCAGCCGTAGAGTCCTGATGGTCGTGTAGTTCTCGAGGATCAGGGCATCGGGGGGCAACAGCATCGTGGCGACGATGAGGATGAAGAAGAAGTTCTTGCCTTTGAAGGAGAAGAAGGTGAAGGCGTAGGCGCCGAGGATCGAGATGGTCATCCTCACCACCGTCCCTACCAGCGCGCTGTAGAGGGAGTTGGAGAGGAAGACCAAGAGGTTGGACTCACTGAACGCACGGCGGTAGTTGTCGAAGGTGGGCACCGATGGCAACAGGCGTGCCGGGATCGCTGTAAAGTCAGCCCATTGGAAGAACGACGCGCTGATGCTGTAGGCGATGGGGAAGACCACAGCGAGGGAGAAGAGGGTGGCGACCACGGCGGTAAGGCGTTTCACTGGTAGTAGACCCTCCTGCGTTCGAGGTGCAAGAGTAGCAGCAAGATCGAGAAAGTCAGGGTGAAGACCACCGTAGCGATCGTCGAGCCGATGGCGTAGTTGCCGCTCTTGAAGCCTTCGAGGTACATCTGGTAGACCAGCGTCTGCGTCGAACGGAAAGGACCGCCTTCGGTGAGGATCATCACCGGAGAGGAGATCAGCATCGCATCTTTGATGTTGGTAACCACGACAAAGAGCAGCGTCGAACTGATCAAGGGACCTTGGAGGTAGCGGAAGGTCTGGACGCTGTTCGCTCCCTCGATGCGCGCTACCTCCAGCAGGTCGGTAGGGACGTTGCGCAGCGCTGCGCTGAGCAGCAGGAAGTTCAATCCGATGTCCAGGCCGACGCCAGCGAAGACCAAGAGTGCCATCGCCGCATGGCGATTGTTGAACCACTGTACATCGAGGTGCAAGAGCTGGTTGATAATGCCGATGGAGGGGTTGAACATCATCTTCAGGATCATCATCGAGCTGGAGAGGCTGACGGCCATCGGCAGGAAGAAGAATATCTGGTTGAGGGTAGCCAACCGTCCTGGGCGATTTGAGAGCAGGGCCGCACTGAGGCAGATGGTGATGTTGATGGGAACGAAGAAGAGGGTGAAGCGCAGGGTGTTGTAGAGGCTTGCCTGAAACGATGGATTGGCAAAGAGGCGGATGTAGTTGTCAAAGCCGATGAAAGTGATGCGTTTCCCACTGAGGGAGACAGTATACAGGCTGTTGAGCACCGTGAGCACGAACGGGCGATAGCTGAAGAGCACCGCCAAGGCGAGCGCTGGTGCGATGAGGAGGTAGGGCTTGGTCCATTGTGGGTATCTGAGCTTCATAGGGTATGATCCATTGGGTATGGTACTGTGTTTGATCGGCGAGGGGCAAGGCGACAGCGAGTGATAACCCCATGATTGTCAACAATATATCTGACGTGTGATCGCACACGTCAGCTTTTATTTGGCCAGCTTGATACAAGGCTCTTTGCAAAGCGCTCACAGCTGTGCAATGATTGGCACATGAGCTTGCCAAAGAATCGAGAGGAGCGCTGCGCCCTCTTCAATAAACGTTTCCCAATGTTGTCGGAGCTTGTGGCCGATCGCGTGCTGAATATGGTGGACAACGTGGATGCAAATCGTTCGATGGATCGGTTGGTAGACTACTTCACCCAGCACCAAGACCTGCACCCAGAGCATATGCTCAACATTGCCAACCAGCACCGTATGGCCCTCTCTTTCTCTGATAGTGTCCGCTTGGGACGCTTGATGGAGGAGATGGATTCATCGCTCTCCCATGACGATCGCGCCATCTTGGCACAGTGGCGCGACCATCCGGCGTTCTACCTCCTCTTTTCGATCGTAGAGCAGCGTTCAGGCAGCACCTTCATCATCAGAGATCTCTTTACTGACCACCAGTACCTCATCGACTCCAGCGCTTTGGCATACCTACAGATGAAAGCGGAGACACGAGGGAAGCACTACCTAACCCTCGTCTACGATACCGGACTGTGCCTGCAGACGATAAGTCTATTGCACTATGCAGAGCTGTCAAAGGAGGAGCTGCGGTTCCTTTTTACCGTCATCGATGCCAAGCGCTTTGAGAGTTCAGGAGTCGATGGTGTCCTCAAGGCTAACCCACAGGGCCTCTCGATCTTTCGCCAGGTGAGCACACAGTACCGCTTCACCATTAACGGCGAAGAGTTGAGAGCCCAGTTCGCCGAGATCGAACTGGCCGATTACCGCTTTGAAGAGCCGTATTGGCTGACAGAGAAGAAGGGGCGGATGCGCCGCTATACCCTCGTCGAACCCAGCCAGGCGATGTACAACCTCGTCGATGAGCAGAGTTTGGACATCTATGCATCGCGCCAATCGATCACCGTCTTTGTGCTGGGAAAGCGCACGATCCTCTTTGCTTATTCGACGCGAGCGTTCGACCTTGCCGTGCGACTCTTGGGTATCGATGAGCCGGTTGTGACGACCCTCAATATGGTGTTACTCAAGGTTGTTGAGACGGAGCGGCTCCATACTCCCTGGTTCCCATTCTCCTTCATCAATGCAGCCCTTGATGAGCCGACAGAGCCCGATGAGCAGTCCGAATACTCTGAACTGGTGAATAGGTACATCGCGGCGAGCAACTACGATGAGCCGTTCGACCTTGCGTATGAAGCTCGTCGATTGGGGATCGATTTGGCGGATGCCCAGCGTTTTATCGACCAATTCCATGAACATATTCAGAAGCCATGGGCTGTACCCGAAGAGGAGCGCTGCTATGAGATCGAGGGGTGCCCGCTTCCCGCCCCGGCCTACCGTCTGGATTTTGGGGACTCTCCGCATGTGATCAAGCACTTTGACTTTGCCTTCGACAATGATGATGTCATCGACCAGCTTTCTCAGGTCGTCGGAGAGAAGTTTTCCGACATCGAAGATCTTGCCGATCTGTTGTGGAGACTGGAAGATCTCTTCATCATCGCCATTGGCGATAATGGGCTTGGCACCTATGCACTGAATATGCTCTTATGGATCACCTTGAAAGCCGAGATCGACAAACCGCTTCTGGTGCGCAGCCTCGCCCTTGAGATCTATAGGAGCGGATACACGATCAGCGAAGCCATGGCGTATGACCAGTTCGTTGAAAAACTGAGTTCGGTGATCCTCTCCGCCATGGTGGGCATGCACCTCTACTCGTTGCAGGAACGGGTGAAGCGAGAGAACAAGAGCAAAGGCCTCTATACGATCAAGGCGACATCAGCCTTGCGGGCATTGATCAAGCCAAAGAGCGTAGGGAAGATTCGACAAATAAAAGACGTGAGGGTGATGGGATGATACTACCTGAAGATGTGTTTGAACGCTGCGCTTTGGTCAGTGAGCGGTGGGATGATCTATTGGAGGCCGTTGAGGCAAAGAACACCGCTAGTTCGGAGATCGCCTACAATCTTGCGGTGTTGCTCGAGGATCTAGAGGATCAGGTACCGGATAACGACGACTACTACACCATGATGAGCGAGCAGTACCTCTGTAGCCAGATCCTTGGCAACCAGGCGTTGATGAAGATGGCGGCAGACGACGACTCTCTCGATGAGATCAATCGCGCGATCATCGGGCAGTGGATGAAGCGCGGAGCCTTCTACACCATCTTCAGGATTGTAGAGCGAGTGGAGGGCGATCTCTTTGAGATCGTGGACATCGATACCAACGAACATTTTCGCCTGCTGTCGCCGGGGTTGCGGAAGCTGCAGAACAGCGGCAAGAGCCGAAATGCCACCTACATTACGCTGGTGGTCGACAACGGCCTGTGCCTACAGAGTGCCGGCATGATCCACTACAACCGCCTCAACACAGACGATGTGCGTTTCCTCACCCGCGTCGTCGATGAGCTGCTCTATATGGATGAGGGCCTCGATGGGGTCTTGAAGGAGTATTCGGAGGTCTTCGGCGTCCTGTTCAGGCTCTCCAATATCCCCACTCCAAAGTTGGGAGAGTTTTTACTGCAAGCCCACATCGGCTATGCCGATGCAATCGATTATGACTTCCAAGAGCCGTATTGGCACCGCATTGAGTGTGAGGATGCGGTGCAGTATATCTTCAGAAAGCCCACTGCCTCGATGGTAGCTGCGTTTGGGAACCAGCGTTTCTTTGAGAGCCCCGGCCCCTTCAATATCCGGGTCTTTGACCTTGGAGAGTGGTGGATCCTGTTGACCCATGCCAAAGAGGCCTACGATACCTTCGCTTCGATCCTCGACTGTCCTACCCTCCAGCTCAATGATCGCTGCTCGACCGTCTTGATGTTGATGCTCGAAGAGGAGGGGTACTATATGCCATGGTCCCCCTGTTCGCTCTTCGATGATAGCGAAGATGACGAACTATCCGATGAGGATAGCGAACACCTGGCCAAGATCAACGGCTTCATACGCGAATATGTCACTGCCTCCAATGAAGGGAGAACGATCGATATCAAGCGGCTTGCAAAGCGGCAGGGCATCGATCAAAAGGATGCTGACGCCCTCATTGAACAGGTAGAGGCGATGTTTGCCCGCCACTTGTGGGAGATGCCTAGCGAAGAGGCACAGTACCAGGTCTCCGGAGCGTGGAACGTTCCGTCTCCTGTGATGCTGCAGCGCTTCGGCGACAGCCTCTCCTCCTCGAGCGTCTTCTTCACCCTTGACACCGAGGAGGGGCGCGAGCGCTTCAATGCCAACACCCAGGGCCTCTATCGCGATAAGGTGGAGCAGTATGGGATCGCAGAGCTGGTAGAGACCCTTTTCGTTGAGACGTTTGGAGGCGATCCGATAGGCAATACTGTCTTGAGCCTGCTATTGTGGATCGTCTTGGAGAAGCGTGACGAGCCGGTGTTGGTCCGTAGCATCGCCGTTGAGGCGTTCAAGGCCATACCGATCCTCCATCAGCAGATGAGTCTCGAGGAGTTTGTCAAAGTGCTCAGCGATGCGACCATCAAGGCGTTTGTTTCCACCTCACTCTTCAAGGTGACGGGCCGGCCACGAGGGGCGAGTCGGCACAGTGGTCTCTATACCGTCCAGGCGACGAGCCTGCTCTCCTATCTGTTCACGCAAATTCCTCACTCGGTGTAGAAGAGCGAGCCCTTTTTCGCGAAGGCTCGCTTACGGGCGATGATCAGGTAGGCGACGAACGAGCCAAGCATATAGAAAGCGCTGATGGCAACAGCCAGGCCAAAGAGTGCGGGGTTGTTGTGTGTCACGCTATAGGCGGGCAAGTTGACCGAGAGGATGATCGGGATGGCCAGTATGAAGACGATGCCGACCGAGTAGAGGTAGTCGGTCGCCACCGGGGTCTCAAACTCAGCGTCAACGACCCGTAGCAGCGCCAGGCCGGTCGGAAGGGTTCCGGTTGCGGTGCCGTAGATGACCAGCATGCGGAAGAACTGGTGGTCGCTATAGAGGCGTGAGCAGTACCAGGGCAGGATGAAGAGCGTGATGACCATCCCTGTGAGGGTGAGGATGAGGATTGGCAGCCAATATCCCTGGACCGTGACCAGGGAGATCGCCCCGAGGCTCGATGCAACGGTCACGTCCACCGAAAAGCCATTGATGCGGTTCAGGGTACCGTTGTCGAGGGTAGTTTCCACCCCTGCCTTTCGCATCAATAGCTTGACCAACAGTGCGCAGAAGGCGCTGAAGATGAAGTTGATACCCCACAGGCTTTCGGCTAGATCCGCACCCAGTGGCCCGATGAGGTTCAAGGCCACGCTCAGGGCGCTGAGCAGGGCCCAGCTGAGCAGGTAGGTGGCCATGACCAAGGCGATGTGGTAGGAGAGGGTGTCCAGGCTCTCGCCATCGGTGGAGAGGTAGGAGCCGACGGGCCGTTCGCTCTCATGGCGGCTGAAGAAGCCGGTTCTCACACTCTTTGCATTGATCCTCGCCGCTTGGTCGACAGCGATCCATCCACGCTTGAGGCCTTGGTTGATGAGTATGACGCCGCCGAAGCTGCCGATCAAAAAGCCGATGGCCGCCATCGTCAGTCCAACCGAGGAGGCTCCCCGAAAGCCCATCTTCTCCCATCCCAGGGCGATGGAGTACGCCTGCCCTGGCCCGAGCTCAAAGCCCAAAGGCAGGGTGAAGCCGATGGCAGGGAAGAGATCGGGGGCAAAGGTGACGATCATGGCGAAGGTGGCTACCAAGCCGAAGAAGCACTGCAGTCCATACTGGGCCATCACGGCGGTGACGTTTTGGGCAAGGATGTGCGTGCCTCGCACATCGCTGGGCCTCTTGCCTGTCACCCTCAGCAGCATGGCGATGAAGGAGATGTTGAGCAGGTGGTAGACGATATCGCCGAGAAAATCACTGCGTAGGCCCCACAGGGGCGCCACATAGTTGTAGAAGACCAACAAGAGCAACCCCGCCATGATCGGGGCAGGGATGAGAAAGCGCTGCAAAAAGCCTACTCGCGCACGAAGGAGGGCAGAGAAGAGTAGGGCGATTGAGATGATGCCGATGTGATAGAAGAAGTTCCAGTTCATTGCATGCCTCCTACCGTTGTGGGTGCCCATTGACGGGAATACTCCAAGTACTTGATGATCGAGCCGCCCTTCTCGATTCGGATTCGATAACGGACAGCAGAACAGGTTATCTCAAGAGTGCTCTTTGCATTGATGACCGTCGAAGTGATGGCGCTGAAGGGCAAGAACACCTCACCGCCTTTGTGTGGTGTGATAAGTAGGCCCTCGGCATTCAGCGTCAGGCCAAAGCGCCTGCTGAGGGTGACTAGCCCATCGCCCTCGATCCGCTGAAAGAGCACTCCGTTGTCGGTGGGAAAGACAAGGTCCTTGCCCTCATCGCTGCCGATCAGATCCCGCTGCCATCGATGCCACTGGTCGACACCGTCAAATGGAGCCGCCGCTGCTCTGAGCCGTTCATGCTCATCGAGGGTGAGGGAGAGTGAGCACGCACTGCATTCAATCGTCTGATTGTGGGTTTTTATGGTGCTGGCCCTCTTGCATTGGGGGCAGAGGTAGAGCAGTGCCTGTAGCCCCTCGGCGTTGCGCCTGCCGGTGAAGGCCAACGGCTCGCGAACCTGTTGGGCCCGGTAGGAGTATCCTAGGCTCTCGGTGAGAAGAGCATAGAGGCTGGCTGTATCCAGACCCTTGATCTCGTCGACGCTGATGATCTTCACC
>LVBE01000054.1 GCA_001603105.1 Spirochaetales bacterium Spiro_03
CTTGAAGGCGGCTGCCGATGCATTGTTCGGTGAATTGGGGATGAACCTCTCCACGGCATTCAATATCTTCGTCCGTCAATCATTGCGAGAAGGAAAAATACCATTCTCCATCTCCCTCAGCCATCCCAACCAAGAGACGTTGGCTGCTATCCTCGAAGCTGATCGCATCATATCTGATCCTAAGGCCATCCGTTACCCAGATGTTGAAGATGCTTTGAGGGAATTGAAGCGATGAGTGAGGCCAGCCCCATCCACGAAAGACCATGCGCTCACTGGTAATTGGAACCCATAGCGATCTATTCACCTGATGCCATCAGAGGCCACCCCTTTGCAGTTCCTGCTCTCGGTATAGCCCATCACGGCTCGAAGAGAGGCCCTGCCTTCTGGTAGGGCGTGACAGTGTGCTCCAGGAAGAGGTGCTCCCCCTCCCCTGCATAGATGAGGCCTCCTCTTCGAAAGGGATCGAGGTATTCGCGGTACCGCTCTTCAAACTGGAGGAGATTGGAGAGCTGGTCCTTGGAGAAGCTCTCCCCACTCTTGATCTCATAGCCTGTCAGCTGCCGCTGGCATCTGACAAGGAGGTCGACCTCCAAGCCGGCGCTGTTGCGAAAGAAGGAGAGATCGGGCCGACGATACGCATTCAGCGCCCGCTTCATCGCCTCTGATACCACCATCTGCTCAAAGAGATTACCACGCAGGGAATCGCGGGCCATCTGCTGTGATCCCTCGATTCCTAGGAGGTAGGAAGCGAGGCCGGAATCACAGAAGTAGAGCTTGGGGGTCTTCACGATGGCACTGGTCCTACTTGGTGTCCATGCAGGCAGCAGGAACACGATATGGGAAGAGACCAAAAGACTCACCCACCGCTGTACGGTCTTCTGTGCCACCCCGAGGTCGTTTGCAAGGCTCGTATAGTTGAGCAGGCTTCCTACCCTTCCGGCGAGGAGGGTGAGGAAGGTGTGAAAGAGCAGTTCATCCTGTACCGAGGCGATCGTCTTGATGTCCTTCTGTACATAGGTGGCGACATAGCCTGCCCAGTATTCGGTGGTATCGAGCACCGGCCCTGCATACAAGCGGGGCATGAAGCCCCGCACGAGTTGTTCGTCTCGCGAGAGCGAAGGAGAGCCATAGTTTGAAAGCTCTGCAAGAGAGAGTGGCATGACCGTCACGATGGCCACTCGTCCTGCCAGGCTTTGCGAGACCACCTCATGGCTCTCTGTTATGATGAACTGGCCGGGGCGTTGGCCCTGCTCATCGACCAGGACCTGGATCTTGCTCAAGAGCAAGGGGACATGCTGGGCCTCGTCGATGATCACGCGCTCGGGGAACTGGGAGAAGAAGCCATTCAAATTCTCTTGGACGAAGATCCTCATCTGAGGATCTTCAAGGTTAACATAGGCCCAATCTGCAAAGAGATGGCGGGCCAGGGTGGTCTTGCCCGCTCCTCGGCTCCCGATGAGCTTGACGACCGGATACTGAGTAGAGAGGCGCAGGACGGTCGACTCCAGGGCACGAGGGATGTATGGACACGGTCTCTTCATGCTCGCTCTCTATGACCTCCTTCGGAGATTGCAACATGCATGTATGAATCTCCGGGCCTTTTGTAGGCGGACCACCCTCCCAATATGCGTGTAGTCGGTGTATCTGCCCACCCCAAGGTCGCCTGAGAGGCGCTCACTCCTCGATGAGCCAATCGAGGACATTGAGCTGCCTCACCCCCTCATGGAAAGCCGGTGGCACCAAGTCCATGGTGAGCAGGACCTTGGGCCAGTGGTCCTTGATGGCCAAGAGTGGCTTGAGCTCCCGCTCGAGTGTGGCTCTGTCGATCGCGGTGTAGGCCACCTGCCAATACACTTGCTTGCCATCCTTGAATGTGACGAAATCGACCTCCCCGTCACGCAGATGCCCTATATACACCTCATAGCCACGCCTCAGCAGCTCCAAGAACACGACGTTCTCCAGGATGTGGCCATGGTCGGCTTCCTGTTGACCGAGCAGGTACCTACGTAGCCCGAGCTCAGAGATATAGTATTTGCTGCCACTGACCAGGTGACGTCTCCCCTTCACATCCCATCGTCCAACCTTATAGAGGAGGAAGCCGTTGACGAGAGAGGCCAGATAGCTCTCGACCGTCACGGCGGAGATGGTCCTCCCCCCTGCAGTCAGGGTGTTGGCGATCTTGGCTGCAGAGGTGAAACTCGAGATATTGTGCACCATGAACCGAATGAGATCCTCAAGGAGCCCCACCTCCCTGATGGCATTGCGAGAGACGATATCCTTCATCACGATCGAGGAGTACACTCCTTCAAGGTAGAGCAGGATATCGTGGCTCGTCTTCAGCTGCAGGATGTATGGCAGGGAGCCGTAACTCACATACTGGCGATAGAGCGAAGGGAGGTCAGAGGGTGTGTGTACCGCCTGGCGGTATTCACTGAAGGAGAGTGGGAGCATTTTGATCTCAACATATCGTCCCGACAAGAGGGTCGCCAGCTCCCCTGACAAGAGGAAGGCGTTTGATCCGGTGAGATAGAGGTCGACATTTTTCTTGATCTGGAGACCCGAGACCGCCCGTTCGAATTGGGGCACTTGTTGCACCTCATCGATGAAGACATAGTACATCTGCTCGCTTGTCAGGCGGGAGTCGACCATGGTGTACAAATCCATGAAATTTGAGAGTGGGTAGTAGGCAGGATTCTCAAGGTTGATGTGGATGACCTGGCTCTCGGGGATCCCGATGGAGCGCAGATATTCGATGTACAGCTCAAAGAGGGTCGACTTACCCGAGCGCCTCAGCCCGGTCACCACCTTGATGATCTGGGTATCCTTGAGCCGCTTCATCTGCTCTAGGTAGTGTGGTCGATCGATATACGTGTGCATGGCGTCTTCCTTATCTACCTCCATGGTACTATATCCCGTCTCAATATACAAGTT
>LVBE01000230.1 GCA_001603105.1 Spirochaetales bacterium Spiro_03
GAGAAAGCCGGGGGACATACAGGGGACCAACGGCGCCTATATCGGCTCGTTCTTCACCGTCCTTCTCCCCCTCCTTGATGAGAGCGATCCGCTCAAAGATGAGGTAAGAAGTGCCCTGCATAAGGCATACACCCACTATGGGCGTCTTGCCGACGAAGGTTCATTCTACGGCGACACCCTCGATGCTGACTCCTGTGACAAGGAAGCGGGGGTTGCACTACTCTCGTTCTTCCTCGATCTCTACGAACGTGAGGGTGAGAGCCGCCACCTGACCAGCGCCAAGAGCGCTGCACGTTTCATCGTCCAATGGATCTGGCAGCAGGACTCCTACCTCGATCCCGAAAGCCCGCTTGGGGCGGCTCACTTCCGTACCAAAGGAATGACCAGTGTCTCAGTGGCTCACCACCACCTCGACTTCTACGGCATGGCAATCGCCTACGAGTTTTTTCGCTACCATCGCTATAGCGGCGATGACTTCTTCCTCTCCCAAGGACGGGCGATGATCGAAGCGTGCAGACAACTGGTAGCCACCGAACAGGGTGGTATGGGGCGAGACGACTCCTTTGTAGGGTGGCAAGCCGAACAGTTGAACCACACCGATTGGGAGTATTTCAACCGCCCTCACCTGATGGGAGGCCATTACGATATAGACATCGCGTGGGTCACGGTCCTGACCCTCGGCTCCTATCTGCTCATCGAGGATGAATTTCCCAGTGTCCTCGAAGAGGGGTGAGTAACACCCGATTCCCATTACCCCCTGTATCAAGGCCAGGTGTGCCGTTGGCCATAAGGGCCGCTCTCTTTGCAAGCAAAAACCCACACAAATTGCCATCGCCTGATAGCGCCACCCCCTCCCCTTTAAAAACTGTAGTAATTTGGTTACACTGCTTGACAGAGCGTTTTAAATATTCGATATTCCGAATTGTTCGTTAAGGTTTCATACGCTGAAAGTTTTATGCCTGAAACGACGGGAGGGAATGGAAAAGATTGAAAGGTGTTGAAGTTACTGTTGAACGGGTCACCCG
>LVBE01000055.1 GCA_001603105.1 Spirochaetales bacterium Spiro_03
TCCACTCGCTGTACAAGCTATGGCCCACCAACCTCTTTTCCTACGATTATCTCACCGAGAGTACAACATACGCTGACCGTTGGGCCGATTTCGACACCGATGCATTCCTCTCCCGCTTCAAGGGCCTGAAGAAAGAGGTCCGCGCCTTTGCCCTCAACGCCTATGCAAACCCAGTGCGCTCATTTCTTGCAACGCAGCCGTAGCATCTTTTTACTGCTCTTGTTGGTCGCTCTCGTCTCATGCAGGGGCGAGGAGGTCGTGGTTCTCAACCTCAACAGCAGCACCATCGAGCGCGATGAGGCAGAGCTGTTGACGCTGACCTTCTCACTATCCAAAAGTGAGGAGATGATTCAGGTGCGGGTGGAGGCCAGTGATGTACGGTACAGCTGGACTCTCAGCGCTACGGCAGGGCGCGATGGTCGCTATACCGTCGGCCCTCTCTCGATGGGGCGCGGCGTAGCGCTGCCTGAAGGGCAGTACACCCTTGTGGTCATGCTCGACAATGGGCAGATGATCAGCGAGCGCTTCAGCGTCCGACGGCCGTGATGAGCTCGTCCTTGGTCAGGCGCACGACAAACGTCCGCCCATGGGGGCAGACCGGCTCCTCGAGGGCAAAGACCTTGGTCAGCAGGTCCTCGGCAAGATGGCGGTCAACTGGATCTCCTTGGCGGATGGCGCTATGACAGGCGACGATCGCCCACAGCCCTTTCTCAACTTCCCTGCTGTCTGCGGTGTTCTCTCGGATGAAGGCGACCACCTCATCCTCAATGCGTTTGTAGAGTGCCGGGACGGCTACCAGCTCCCATAGCATCTCTTCGCGCCGCTCGACCTTGATGCCTAGATTCAGATAGACATCGATGTGCGCCTTCAGATACTCATCCACATCGCGATCGACCTCAAAGGAAAGGGGGGCGAGGAGATTCTGGCTCAGGCCCTTGGATCGAACTTGGTCGAAGATCAGGCGCTCATGGGCTGCATGCTGGTCGACCAGGTAGAGATCATCACCCTTCTGGGCGATGAGAAAGAGGTTGAAGGCTTGGCCTAGGTAGGTGAAATCCGCTTCTTCCTTGCCATCGGGCCACACCATCTCATCCCAGCTGCGACTGCTTTGGCTCTTGTTCTCTCCTAAGATCTCACGGGCCTTCTCAAACCACTGAGGATCGATGGGGCCGCTCGGCTTCGTCGGGCGGGCGCTGCTCTTGGGGGTGTAGGAAGGGCGGGGAGAGCTGACCGTCGACTCATTCGGTTCGAAGAACCGTATTGGTTCTTGCTGGATGTGGGGAGTAAGGCGTACAATTGAGCGCTTGAGCTGCTCCTTGATCATTTGAACCACCTGGTGGTGGACCTCGGCGTGGTTACGGATCTTCACCTCACGCTTGGTGGGGTGGATGTTGAAGTCCACCAGTGTTGCATCGATCGTGATGAAGAGGTAGCAGTAGGGGAAGGAGCCGCCGGGAAGTTGGTCCCCATAGCCGTATGTGACCGCTTGGACCAGCGCATACTCGTCTACCGGGCGACTGTTGACGTAGATCTTGATGTGGGAGCGGTCACTACGAAAGAGCGACGCCTTGGAGGCCACCGCGTAGAGAGTGAAGCGGTCGGACTGTGATGAGAGTTCGACCATCTCACTGTCTGCAACCGGTTGGGTGAGAGCGAGGACGTCGAGGACCCTGCCTTTGGCGGTGGTGGGAGCCAGGTCGAGGCGGAGTTTTCCGTCTTGGTAGAAGCGAAAGCTACGTTCTGGATAGGCGAGAGCCTTTTGGATTACAACGAGGCGGGCGGCATTGGCCTCGGTTGCAGGACGTTTGAGGAATTGGCGACGGGCAGGCAGTTCACCGAAGAGGTGCTCGACGGTGACGATGGTGCCGCTCGCTGGGCCTCCGCTTTGTACCTGCCCACGCACTCCGTTGTCGACCGTAATCTGATAGGCACGCTCTCCCTGGTAGGAGCTTTGGATCGTGATGGCGCTCACTGCGGCGATGGAGTAGAGGGCTTCGCCGCGAAAGCCCATGCTGGTGATGTGGTACAGGTCATCGAGCTCACGTACCTTGCTGGTGGCGTGGCTCTCACAGAGCAGCGGCAAGTCATCGCTGGCGATGCCGCTGCCATTGTCGATGACCTTGATCGTTTGTAGCCCCCCTTCTTCGAGACTGACAGTGATCTCACTCGATCCTGCATCGAGGGCGTTGTCTACCAACTCACGCACCACCGAGGCAGGTCGTTCGATGACCTCGCCTGCGGCGATGCGCTGGGCAACGAGTGGGTCAAGGCGCTGGATTCTCCTCATCAGAGCCTCTTGTTCACGTCAACCTTTGCTGTCACGCTGATGATCGGGACGGTGAAGGAGCTGTTCTTGGCCGGATAGGTGGCCTTGGCTGAGAAGGTGAAGGGAGCCCACGTATATCCGATACCGAGGTAGCTTGAAGCGTGGGGGCCACTGAGAAGGTCCAAGGCACCTATGCTGCCATCGCCGATGCCCTTGATCGTGCTGATGATGCCCAGCTGCTGTAGCCCCAGTGTGACGGTCACATCAGCGACTTTGACCTCAACCGAGAGCTGGGAGAAGTCAGCTCCATGCCCATCGGCGGTAAGTGAGGCAAGGCCGAAGGAGGAGGTCAACGGCAAGTTCAGAGCAAAGCTTGCTGCTACCTGCTTGCCATGCCATCCCAACTCAGCCAACAGGTCGACCATGCTGTTGTAGCGGATATCGAGGTTGCTGTACGTAAAGCTATTGACTAGGTAGTTGTGGTTCTTGCCCTCATTCAGTGAGGCCATCATCTTGGCAGAGAAGCCACCCTGATTAAGGGTCAGGCCTGCGCCGATGAGGTAGTTGGGGAAGAAGGAGGGCAAGCTGGTATCGACGAACTGGCTGAAGTCAATGGTCGGGTAGGCAGGCAGGTATCCCTGGGCTTGGATCAATGCACTGAAGTTGGTGGTACGGTTGGTGATGATCGGCAACTTGAAGGAGAGCAGCGGGTAGAGGTCAATCCGATTGGGAGCGGTTTGTACCTGGGCAAGTGCTCCTGCTGCTATGGTCAGTGCATACCCCTTGGGGGCGGTGAACTGAAGCAACATGGATGCGAATTGGCTCTTGCCACCAGAAAGGCCTGCTACTCTGAGGTCATCGACCGAAGAGAGGAGGGTGAACGCGCCGACGGTGATCTTGTTCTGCAGCACAAGCCGACCTTCTTGTCCGAAAGACGGGGCGAAGAAGGTGGAGAGGTCACTGCGAAGCGAGCGGGTCTGGTCAGCGACCAAGTAGAATGGGCTGGTCTCATAGCCGATGCGTAGGTGGTCGATGTAGGTGAAGAGGTATGAGATCAGATTGAGCGTTCCGGTCGGGACAGGAAGGATCGAGTTGGGAAAGGAGGTGAACTCCTCGGTCTCGATGAAGCCATTGAGTCGGATGGCAAAGGGACCCTTTGAGAAGTACGGCTTTGCATACAGACGGTGATTGAGCGTATTGGAGTTGGTCCCATCGAGGGTGAACTCATAGCCCGCTTCAAGGCCGATTATTCCGCTCTGTCGCTGTTGGTCGGCGCTCGATGCCAAGGCTGGGCGGACAGGGGCAGCGATAGGGGCGCTCACTGGCTCGCTGACGACGCTCTGGATGGTCGGCTTGGCGAGAATTGGGACAGCGGGGACGGAAGGTAGCGTCGGCACCTCTGGCTCCGTTACAATCGCCGTAGCCTTGACAGCGGTGAAGATCGGGATCGCTGGGACATCGAGGCGCTCCTCTTGGAGGACGGGCTCTTCGATCAATTGGCGAGAGACCTTGGCAAAGGAGGGAAGCGGTGGGATCGCTGCTGCCTGTTCGGGCTCAGCAACCTCCTCAGCCTCTTGGCTTGCTATGCTCACATGCGGAGCACTTGGCATGTCAGGCACAGCAATTGGCGTGATGGCAACCACAATCTGTGGCTCAATTGCTACGGGACCGGTAACGTGCTCTTCTGCGACGTTCACCTCAAGCATCACCGGCTCAGCGGGAGTGCTCACCGCTTCCGGTACGGGTATCGGCGGTGCCATCTTGGTGACCGTCACTGCCTTGAAGGAGGGGGTTTTTGCAATTTGGATTGTGCTAGCCGGGGCAGCTGGGCGCAAACCTTTCTCCTCTTTTGCCTTTGTGGCGCTCGCTACCGTCGGAAGGATGCCGTAGGTGAGGTAGTAGCCGCTCTCTACCTCCTGGCTTGCTCGGCTCATATCCTGCATGTGGAGTTTCTCAAACGTCTTGATGGTGCTGCTTTGGCCGGTGATGAGGTTGTAGGAGTCGATAGTGCCACTGAAGACCGTCACTGACTCCTCATTGTCGCTGCTCACGACGAAGATCTCTCCGCTCTCGGTGAGGGTGTAGCGGGAAGCTGGAGTCTCAACCGTCAAAGATCCGCCATCGAGACCGGTGGCACGGAAGGTTGCCTTGCCACGCACCAGCGTGATGACGATGTCGTCTCTTGAGAGGGCCGTGGTGATGGCGATGCTGTCCTGATAGAGGTTCACGGTCCCAACCGGTGTGACGATGAGCACGTCACTTCCTGGGTTGCTGATGATCCAGCCCTCACCGATATCGCCAGCTGCTTCCATCGTTGCGTCGAGAGGCTGACCGTTTTGATCATAGAGCTTGAGCGATCCAACGTCTCCGTCACCGATGAAGACCGAGTCGTCAGCTGCAAGGCCAAACGCCATGCAGAGAACCAAGAGAATCAGACCAATTTTCTTAAACGACCAATTCATACTCACTCCCTACCCTGTCATCAGAGGATTGTCACCCTCACCGCAGTACTCAGCTTGTACGTCGCCTCACCTTGGTCATCGAATGATGCGTTCAGACCAAGATCCAGCGTGTACGGTTTGGCTTTGACGACCATCGAGGCGTTGAGCGCCACGTTGCGAAGCGTCTTCAGGCCCTCAAAAAACCGTTCACCTGTAGAGGTAGGATAAAGCTTTTCATAGGTGAAGTCCAGTGAAACGATATTGAATAGTCGCTTGTCTATATGAATACTCGTAACAAATTGGTAGTCATGATAGGAGCTGTCGGTCAGGTGTCCACTCATCTTGGTGCGTAGGTAGACACCATAGCGGCTGATGTTCATGTTCAGCGTTGCATCCAGGCGCTGTGTCCCGATCGGCAACAGCAGTGCATCCGTCTCCGATGCGCTTCGATTTTCAAATGTCGAGGAGTAGTACTCGCCGTGGAATGCACCGTCGATGGTGTTGGTGATCGAGGCGTTGAATA
Organism: Spirochaetales bacterium Spiro_03; assembly: GCA_001603105.1. Classification (GTDB taxonomy): domain Bacteria; phylum Spirochaetota; class Spirochaetia; order Sphaerochaetales; family Sphaerochaetaceae; genus Sphaerochaeta. The sequence goes on from LVBE01000055.1 coordinate 5,231, forward strand.
CCAAGATGTTCTTCGTGTGACCCCATAGGCCCCATCTCCATCCGAGAGCTGGGGCGAAGAAGGCCCCATCGGTGGCTTCGGCGATGAGGTTGCCGAAGAGGCTGAGGTTCAGAAACTCCCACTCGTAGATGGGGTATGAGCCATCGAGGGCAAAGAATTGGGGGCGATGGAGAAAAGAGGTGTCAAAAGAGGGTGGGGAGTATGCCCAGGAGAGACCGAGCTCGACCTTCCTCAGCTCCGCTGCCTGGACAACGGCTGCCAATGGCTTTGCGGAGAAGCGCCATGCGGTCAATGTTGGTGCAAAGAGGTCATTGGTGATGAAATGGAGGCTGGTGCCCCCAAGGTTGAGCATCAGCTCAAAGCCGGGGCGGCTGGAGCGGACATCGACGCCTTGGTCAAAGAATCCGTTGATCAAGGCACCGTCTCCGAGAGTGATGCCCATCAGCTTGCCATAGCGAGCATAGACCGGCTCGTAGCGTCTGCCCCACTGCATGAAGCGGATGAATCGGCTGTAGTGGTAGGCGATGGCCTTGGCCCACTGCTCAAGCGGTTCGTCACCGCGATCTGGAAGCTGCCAATCGGCGAAGTCGAGGTGGATGTCAAATGGATCGATGGAAAGCTGGCCGGTGAATTTGAAGTCAAACTGGGCATTGAAGGGGCCAAGGCGCACCTCGGGCATGTAGGAGAGGCGGAAGAAGCCTTCACTGGTCGCCTCTCCTTCGAGTAGCGATCCGCTGTTGGTGCCCACAGACGGGGAGAAGGGCAGCTCGACCCATTGGAAGGATGCGCGCTGATCGGTCTCCACTACTTCTTGCTCATAGCCTGGGTCGACTGGGTCACTCTCTGCCTCTTGGCTGAAGAGCGGGGCGGTGATGATGATCAGGATACAAAGGAGGGGGATTAGTTTCTTCATCCGATATACCCTCCTCACCCCTATTGTCCCATAAACGCCGGCGTATTGTAAACAGGAACGAGGGTTCCACGTTACACTCTGACCTCGAACTGGTGGGCATGGTAGATGTGTTCACGGGTAAGTTTGTCGATATGGCTGAGTTCACTGATGATGGGCTTCAGGCGTGAACGGATATTGGTCTGGTCGAACGGACAGACCGGCTTGACTGTCGGCAGCTGTAGGCGTTCGGCAAGGTTGCGGATCATCGATTCGCGTACCTCGATCATGGGCCTGATGATGGTCAGCTTGCCGCCGAAGAACGCCTGGGCCGGCTGCATCGTGGAGAAGTTGGCCCTGAAACAGAGGTTCATCATCGTGGTCTCTACCAGGTCATCGAGGTGGTGGCCCATCGCGATGACCTCAATGCCCTCTCGCTCACAGTACTCAAAGAGGATCCGCCTCCGATTGCGGGAGCAGAGGTAGCAGTTGAACTGGCCGTTGAAGGATGAGGGATACTGGTGTTCGTCAACGATGGTGAAGTCGTAGCCGAGGGCATGAAAGTATTGGTATAGGCGATCTTTGCCTTCATCATCGATCGGGTGTTCGATCCAGTTGATCAACACTGCCTTCAGCGTGTAGTCGATGGGAAGCCATCGCTTTCTCAACGACAGGGCGAGGGCCAAGGCAAGGCTATCCTTGCCGCCGCTGGCCGAGAGCAGGACCGTGTCCCCCTCCCGGATCATTGAGTAGGTGTTGATGGCCTTGCCGGTCTTTTTGACAAAACGCATTACCTGAGGTGGTATCGTTTTGCCTATCAGTGATTGCCACTGGGGTGTGTCCATGATCAGAGCTCCAATGCCTGTGCAATGGCCGCAGCGTCAAGGGCGACAGGCGAGAAGATTCTGAGCATTCGTAGCGATTTTGTAAAGGCCCGCTGCACATCCGGGCCAAAGACCGTGCTCCTTGGGCCGGCGGCAACGAGATTCCCCGCTGCATCGGCGATCGGCATGTGTGCCTCAAAGCTGATCGGCTCCGGTACGTCGATGATGATCGACCCGCCTTCAAGGCCCAAAGTCTGGCACAACGCCTCCTCGTGCTCGTGGCGCTCTACAGGCGATGGGTAGGCGACAGTGGTGTCGATTGGCACTTCATAGCGGGTGGGGTACGGCTGGTTCTTGGAGATGGCCTCGACCAGGGAGTAGGAGTCGCCACGTTGGCGCACCAAGGCGAAGAAGCGCTCATCATCGAGGCCATACAGCTCTGTTTCTTCAAGGCGGCCCGAGGCGAGGAGGGCGACGACGGCTTTCTTGACCATCGCCGTACTGCTACGGGTCCTCGAATGCCAATAGACATTGCGGTACATCAGGTATTTGGAGAAGAGCAGGCTCTCCACTGAGGCAAGCGCTTCTTCTCTCAGTGCGATAGTCCCATCGGCGATGCAGAGCTTGGACGTAATGTAGGAGGCATCCTGGATTCCATAGGGAACTCCGCAGAAGAAGGCGTCTCGATTGAGGTAATCAAGCTTGTCTGGATCGAGTGTCCCGCTGAGGATCGAGCGATACAGGTCGATCTCGCCGCTGTCGGTAGGCCGATCCTCGTCAATGATGGCACACACCAGATCCGCACTGGTAGCACACGCGTCGATGAGCGTGCGTAGATTTGGGCTTGATTCGATCATCGCCGCCCCGATGGCCTCATGGGATGCGGTGATGACATCCTTGAGGGAGTGGGCGTACGGGAAGTGGCCGATGTCGTGTAGCAGCAGTGCGCAGAGGAAGGCGTTGACTCCCTCGGCTGTGAAGGCGAAGTGCTCTTCGCTGCGCAAGAGGTTGATCAAGATCTCGCGTCCGAGGTAGTAGACCCCAAGGCTATGGTTGAGGCGGGTATGAACCGCTCCGGGGTAGAGGCCGAAGGTCGGTCCTAGTTGTTTTATGGAGCCAAGGGTCTGCATTTCAGCTGATCGGTAGAGCGCGTAGCGGCTGCTGCCTAGTGGGATATCTTTCCACAGGGGGTCACGGACTGTGTGCTCCTGTTCATTGATGAGTGAGAGAAGAAGCGATCTGTTCATAGGATGATAGTAGGGGAGGCGCTCATCAGTGTAAAGGGTAAAATCCACTGGCCCTATGGTCGTTTTCCGTCTACACTACCGTCAAGGAGATGCCATGAGCCGATACCTGATCATAGCAGACGACTTTACCGGCGCCAACGATACTGGCCTTCAGTTCGCCCGCCGTGGAATTCCCACCAGGGTGCAGATCAAGCGTGGTCGTGAGGGGGCGCCCAACCACTCGCTGGTAGTAGACACTGAATCGCGCAATACCGATGCACAGAGCGCGAAGACCTTAGTGGCTGAGGCCCTCAAAGACCTTGATGTCAGCTCCTATTCGGTGGTCATGAAGAAGATCGATTCGACGCTTCGCGGCAACATCTGCTCTGAGCTGGAGGTGGTGCGTGCGAAAACTGGCGCACAGGTCGTGGTGGTCGCAACCGCCTTCCCGGCGATGGGACGCACCTGTGAGGGAGCGGTGGTCCATCTCAATGGCAAGCGCCTGCTCGACAGCGAGGTCGGGCGCGACCCGCGTAAGCCCATTGACACCGATGACTTGCTCACCCTCTTCGGCCCCCTTGATGAGCGGATCGTCCACCTGGGGGTGGAGACGATCAGAGAGGGGAGTTTTCCCACCCTCAAACGTGGCATCGTCATCTGTGACGCAACCGTCGCCGAGGATCTGGATCTGGTCGCTGCCTGGGCGCTGGGCCTGGATGCGGTGCCACTCTTTGTTGGCAGTGCAGGCCTCGCTGAGGCGATTGTCAACTCCTACACTCCTGCCAAACCCTCCTTTGGTGTGGTAGCAAGCCTCAGTGCCGTCACCGAGCGCCAGGTACGCTATGCAGAGGAGCAAGGCGCGGTGATCGTCGCCATGGGGGTAGAGGAGATCCTTGCACACGAAGAGCTCGATCACTACGTCGATCGCATCACGACCCTTTTGGGTGAAGGGTGGGATGTGATCCTCACCGTCAGCTCGGTCTTGGACAAGGATGAGGTCGAGCGTACCAAGGCGCTTGGGTATACAGGCGATGAGGTGGGCATGCGCCTGATGGAGGGACTGGGCCGGGTTGGGCGACTGGTCATTGAGAGAAGCTCGATCGCCGGAATCTTCCTTACCGGCGGCGATACTGCCTACGGGCTCTTGGAGGCCCTGCACATCGATGAGATTGAGATTGTGCGTGAGGTTGCCTTAGGCATTCCGATGATGATGGCGGTCAATGACCGATATCCGAACTTGAAGATCATCACCAAGGCCGGTGGTTTTGGCAAAGATGATGCGATCAGCTACGCGCTACGAACATTGAAGGAGGCTCAATGATGAGTCGGTTTGGCATTACCCTCGGAGATCCGTGCGGTATCGGGTACGAGATCACCCTCAAGGCATTGGCACGCGATCGACGCTATCAAGAGCAGGCGCTGCTCTTTGGCTCCCTCTCGATGTTGCGTTACTATGATCAGCGGCTGGGATATGACTTTACCTTCAATGCCATCACTACCATCGATGAGTGCAAAAGCGGCTGTATCAATGTCTACGACCCACTTCCCGTTGAGCGAAAGGAGATTGAGATCGGGCGTGTGACCGCCTTGGGTGGGGAGGTCGCCTTTCAGAGCGTGGTCGCCGCCATCGCCTTCGCCCAACGAAAAGAGATACGGTCAGTGGTCACCGCTCCGTTGAACAAGGAGGCGATGCATAAGGCCGGCCACCTCTACGCAGGCCATACCGAGATCTTTGGTGAGTACACCAAGGGAGAGCACTATGCGATGCTCCTGTACAGCGAGAAGCTGAAGGCGATCCATGTATCGACTCACATCAGCCTTCGCAAGGCGTGTGACGCCTGCACCAAGGACCGGGTGCTCACCGTCATTCGCCTGGCCAACCAGACACTGAAAAAGATCGGGTACAAAAAGCCGCGTATCGCAGTGGCAGGCTTAAATCCCCATGCAGGGGAGAACGGACTCTTCGGTAGCGAGGAGATCGAAGAAATCATCCCAGCAATCGAGGAGGCGAGGGCACAAGGGATGGTGGTAGAAGGCCCGATCGCCCCTGATACTGTCTTCTTGCGTGCGATGCAAGGAAGCTATGACATCGTGGTGGCGATGTACCACGACCAAGGCCACATCCCTCTCAAGCTCTTGGCCTTTGATAGTGGAGTCAATATAACCGTCGGCCTTGATGTGATCCGCACCAGTGTGGACCACGGCACCGCCTTCGACATCGCTGATCTGCTCATCGCCCGGGAGGATAGCCTATTGGAGGCGATCAAGATCGGGATGCTGTTGTAAAAAGAAGAATACACGATTCTCGTTGCCGGTCCACTGGCGCCGGATCATAAAAAGGGGAGGAGCGGTGCTCCTCCCTCTGTTATAGAACATGGCAGCTTACTTCACATACGGGATGGCATACGGACCATCGCTGAGGTAGGTGATCTTCAGCTTCCTGCCGCCCTCACGCTTTCTGATATCTTCAATGGCCGCATTGATGGCGTCACTGAAGTCCTTGGTCTCGGCGAGGTTGGCAATGTTGATGCCTGGCAGTCCGGCTCCAGCACCTTTGGCCAGTTGCGGGGCCCAGTGGTAGTAGTGATCCAGCGGAATCTTCTCAAAGACCGTTGCCCACTTCTGTACCTGCCACTGATCGGGCAAGAACGGCCAGTCGGGGCTGTGCAGAAGCTTGGTCAGCTGCTCTCCGCTACTGAGGGAGAGGATGGCCAGAACCGTCTTGTACATCACCGACCCGATGACATCCTTCTTGTCGGTGAAGTTCGCCACCGAGATCAGGTATCCATCCTTCTTCATCGCCCCGATGGCAGCAAAGGCTGCCTTGGCGGTCTGATAGTGGTTGATGCCGACAAACCCACC
>LVBE01000056.1 GCA_001603105.1 Spirochaetales bacterium Spiro_03
CAAAATTTCTTCAATCGCATGTTTATCTCTTCATATGCAAGAATAGATTATAACATGCGAAGTGAATTCAAATATGATAAATGAATGCTAACATAAGATATGTAACTTGTAAAGCAAAATAAATTCAACCTAATCAGAGATGGTATACACTTGCAATTCAAGTAATTAATAATCAGAACCTGTGAAGGAGTACATGGAATGTACCTGCAAAAAAGGGCCGGCTCTGAAAGCCGGCCCTTGAGAGTGACAGAGATAAACCTACAGCAGCCCAATCTCTTTGTAGTAGCGTGCCGCCCCGTCGTGGATGGGCAGGCCGGCCAGATCCTTGGTGGTCTCTGCCTTGACGACGTTCTTCAGCGGTGCCTGGGTGGTCTTCAGCTCATCGAAGTTCTCCCAGAAGGTCTTGGTCAGCTGGTAGATCACCTCGTCATCGACACGGGCATCGGTGAAGATCGTGATCTTGATGGCGCTGGTCTGCACATCCTTGTCCTGGCCTGGGTAGGTGTTGGCAGGGATCGTGTAGGCTCCATACCATGGATAGTCCTTCTGAAGCGCCTTGATGAGGCTGTCGTCGATCTCCAACAGTTTGCCGCCGGCGGTTGAGAGCATCTCAGTGACTGCAGCGTTGGGGATGCCTGCCATGATCCAGGCGCCATCGAGCTGCTTGTTGCGCATCAGGTCGATCGCCTCGGTGAAGCCGACATATTGGACACGGAGCCCTTCGGGATAGGGAAGGCCTGCCGTGTTGAGGTGGATGTCAGTCTCAACTTCGGTCGTGGAGCCGGGAGCTCCGCTGGCAAAGCGCTTGCCACCGAGATCGGTGAGGCGGTTGACCCCGCTTGCCTTGGTGACGACGACCTGGTTGGGGTTCGGATACAGGCCGATCATGACCCGAAGGTTCGGGTTGGGCCTTCCCTCGAAGGAGCCGATGCCATTGAACGACTCGTACATGATCGAGGTGACGGCGACTCCCATCTGCGCTTCCCCGTCTGCGACGAGGTTGAGGTTCTCAATCCCTCCGGCGCTGGCCTGGGCACTGGTGCGTACATTGGGGACCGTGTTGTTCCACAGGTTGGCGATCGCTGATCCAAGAGGATAGATCGCACCGGTGGTTGCTGCGGTGGGAAAGTTGATGACCGTCTTCTTCACTGCTGCCTCCTGGGCGCCCTGGGCGAAGAGAGAGGCGGTGAGCATCAACAGAACCAATAGAACTGCCAAACTCTTTTTCATACTGCTAACTCCTTATGGTGTGATGAACGGTTGATCAGTTGTACAATGACAACAAAGAGACAGAGGGTGAGAGCCAACACATCGGTTGCGAGGCGCGGCTCGATGAAAAGAATTCCTGCACCGACAAGGACGGTGCGATATACAATGCTCAGTTTTTCAAGCAGATAGCCTTGCAGTCCTGCAGAGAGCACCACAACCCCGATCGAAGAGGTGACAACAGCCCTCAGGGTGAGCAGCAGCGACGCCCCTTCCACCGAACCGAGCAACAGGATTGGGTTGCCGAGGAAGAAGAACGGTAGGATGAAGCCGGCGAGGCCGAGCTTGACGGCGATGAGGCTGGTCTTGGTCTGGTCGCTATCGGCGATGCCGCTCGCTACATAGCTGGACATCGCAACCGGCGGGGTGATATTGGAGAGGCATGCGTAGATGAGGCAGAACATATGAGCAGCCATCGGGATGGCACCGGTTTGGATGAGGACGGGGACGCTGACGGTGGAGACGATGACGTAGGCAGCGACGCCCGGCACTCCCATGCCCAGTACTGTACTCATCAGCATGACCATCAAGCCACCGAGGTAGAGCTGCCCTGAGCCTACGATCCGTAAAATCACATAACCGAAGGAGAGGCCGAGGCCCGTAAGTGAGACCGTGCCGATGATTACACCGATGATGGCACAGCTCATCCCCACCGTGATGGCAGAGCGTGCCCCTTCGACGGTGGCTTGGACGATGGTCCTCCACCCCATCCGTGTTTCCTTGCGAATCCACGATGCCGCGATTGTCGCAAAGATCGAGATTACAGCGCTGTAGAGCGGGGTAAAACCGGCGGCCAACAGCCCTAGCAGCACGACCAGTGGGATGATGAGGTGGCCTTGCTTTTTCAGCACCACCAGGGCGTCGGGGATATTCTCTTTTGACAGTCCGGAAAGGCCCAGGCGTTTGGCCTCGAAGTGGACAGCGAAGAGGAGGGAGAGATAGTAGAGGAAGGCAGGGACGGCAGCGGCGATGAGGACTTTGGTGTAGCTGATACCAAGAAACTCAGCCATCACAAAGCCAACCGCCCCCATGATCGGAGGGGCGAATTGGCCACCGGTTGAGGCCACCGCCTCCACTGCGGCGGCAAACTCCTTCTTATAGCCGGTCTTCTTCATCATCGGGATCGTGATGGTCCCTGTCGTGGCGACGTTGGCTATAGCCGAGCCGTTGATCATCCCCAGTAGCGCACTGGCGATGACCGCAACTTTAGCTGGCCCTCCGGCACTGCGTCCGACGAGGGTGAGGGAGATGTCGTTGATGAACTGGCTGAAGCCACTGTACTTAAGGTAGGCTCCGAAGAGGACGAAGAGGAAGATATAGGTGGCGCTGACTCCGATGCCTATGCCAAAAATTCCTTGGCTTCCCCAAATCATGGTGGTCAATACACGCTTGAGCGAAAAGCCGACGTGACCAAGGTCGCCGGGAATGAATTGGCCAAGGAAGTTGTATAGTAAGAAGATGAAGCCTAGGATCATCAGGCTGCGGCACGCACGCCGTGATGCTTCGAAGATCAACACCATCGTAAGGCCTGCTACCCACAGGTCGGTTTTGTTCATATATCCGCCACGCTTGGCCACACTGATGTAGTTGGTCAACAGGTAGAAGAAGGCGTAGAATGTCAGGGCCAAGAGCACCAGGTCGAGGACCGGTGGAATCCTTCGCGCTCGCTTTTCGCCTTTGTATGCAGGAAAGAGGAGGAAGGTGAAGGTGAGCAAGAAGAGCAGGTGCCAGGTGCGAAGCGTCATGGCATCGACGATGCCGATCGTATTGGCGTAGATTTGATAGACTGACCAGATCAGAAAGAGGGCGGTGATGATGTGCCCTACAAAACCATGGTAGCTTCTCAGCTTTCCATCAGCTTCTTTCTCCTCTAGTAGCTGCTGAGCAATGATCTCTTCTTTTGTCTGTGTATCCACTTCTACCACACTCTCATTCATCTCTACCCCCGATGCGTTCCCTTCAATCTAGACGTTGAACAGCCTTTTGTCAATTTGTTATGCAAAATGCTGTATGTTTATGCAAAGGTGGGTGCATTGAACTTCAGAGATTGAATTGGATGCATATGTGTGCGCTCTTATTGAGGTGGCTCTTTTGGAGTGGAACACAACTCCATATTACAACAGTGGAGTCATATAGAGCGGAAGATAGACGATTCCGTCATCCTCCTTCAAATCGCGTGTATGCAGGACATAGGGAGTGTGAAGTTGCTGAGGATACTTGGCCCTGAATTTCCTCAAAGAACTCAACGTGTAGTTCTTTCCTGACTTTACCTCGATCGGCGAAATATTGTGCCTGCTGCCAATCGTACGCTTGGCTATCAGGAAATCAATTTCCATGCGTGATGAGGCATCATGGCGCGATGAGTTGGAGTAAAAATAGAGCGTATGGCCGCTTGCCACCAACATCTGTGCCACGATGTTTTCCACAATCATCCCAAGGTTGGTTTCCAGCTTGTCAAAAAGGATTTTCTTATAGACTTCCTCGCTTACAAGGCCATTCTCGTCAAAGGCATGGCTGATAAGAAGTCCTGTGTCTGCCATGTAGCATTTGAGCGTTGAACGCTCCATACGTAGTCTCAATCCAAGATCCGGCGCGCTAGAATTATAGCAGGTGTTCACTATCATCGCATCATCAAGCCAAAATAACGCATCGTCATAATCACGCATTCGAGCGTCTTTTCCCAGTGAGGAAATCTTGAATTTCCGATCATGTTTCTGAAGTTGTGACGGGATGTCCTCGAAGAGTTGCTTAACCTTCATCTCATAGCCTTTGGCATGTCTGACAATGTCAGAGCGATACAAGGTAAGAATATCACGCTTAAGCTGATCCACCCTGGCAAAATCACGGGTGTCAACATACTCAGAGACCACCTGGGGCATACCCCCTACGATGAGATATTGCCTGAAATAGTCCATGGCCTTTCGATGCAGGGCTTGTCCAAGAGGTTTTATACTGTTGAAACTCGCTCTGATTAGATCCATCAACGTATCGTGACCGATAGCCCACAAAAACTCCTCAAAATCCATGGGATATAAATTGAGGTGACGCTCCTCAGAGGGGATGACAATCCCTTCCACATGTTTCTTGATACTCATGAGGGATCCTGTTTCGATGTAGTCGTAGCGACCATCAGCGACAAGGTACTTGATCGCCGATCGTGCTCGCGGAAAGAGTTGTACTTCATCGAAAATTATCAACGTATCCCGTGTATGCAGTGTCACGTTGTAGTAGTTAGAAAGGTAGAGAAAGAGTGTGTCCAGATCTTCAAGGTAGGAGAGGAACAAGTCGGTTACTTCTTTGCTGACCCTATTGAAATCTATCATGAGATAGCTCTTGTATTCAGCTTTGGCAAATTGCTCAACGATATAACTTTTGCCAACTCTTCGAGCTCCGTTTATGAGCAAAGCTGTACGCCCATTTTCC
>LVBE01000057.1 GCA_001603105.1 Spirochaetales bacterium Spiro_03
CAGCGTAGATGATGTCGTAATTTCGCTTGGCGGTGGGGATGAAGCGCAAGACATCGGCCATAAAGAGGCGGATCTCGCTGTCCACCATCGCGATGTTGGAGAGGATCGTCTGACGCTTCTTGCCATCCTTCTCCACCAGGTGCACCGGCTCCGAGCCGCGGCTTGCCGCCTCGATGCCGACACAGCCGCTGCCACTGTAGAGATCGAGAAAGCTCAAGCCCTCAAGGGGGCCGAGGATGGAGAAGAGGGATTCACGCATCATGTCCATCGCAGGGCGGATGATGCCCGGAGGACAGACGATCCTCCTGCCGCGCAAGATGCCACCGGTTATACGCATGCCTCGATGATAGGGCTCACGGGAACTTTGTACAAGGGGCCTCAGGCATCGGAGGCGGTGGGGTCGAAGGGTGGGGCGTTGGCTAGCACAGACCTGATGACCCCATGCTCCGCACCAAGGAGGGTGGGATCGGTTGAGAGGATCAGGTCTGCCTCATCGCGGGCGAGCTGGATGAGGTCCAGATCCTCGGTCAACGAGGCGAAGGTGAGGCGCAGGTAGCCCGATTGGCGGGTGCCAGAGAGTTCGCCCGGGCCGCGGATGAGCAGATCCTGCTCGGCGATATAAAAGCCGTCATTGGAGTGTTTCAGCACCGACAGACGGCTCTTTGCCTCCTCGGTGAGCGAGGAGGAGAAGACAAGAAAGCAGTATGACTGCAGGTGCGAGCGCCCGACCCGCCCCCGCATCTGGTGCAGCGCCGATAGGCCAAAGCGTTCGGCGTGCTCGATGACCATGACGGTGGCGTTGGGGATGTCGATGCCCACCTCGATGACACTGGTGGAGACGAGGTAGGTGATCTTTCCGCTCTGATACGCACGCAGGATGGCGATCTTCTCCTCCTCATCGAGGCGGCTATGGATCAAGGCTGAGGGAACTGAAGGGTACTCCTCCTTCAGGTACTCGAACATATTGGTGACATCGCGTACATCGTCCTCGCCGCTGTCGTCGATGCGGGGGTAGACGAAGTACGCCTGGTGCCCACGTGAAAACTCCACCCCAACTGCCTGGTACATCCGTTTGCGGCTCATCTCGCTGACAAGATGGGTGACGATTGGCTTGCGCCCCGAAGGCATCGTCTTCAGCGTCGAGATGGCCAGGTTTCCAAAGACCGTGAGGCTGAGGGTGCGAGGTATTGGGGTGGCGCTCATCAACAAAAGGTCGCAGACCGTGGCCTTGGACAGGAGGGCGAGGCGCTGCTCCACCCCAAAGCGGTGCTGCTCGTCGATGATGACGTAGCGCAGGTCCCTGAAGACGACCTCGGCGGAGAAGAGGGCGTGGGTGCCGATGAGGATGTCGACCTGTCCGCTCTTCACTGCCTCCAAGAGCAGTCTCCGTTCCTTGGCCTTTACGCTTCCGGTGAGGAAGGCGAGACGGACACCCAGCGCTCCGAGAAGACGTGCGGCGCTCTCGGCGTGTTGGCGGGCAAGGAGCTCGGTGGGGGCCATGAAGGCGACCTGGCCGCCGCGCCCAAGGGCATGGAGGGCACTGATCCACGCCACCAGCGTCTTGCCACTGCCTACATCACCTTGCAGTAGGCGGTTCATGGGCTGCCGGGATGCCAAATCGATGCGGATCTCCTGTAAGGCAGTGAGCTGGTCGGCTGTCAGGGAAAAGGGAAGGCTCTCGATGAGGGCGAGCTCGAGCTTGGTCGGTGGGCGGTGGACAGGTCGCTCTCGCGCCTCGGAGAGATCTTGGCGGCGGGTGGCGAGCTGCAGGTAGAAGAGCTCGGTAAAGGCGAGGGTACGCCGGCTTTGGTCCAGCTCATCGAGGGTCTTGGGGCGGTGGTATGAGCGGATGGCTTCATCGGTGGAGAGCAAGCTGTGGCGCTCGAGGATGGAGGGGGGCAACTCATCGCTGAAGCAGTCGACCTGGCTGAGGACCTCGGCGACATTGGTCCTGATGAGCCTCTGTGTCAACGAGCCCCGTAGCGGATAGATCGGCAGGATCGAGCCGAACTGTGGAGGCATGGATAGGTCGTCGCCGACTGGATGCACCTCGAACTGGGAGCTCTGCAGCTCGCCGCGATGGTGATGCACCTGGGCCCACAGGTAGTAGACCTTGCCGATACGAATCGACTTCTCCAAAAAGTTGCGGCCAAAACAGAGGAGGCTGAGTCGCCCATCGCCTTGTCCCGATATATCGCGCACAATGATCTTCAGTGTCCGCTTCTTCGCACTCTTGAAACCAAACCAGGAGTGGGAGAGCACCTCGACGATCGTATTGGCCATCTGTCCATCGCCCACCTCGCCCAGTGCGACGATCGTCGAACGATCTTCCCACGAACGGGGAGAGAGGAGCAAGAGGTCGCTGAATGTCGCCACCCCCAGCTCGGTGTAGCCAGCCTTGGCCGCAGGGCCGACACCGCGTAAAGCGGTGATCGGCTCATCGAGGCTTCGAAGGTAGCGGCCCATCTCAGAACCCGAGGCGTGAGGCCAGCGTCACCAGGGCTTTTATCAAGGCCGAGCTGGTGAGGTAGAGGATCAGGGTGAAGATCAGGGCGGTGGTGACCAGACGCCGGTCGTTGATAGCCCGCCCCGGGTAGAGGATCCGCTGCACCCAGTTGAGGAAACCACCGATCAGTGCGTCGAGCATGGCGATGTAGGTGATCGTCTGAACCGATGGACGGTAGCAGAAGTAGAGGCGCACGCCCAAGAGGATCAACAGCAGCCAGAAGAATGGGCTGACCAGGTACGACCACAAGGTCTCTAGGACCAAGGCCAACACCATGCCCACCGTCAGCCTCCCATAGGTGCCGTAGAGGCGGAGCATCGACTGCAGGACCGACAAGAGGGCGAGGGCGAGCAGTGGGGTGAGGTCAAAACGCTCCCGCCTGAGTGCCTTGATGGGCCGAAAGAGCTCCAGGTACGGGTCGACGATCCGACCTAGCCAGTGGGTGAGGGGGTTTTCGGCGATCCGCACCCAGCTGATGACGATCCTGAGCCAGATCAGCAGCGAGTAGAAGGAGAGCAGGCTCGCCGCAATCGCTGCCAGGGTCATGAAGAAGGAGCCGCCGCGTGAGGCGTGGGCTATGGTGGGGTAGCTGGCATAGTTCATACGCATCCTCCAACGTCCATATTAGTCAAACCAGAGTCTGAGGACTGCAGGGTTCTCAGCCAGCTCACGCTCAAGCTCCTTGCTATAGCGCACCGAGAACTCCCGTCCGCAGGAAACTGACTCATCCAGCACTCTGCCCTGCTCCTTGAAGTGTAACATAAGGGAGCAGTTTCCGGGGTAGGAGAGGCAGCTGTCTCTCAGCTGTTGGATCTGAAGCGGGGAGCAGAAGGACTTCTCCAGCTCGATGTGGCAACGCCTTAGCGCCAACGGTGGCAGCGTCATGGGGTCTTCGACGATCCGGTCGATGATGAATGAGATCTTATCTACTCCGCGCGAGGCATCGAAGCGCCCCTCAAAGCCGTAGATTCCATCGACTCTGATGAGCTGGCGATACTCCTCGAACGCCTTGGCAAAGAGCGTGGCATCGAAGGTGGCGTTCTGGTCGGTGAGCTGCAAGAACGCCATCAGCTGACCACTTTTAGTGGTGAAGGGCCTGATGGAGCTGATCATGGCGATGACGTTGGTAGGGTGGTCGGTCTGCACCGTCTCCAGGTCCGCTGTATTGACCGTCACCCGTTGGGCGATGGCTGTCTTCCATCTATCAAGCGGGTGGCCGGAGATGTAGAAGCCCAAAAGCCCCTTCTCCGTCTCAAGCTTCTCGGAGAGCTGCCAGTCATCGACCTGCCGCATCTCAAAGGTATTCATCGCCGCCGCAGTCTCTTCATCGAAGAGGGAGATCTGCCCCCAGGCGCGCTCTTCGCGGATCTTGGCTACGTGGTTGACTGCGTCGGCCAAGTTCTCCAAGAGGGTGGGACGGTTCACTCCAAGCGAGTCAAACGCCCCTGCCTTGATCAACGACTCCAAGAGCTTTGAGTTGAGGAGCTTGGCCTCAAGACGGGTGAGGAAATCGACCAGGTCCGTGAAGGGGCCGCCCTTCTCGCGTTCGGCGACGATGCTGGCTACCGCTGCTTCGCCGACGTTCTTGATGCCGGCAAGGCCGTAGACGATCTGGTCGTCGACGACGGCGAAGTGCTGGTCGGAGTAGTTGATCGACGGAGGCAGGATCTCGATGCCCATCGCCTTGACGGTCTGCAGGTACTCGCTGAACTTGTCGGGGTTGTTCATCTCGTTGGTGAGGTTGGCAGCCCAGAACTCAGCGGGCCAGTTCGCCTTCAGGTAGGCGGTCTGGTAGGCGACCACCGAGTAGGCGACAGCATGGCTCTTGTTGAAGCCGTATCCGGCGAACGGTTCGAGCATCTCGAAGATCTCGATGGCATGGGCTTCACTGCGCCCCAGTGCCTTGGCCCCGGCGATGAACTTCACCTTCTCCTTCTCCAAGGCCGCGACTTTCTTCTTGCCCATGATCCGCCTCAGGATATCGGCGCTGCCAAGCGAGTAGCCGGCGATGATCTGGGCGACTTTCATAACCTGTTCTTGGTAGACGATGACTCCGTAGGTCGTCTTCAGCTCATCCTCGAGCTCGGGGTCAGCGTACGTGATCGGCTGACGGCCGAGCTTGCTGTTGATGAATTGGGGGATGTACGCCATCGGGCCGGGACGGTAGAGGGCGTTGAGGGCGACCAGGTCTTCGATCGTCGTTGGTTTGGACTCCTTGAGGATCGATTGCATGCCTGCGCTCTCGAACTGGAAGATCGCGCTGCTCTCCCCACGTCCGAGCATCGCGAAGGTCGGCCCATCGCTTTCGCTGATCGTCTCGATGTCGAAGGTGGGATCCTTCTTGCGGATCAAGGCCTGGGTATGTTTGATCACCGTCAGAGTCTTCAGGCCGAGGAAGTCCATCTTCACCAGCCCGCAATCTTCCAGATACTCCATCGTGTACTGGGTGGAGACCGCCCCGGTTCTCGCATCGCGGTACAGGGGGACATAGTTGATCAGCTCTTCCTTGCCGATGACCACGCCTGCAGCATGGGTCGAGGTGTGGCGGTTCAGCCCTTCGAGGCGGCGCGCAGCATCGAAGAGTTCGGCGTAGATGCCCCCCTTCTGTTCCAGTTCGACTAGGTCGCTTGACTGGGCGAACGCCTTCTGAAGGGTCATGTTCAGGTCATCGCCGATGAGTTTGCAGATGTTGTTGGACTCATCAAAGGGGATGTCCAGGACACGAGCCACGTCCTTGACCACCGCCTTTGCCTTCAGGGTCCCGAAGGTGGCGATCTGGGCTACGCGAGAAGAGCCGTACTTGCCGGTGACGTAGTTGATGACATCCTGTCTCCCCTCAAAGCAGAAGTCGATGTCGAAGTCCGGCATGCTCACCCGCTCAGGGTTGAGGAAGCGCTCAAAGAGGAGGTTGTACTTGATGGGGTCTACTCCGGTGATGCCGGTCGTGTAGGCGACAAGCGAGCCAGCTCCGGATCCACGGCCCGGTCCGACCGGAATCTGGTGGTGCTTCGCCCACTGGATGTAGTCCATGACGATGAGGAAGTAGCCCTCAAACTGCATCTCGATGATGACATCGAGCTCGTAGTCCAACCGCTGCTGCAACTGCTCGGTTACTGTCTCGTAGCGCTCGGCCAAGCCCTTGTTGGCCAGATGGCGCAGGTAGGTCGCCGGACTTTCAAAGCCGGCGGGTACTTCAAAGGCTGGCAAGAGCGGGCCGGGGAAGTGGATCTCGAGGTTGCAGCGTTCGGCGATGCGAACGGTATTCTCCACTGCTTCAGGGAACGTTGCAAAGAGGGTTGCCATCTCTTCTGCGCTCTTCATGTAGAACTGGTCGTTGGGAAAGCGCATGCGGTTGGGGTCGTTCTTCTTGCTGTTGGTGCCGACGCACAGTAGCAGGTCGTGGGCGTTGGCATCGCTTTGGTCGATGTAGTGGATGTCGTTGGTGCAGACCAACGGGATGCCGGTCTCATCACTGAGGCGCTTGAGCAGGGGATTGGTCTGCTTCTGTTCGGCAAGCCCGTGATCTTGCATCTCAAGGTAATAGCGCCCGTCGTCGAAGACCGAGGAAAACCAGAGCGCTCGGCGCTTGGCCTCCTCCCACTGGCCGGCCAATAGGTGCTGGAGGATCTCCCCGCCCAGACACGCCGACAGGCAGATGATACCTTCGTTGTATTGTTCAAGCAGCGCATCGTCGATGCGGGGACGGAAGTAGAAGCCGTCGGTGTAGGCGATGCTGTTGAGCTTCATCAGGTTGTGGTAGCCGACCTCGTTCATCGCCAGCAGGATGAGGTGGTACTGCTGGGTCCGCTTTCCACCGGAGACGGGTCGCTCGGTGTGGTCAGCGGGGTTGCAGTAGAACTCACAGCCGATGATCGGCTTGATACCGGCATCGCGGGCAGCGTTGTAGAAGCGGATAGCTCCAAACATGTTGCCATGGTCGGTGATGGCCAACGCCTCCATGCCCAGGCGCTTGGCCTTCTCCATATACTTGTTGATGGGAGCGGCCCCATCGAGGAGAGAGAAGTCAGTATGGTTGTGTAGGTGGACGAATGGTTGAACGCTCATGAAACCCCTGTCGTATGCATCGCTAGGAGAGCGACTGGCTGTTCAGATCGTGGAGGAAGGACTCGAAGATCCGTCTTGCCCGTTCCAGCTGCAGATCGCTGATCGTGCTATGCATCTTTGTCAATTCGGCCACCAATTCATAGCTGAGCGCATTGACGCGCTCAGGGTGAATCGGCAGTGCCGAGCCCGACAGCTTGGACTCAAGATCCTTGCTGATATGAAATGCTTTGCCGGGGAAGGTAATGCAGAACTGGGCCTTTGAGAGGCTGTTCTGGTCCCGCTTTGCATGAAGGGCAACTATACCACACTCTCTGCTCTTTCGGATAGGGTCACCGAAGAGCGTGAAGCGCTGCAGGTCTCCGAACTCAAGGCCGATGCGGATCCTGGTCAACAAGATCCGCTTCTCTCCCACATTCAACCGTCCTTTGTTGTCGTATAGCTTGGCTATCGGGATCCAGTGGGTGGTCACTTTCCCCTCATCATAGAACTTGACCTCGGCGCTTGCGGCGAGGGTCGCCAGCGTCGTAGAGAGGCTGTAGCGCGTATCGCTGATGCACAGCGACCCGCCGATGGTGACCTGGCGACGGACGATTTGGGTTCCCATCGAACGCAGTGTCTCCTGCAAGATCGGCGGCAGCAGCAGTCGGCCAGCAGAGAGCAGCTGGCGGGCGGTCACCATTGCGCCGATCTCGACGTAGCGGTCGTTGCGCGTGATGCGCTTCAAATCCTCCATGTACGCCAAATCGATGATCCCATCCTTTGCCTCGGCGGGATAGTAGTCGCCCCTGCTTATCAAGTAGGTCCCACCAGCCCATACGATCGCCTGGGGATGGCGGGCGATGATGGTGGCGAACTCGCCGATGGAGCGGGGGGTATAGATGAGCGGCGATCTAACTCCTTCGTACACGACGCCTCCTATTGCGATAGCCGAGGGCAATCTCAACAATCTGGATGAGCTCGGCCATATCCATGCACTGACAGGTGTTCAGGCTCAGCTCCCTAGCCACTTTGGCCTTGTCCAGCTTCACCTCCTTGGAAGGCGGTGAAGCGGGTTGCTTGGATGAGCCTCCCCCTGCTTCCTGCAGGATGGATTCGATGATCATCGTACGGGCGTTATAGCATGAAGAGCAGGGCTTGCTGCCCACTGCCTTGTAGGCTCGCTCGATATCCCGGTACTGGCGGCTGCGTTGAAAGCTCTCAAAGGTCCTGATCTTCGCTCCCCTGATCCGGAAGGCAGGGACGAGGCAACTGAGGGTCGCCTCATCGTCGACCAGCACGATGCAGTTGCCGCAGGCGTTGCCTCGGCAATAACTGGAGATGCTCAGGTTCTCCAGGTCCTCCATGAGGATCAAGGAGAGCGGCTTATTGGAGTTGACCGAGAGGGTGAGGGCCTTGCCGTCGATAGTGCACTCTAGTTTCATGATTTTCCCTTGATGGCTGCAAGCAGGACAGTGCCGTCGATGGGGAATTTCGCAATCGGCGCGCCCACCGCCTGCTCTACGGCGGAGAGGAAGGCACTGTTCACTGCCGCCCGCACTGCACTGCTGATGGAGGAGGGCAGTTGCTCCCCCTCGCCGATGATGTTGATGTCGATGGCAAATCTGCTCTCTTCGGAGAGCGTGCCCCCCGCTTCCTTCAGGGCCCTGACGATGGAGTGGCGTGCCTTGGTGTGTACGATGGACTCATTGAGGGCCTTGGGCATCGAGATGGTCGCCCACACCGCCCTGACCACCGGCTGTAGCAAGACGGCGTCTATCTGCAGTTCCAGCACGACAGCCACCCAGGTGTTGGAGGTGAAGAGGGCACTGCTTGATGTGCCCTGGCGGGCTGATAGGACGCTCTCGCAGATCGGCAGCGGTTGGACAAAGCGCTTCTCCTTGATCAGGGCGCATGCGCGCTTGATCTGTTGCGGCATCCGTCCGATAGCCACCGACAGGACCGTCGGGCCGCTATCGATGATCTTGGAGCAATCGTCGGCGAAGCTGATGTCCTCTGTGCTGATGGACAGCTCTTCGCTGACGATCTGCTTCCACACCTCGGCGCTTGAGCCGGTGGCGGGCAGCGAGGTGTTGATCTCCACCTTGTTGTTGGGGTTTAAGGTGATCTGCACCGCCTGCTGGACCATCTGGCGGCACTCGGATGAGAAGCCGCTGATTCCTGCTGCACAGCTGAGGGCGATCCCCCGGCTGTAGTTGAGGAAGGTGGAGAGCTTGACCTTCATCTGTGCCTGCATCTCGTAGGCTGCGTGCTTACGCAAGAAGCCTGAGCGCTGGCTGACCTCCTCAAGGACCTCCTTCAGTTTGCTCCGTTTTTCGGTCTTGATGGCGTGGACGCTCCCGTCTGTGATGTATTTGATGCGCCAAGTCAGCGGATTGAAGCCAACGATCCGTGAGAGGGTATTGTAGTGCGACTCGGTGGAGGCGAGGGCATCGCTGTAGCCCAAATCGCCATGAAAATGAGCCGGTCTCTTGGCGCTGGTGATGAAGGTGATCGAGATCGATAGGGCATCTAGGTCGTAGATGGGGGTCAGGCCTGCGATGAGGTGGTTGGCCATCTCGTCGCTGAAGAGCAGGAATGCTCCTTGGTCGACCTGGGCTTCGATCTTCTCTGCATGGACTTGGCCGTCGGGGGTATACCAGCTGGTACGCGCCACCTTCAGGTGAGGGCGACGGCTGTCAAGGACGGTGAGCAGGCGTACGTTTGATCCGCTCTTCAGTGCTCCGAGCGCTGCGATGGCCGCCATGACCGACGGGGCGAGCAACATCTCGTCATGGGGGGCATGGAAGCTCTGGCAGTGGACGAAGATCCGCTTCTTCGGATGGCCGGTCACCTCAGCGACCGTCTCACGGACGTGGTGGGGCCATTGGGTGGGGACATGGATGTGCAGATCCCCGCCTACGAGCTGTGCACCGATCCGGCTGAGGGTGTAGTTGACCGTATCGAGATCACCGTAGCGGTAGGTGCGCTGTAGCGTCGAAACCCCCTCTAGCGCCGCCACCTCCTCGATCGAGCCGATGGCATAGGTGTATGGGGTAGCGCTGTGCGAGGGTTGCTCTGCCTCCACTTCATACTCGACGACCACCTGGCGGGCGGCGAGCTCGATCGATTCACTGTCGGGGCCGAAGATCGCCAAGATGGGTTGGCCCTTGTATGAGACCGCCGAGGAGGTGAACAGCGGCATGGCGTTGACCATCGCCTTGATGCGGTTGGTCCCGCCGATATCCCGGGTCCCGACGACGGTGAAGCGACTGTCCAGTTGCGGCAACGTGATACGGCTGATCTTGCCGCTGTCGACCGTGGTACGGACGATGAGGGCATAGAGGGTGCCAAGTGTGGGGATGGTGGGCCGTTTCTCTGTCACAGTGAACCTCGTACGTAGGTCAAACGATACCACGCGCCTGTGATCAAGGCAATGCGTGGGTTATTGCATTCTTTTCGTCCAAGTGCGTACAATTGTCCCATGAGTGATGTGAATGCCGAGATCAAGCGCCTCAGCGCCCTGTTGACCGACTACCAGCGATCGTACTACGTCGAAGGCAGGAGTCAGGTCAGCGATAGCGAATATGACCGCCTCTTCGACCGCCTGCTCGCCTTGGAGGCCGCTCACCCGCTCCTTCGCCTCGCTGACAGCCCGACGCAGCGGGTAGGCAGCGACTTGGACACCTCCCTTGAGGAGCGAGAGCACACCATCCCGGTGCTCAGCCTCGACAAGGCATATACCGCCGAGGAACTGCTGGGATGGATCGAGAAGACAGAGAAGAAAGGAGAAGAGGAGGTCGGCATCGTCATCGAGGAGAAGATCGACGGCATCTCGATCGTCCTCTACTACGAGGGGGGCCTCCTTGACCGTGCCGTGACCCGGGGCAATGGCTTTGTCGGCAACGATGTAACCGAGAACGTGAAGACAATCGCCGCCATCCCGCTGTCGATTCCCACGTTGGAAGCGGTTGCGGTGCGTGGGGAGATCTACCTGCCCAAAGACTCTTTTGCCCGTATCAATGAGACACAGGAGGTGCCCTACGCCAATCCGCGTAACCTCGCAGCTGGCACCATCCGGCGCAACAAGAGCCGCGAAGTAGCCAAGATCCCGCTCTCAATCTTTGTCTACGAGGGATTTTGGCAGGGAGAGCAGCGATCACACCTTGAGATTTTGAGCCAACTTGCCGCCTGGGGCTTCCGTCTCAATGCCAACCTGGCGTACTTCCACGCCGACAGGCAGCGCGCCAAGGCCGAGCTTGAGCGCTCCGGCCTTGCCGGCTACAGCGGCAGTTTTTCCGACCTCAGCTCTTTCATCGAAGAAGAGAGTGCAAAGCGCAGCACCTTGGACTATGAGATCGATGGCCTGGTGGCCAAGGTCAATGACCTACAGGCCCGTAACGCGTTGGGATACACCGGCCACCACCCGCGGTGGGCGATGGCCTACAAGTTCGAGTCCCCCCAGGCCGAGACGACCGTGCTGGACATCGATGTCCAGGTCGGGCGCAGTGGACGGATCACGCCGGTTGCCCGCCTGAAGCCGGTGGCCCTTGGTGGTTCGACCATCAGTAACGTCACGCTGCACAACCAAGAGTACATCGCGATGATGGAGCTCGACGTCGGCGATACGGTGGAGATCTCCCGCCGCGGCGATGTGATCCCGCAGGTGGAACGAGTGCTGCAAAAGGGTGAGAGCTCCACGATCTGGCGTCTTCCTGCCTCGTGTCCGGTCTGTGCGACCGCCCTAGTGCAGCAAGGGGCCCATGCCTTCTGCCCCAACCCGCACTGCCCGGCACAGGTGCGAGGCAGGATTGAGTTCTTCGCTGGCAAGGGAGGCCTCGACATCGAGGCATTCGGGCCTGAGACGATCGCTGCCCTGATGGGCTTGGGGGTGCTTGGCGACATCGACGACATCTATCGCATCGATTATGAGCGCGCCCTCGGCGGCCAACCAGGCTTTGGAGAACGAAAGATCGCCTTGATCAAAGCCGGGGTCGAGGCGAGCAAGAAGCGCCCCTTCAGAGATGTGCTTACTAGTTTGGGAATTCCCGAGCTCGGCAAGAAGGGGGTGCAGCTACTTCTCGACTCAGGTCTTGACTCCATGGACAAGATCTTGGAAGTGGTCGACGCCAACGATGTCGAACGCCTGACCTCCATCAAGCAGGTCGGTGAGCGTAGTGCCACGCTGTGGATCGACTC
>LVBE01000058.1 GCA_001603105.1 Spirochaetales bacterium Spiro_03
CTTGACTTCTATTGCATAACTATGCATGATACTCCGTAGTATTTGCATATATGAGGAGTGTTGTATGAAAAAGCATATCAGTCTGATTCTCGTTCTTCTGTTGATCACCTCCCTCTCCCTCTTCGCCGGCGGCAAGAAGGAGAGCAAGGATGGGTATGTATTCGCCTCCGACGCCACATGGCCTCCGCTTGAGTTCATCGATGAGAGCGGCAACCTCACCGGCTTTGAAGTCGAATTGATTCCTCTCATCGGCGAGAAGGTCGGCGTGAAGATGAGCGTGAAGAATATCCCCTGGGACACGATTTTCGCCGGCCTCGCCAACGGCGCCTATGACGGGGTCGCCAGCGGTGTCACCGTCACTGAGGAGCGCAAGAGCACGATGGCCTTCTCCAACCCAATCTTAGAGGCAGGGCAGGTCGTCATCGTACGCACCGTAGATAGCGCGAAGTACACTTCCATCAATGACCTGGGCTCCAAGAAGGTCGGTGTCCAGATCGGTACCACCGGCGACTTCGCCCTGGAGGCGTATCCGGTCGTTCGGCGCGCCTACGACGATATCGGCCTCGCCATCGAGGATCTGATCAACGGTAACGTCGAGGCAGCGGTCTGCGACTCCTTGATCGCCAGTGATTTCGTCCTTGAGAACGCATCGTACAAAGGCAAGCTCACCGTCGTCGGAGAGCCGTTCACCGAGGAGGATATCGCCATTGCCGTACAGAAGGACAACACCGCCCTTCTTGACCTGATCAACAAGGGCCTGCAGCTGGCAAAGGCGGATGGGTCCTTTGACGCGCTGAAGGCGAAGTGGAATCTTCTCTAGGATACCAGGAACGCTTTGAATAATTATGCACGCAGGCTTGACTTTGCGTGCATAATTATGTAGTAGTATCGTGTGCCAAAGAATATGAACACCACCACACACGATGAGCTTGAGCAGCTGCGCCTTGAGGCGGTGCGCAAGAAGGTCGTCTCGGTCGACCCACACGCCTCCAAGGTCAAAAGCGTCACCATCCACATGACTGACGGGGTGTTGATCCCCAAGAAGGACAGCCACCTCTTCAACTCGTGGCGCATCACATTCTTCAGCGCCATCGCGCTCTTGTCCTCATTGGTCATCTTCCAACCCAAGCCCTACCGGGACATCTTCCTGGTCACCATCAAGGGAGCTCCCGTCACCTTCCAGGCGACGATCTTGGCCATCATCGGAGCGGTGCTCATCGGCACCGTCACCGGCCTCGGGGCCGTTAGCAAGCGACGGTGGGTCAATGTCCTCAGCGGCGTCTACGTCGAACTGATCCGCGGCATCCCGCTTTTGGTCCAATTGATCTTCATCTACTACGCTATGGGCCGATTCTTCAAGATCGAGGGGATGATCGCAGCGGTGACCGCCTTGGCGATCTGTTTTGGCGCCTACATGGGTGAGATTGTCCGAGCCGGAATCCAGGCGATCCCCAAGGGACAGATGGAGGCGGCCATTGCCTTGGGCATGTCCCGCTCCCAGGCATTCCGCCACGTCATCCTGCCACAGACGGTGAAGGTGATCTTGCCAGCCATCGGAAACGAGTTCATCTCAATGCTCAAGGACTCCTCACTGGTCTCGACGATCGCCCTTTCCGACATCCTCAGAAAAGGGCGTGAGTACATTTCACGTACCTTCCTCAGCCTGGAGACGATGCTCGTCGTCGCCTTGATCTACCTGATCATCACCTTGATGCTCAGCCGCTTGGTAGGCATCCTCGAAGAGAGGTTACATAAAAATGGCTAGAATCGTCATAGAGAACCTCACCAAGGACTTCGTCACCGCCAGCCATCGCACGGTCCACGCAGTCTGCAACGCAAACCTGACGGTCGAGGACGGGGAAGTGGTCGTCATCATCGGTCCTTCCGGCAGCGGCAAGTCGACGCTGCTGAGAACCGTCAACAAGCTTGAGGTCCCCACCGAAGGGCGGATCTATATTGACAGTGACGAAGTGACCGACCCGAAGGCGGACATCCGCAAGATTCGCGAAGAGGTGGGAATGGTCTTTCAGTCCTTCAACCTCTTTCCCCACCTCACGGCACTACAGAACATCACCCTTGCCCCACTGAAGGTGAAAAAACTCTCCAAGCGAGCAGCGCATGAGAGGGGGATGGAGCTGCTGAGAATGGTGGGCCTTGAGGAGAAAGCCCATGTACACCCACCCCAGCTCTCAGGCGGACAGCAGCAGCGCGTCGCCATCGCCCGGGCATTGGCGATGGAGCCGAAGGTGATGCTCTTCGATGAGCCGACCAGTGCACTGGACCCGGAGATGATCAAAGAGGTGCTTGATGTCATGCTCAAGCTGGCAAAGAGCGGCATGACCATGCTCCTAGTTACCCATGAGATGGGCTTCGCCCGCGCCGCAGCGGACAAGGTCGTCTTCATGGATGAGGGTTCGATCGTCGAGATCGCCCCACCGTCGCTTCTCTTTTCCAAACCCAAGAGCGAGCGCACCCGCCACTTCCTGGACCACATCCTCTGAAAAGGCTCTCAGACCATGGTATGAGATGACCACGCGGGCCATCGCGATGGTAGATTCCTACCATCGCAGCCAATGTCCAAACATACCATTGCCACAACCGCGGCAGAGCGCTACCGTTGGGCAAGGAGAGCGATGATGAAGCATGCCTTGAACCGGTGGCTTGAACGCCACATCACCCTACACAATTACGACAATGCCTTTGATGAGAAGCTGAACAGCCTCACCCACGTCATCGGCTCGATTCTGTCTCTTGGAGCCTTGATAGCGATCATCGCCCGATTCGAAGACATCAAGAGGCCCGCCTTACAGGTGGGCTTGGTCATCTGGGCGCTGACCATGGTCCTGCTCTATAGCGCAAGTGCGCTCTACCACGCCCTGCCCCACTCCAATGCCAAGCGGATCTTCCGCGTCCTGGACCACAGCAATATCTACTTTCTGATCGCCGGCACCTATACACCGCTGATGCTCTACATCGGCACCCCCACCGCTCTGTTGGTGGTAGCCCTGGTGTGGACCTTTGCCCTGGCGGGCATTGTCTTCACCCTCATCTTCTGGGGCCGCTATGGTGCGATCCACGTAGGCCTTTACATTCTCATGGGGTGGCTGATCGTCATCTTTGCCCGCCAGATCTTCCCCCACCTACCCGGTGGGCTCTTGGGGTGGGTGGTATCAGCTGGGGTGACCTACACCGCCGGGGTGATCTTCTATGCGAACAAGAAGATCCCCCACTATCATGCCATCTGGCACCTGTTCTGCATCGCAGGCAGTGCGCTCTTCTTCTTCGGCTACTGGTTCACCCTCATTTGAGGATTTGGGCGATCGAGGCGTGAAGCGCCTCTTCGCTGACCATGCCCAAGAAACCGGTGACGACCCGCCCATCCTTGTCAAAGAAGACTGTGGTAGGCAGGCTGTTGGTCTGAAAGATATAGGCAAAGATCCCCTCGTCCCAGTAGACCGGACCCTTGAAGGGAAATTGTGCGATGAACTTGTTGATCGTCTCCTTGGTCTCGCGCTGTCCATCGATGGAGTCGAGGAAGATGAAGGCGATCTCATCACCATACTGCTGCCACGCCTTCTCAAAGTGTGGCAGCTCGGCCTTGCAGGGCGGACACCACGAAGCAAAGAAGTTGATGATCGCAGGCCTGCCTGCACGCACCTCGTCAAAGCTCGTCTCTTCATCATCGAGGGTGAAGAGCGGGATGTCCGGCATCACCGGCCCAAGCTCCTGGCCATCCTCCGCCCCCACCGCCTCATCTCTGTCAACTTCGGCCACCTCCTCTTGATCAGGCGCCGGCTGGGCCTTCATCGCCTCACCCTTGGCTGGTGGGGTGTATTCGGCGAGGGTGGGCACCATCGAGACGGTAGGTGCGCTCTTGACCAGTTGGTTGTAGAGGATCGTCGCCACGACGATGATGACGATGAAGGAGACGATGGTCAGCAGAAGATTGCGTGTTTTTTTGTCCACGAGGACCTCCTATAGGAAGAGTGCGGCGGGGTTGAAGCCAAGGACCAAGGCGATGCCAAAAGCCAAGAGCAAGAGCCCGCTTACGATCGTGATGAGCTTTCCATGGCTCTTGATCGCCTTGAAAAGCCCATCGAGCTGCTCGATGAGCAGTGCAGAGAAGAGGAACGGGATCCCCAGACCCATCGCATAAGCAAAGAGGGTTGCCATGCCTTTGCCCAGCTGCTGGGCATTGGCTGCCATCATTAGGGCAGAGCCCAACAGAGGGCCGACACAGGGGGTCCATCCGACGGCGAAGACGACTCCAAAGAGCATGCTCTTAGGCACATTCATCGCCTCGAGCCCCTTCATCTGGATCTTGTGGTTGGATGCAAGGGCCGGGATCAGGGCGAAGCCAAGGTTGTTCAGGGCGAAGAGGATCACCACCACCCCGCCGATGCGGTTAAGGAGCTGTAGGTGACTGGACAGAAAACGCCCGAGCGTCGTAGAGGCCGCTCCCATCGCCACAAAGAGGGCGGTGAAACCGACGACGAAGGCGATGCTGTTCTTCAGCAACGTCCCTCTTTCTCGTTTGCCACTGGCCACACCGGTGGCAAGGTAGGAGAAGTAGAGAGGGAGGATTGGCAGGATACACGGGCTTATGAAGCTGATGATCCCTTCCAAAAATGCAGTAAGATATGCCATTGGCCGAATATACTACTTTTTTTGGCAGTTCACAAGAGCGGGGAAAGTTGTTACAGTCACCTCATGGCCAAACGAATGGATTCTGTCGATTTTGACACCTACTATGGCAATCTCTACAAAGAGCGCTGGCCCGCCCTCCGCCAGGCACTGCTTGCCGAGCGCCAGCCTGCCTCATTGAGCGAGGGCCTCATCAAGCCCTATTGGCTTGATGAAGCGTCCATCGCCGCAGCCAAGGCCTTGGGTGTCCAGGCCGGGGATGCAGTACTGGATATGTGCGCTGCCCCCGGTGGCAAAACCCTGGTCCTTGCCCTCGCCCTCGAAGGCAGGGGCCTGTTGGTGGCCAACGACCGGTCGGCAAGTCGTCGAGCCCGACTGAAACGAGTCATTGACGAACACCTCGATGACCGGCTCAAAGACCCGATCACCGTCACCAGCCACGATGCGACCAAGTGGTCGGTGTATGAGCGTGACCGCTACGATCGGATCTTGCTGGACGCCCCCTGCTCCAGCGAGCGCCACGTCATCGCAGATCCGCAAGCGCTCAAGACATGGTCACCGTCGCGCCCCCGGCGCCTGGCAACCACCCAATTTGCGATGCTCGCCGCTGCCTTGGACGCGGTGAAGATAGGAGGACACATCCTGTATAGCACCTGCTCCATCAACGGGGGCGAGAACGAGGAGGTCATCGCAAAACTCGCCACCCGTAGGCCGAATCGATTTATCCAAGTACCCCTTGGGCTCACAGGAGGCGAGGA
The DNA here is from genome assembly GCA_001603105.1 of Spirochaetales bacterium Spiro_03. Classification (GTDB taxonomy): domain Bacteria; phylum Spirochaetota; class Spirochaetia; order Sphaerochaetales; family Sphaerochaetaceae; genus Sphaerochaeta. The sequence goes on from LVBE01000058.1 coordinate 5,403, forward strand.
GCGTACGTGGGGGCAGATCATCCTCCCCGATACCGCCCAAGGATCAGGTCCGCTGTATAGCTGCTTAATCAGGAGGCTCATATGAGCGGCGTAGCCATCGTACGATGTGAATCCTATGAGCAGGATGCAGTCGATCAGGCGGTGCGGACCATCGCCGGTGAGGCAGGCCTTGAGCCTGTCTTTGGCAAGCGGGTTCTGATCAAGCCCAACATCCTTTCCGACTCCAAGGAAGAGCTGGCCATCACGACCCATCCGTCGGTTGTAAGGGCTGTGATCAGACTCTTGAAGGACCAGGGGGCAAGCGCGATCTTCGTCGGCGACTCACCGGGTCTGCACACCTGGGCCTTCCGCCCCATCAACTGTGGCATCGATGCGGTCATCGCCGAGGAAGGGGCCGTATGGGTTGACTTCACCGCCGACCCCATCCCGACCAGGATTCCCTATACCCGCCTACGGCGCCTGCCGATCGCCAAGATCGCCAGCGAGGTCGACCTGATCATCAACCTTCCGAAGATGAAGACCCACCAGCTCATGTACGCAACCGGGGCAGTAAAGAACCTCTTTGGCCTGGTACCGAACCTCCACAAGAGCCCGATGCATGTACAGTTCCCTACCCGCAGCCAATTCGCCTCCTTGATGGTCGGCATCGCAACTGCTGTAGCGCCCACCTTCAACATCATGGACGGCATCATCGCCTTGGAAGGGCCAGGTCCGGCAAACGGGACTCCGACGCACATGGGCCTGCTTTTGGCGAGCAGCGACCCTGTGGCCCTTGACTGGGCCCAGGGCACGATCATGGGCTACGATCCACTAGAGCTGCCAATCGTGGTCGAAGGCATCCGGCGCGGCTTGGGAAGCCGGCCCTCTTCCTACCCGCTGCTCGACGCCGAGAGCCTCATTCGTCCCTCCTATAGGCGCATCACCATCGATCAAAAGACCCGATTTGTCCGCTCCCTGATCATCCCGCTCCTCTTCGGCCCCCTCATTCGCTACAACGTCAAGCGCCGCCGTCCGGCACCACGCTTTCTTGTCGAGCCGTGCATCCTCTGTCGCAAGTGCATCCAAATCTGTCCGGTCGGTGCCTTGACGATGCAAGAGCGGCGCATCATCATCGATGAGAAGACGTGTATCCGCTGCTACTGCTGCCACGAGGTCTGCCCAGCAGATGCCATCGCCATCCCCGCCAAAGGAGAACGACCATGACCTCCATTGACCTGGGTATCACAGTTCTATTGGCCTTGGCCCCCATCAGCGAGCTGCGTGGGGCAATTCCCTATGCGTTCTATCGCGGCATGCCACTAGGCGAGGCAGCGGTCTTGGCCGCGCTCGTCAATGCGCTGGTCGGCCCGATCGCCTACACCTTCCTCAGTACCGTCCACCGCCTCCTGTACCGACACCTCCACTGGTATGTCTGTCTCTTCGACCGCTTTGTGGAGCGAGCGCGGAAGAAGGTGGAAAAAAAGGTCAATCGCTATGGCTATTGGGGGATTTTCCTCTTTGTCGCCGTCCCCTTCCCCCTCACCGGGGCGTGGACCGGCACCCTCGGGGCCTGGATTTTGGGCCTTGACACAAAGCGCAGCCTTTTGGCAGTATTCGGCGGTGTCCTCCTCTCCGCCCTGATCGTCACAGTGATCATCGCCTTGGGCTTTGGGGAAACCTCCATCTTCATCAAACACTTCTGAGGTACCATGGCCCTTGATTTGAAACGAGAACTCAACAGTGAGCAGTACCGTGCTGCGTCAACGCTCGACGGCCCGCTGCTTGTCATAGCGGGGGCCGGTAGCGGCAAGACGCGGATGCTCACCTATCGCATCGCCCACATGCTTGAGCGAGGTATAGATGAACGCTCCATCCTCGCCCTCACCTTCACCAACAAAGCCGCAAAAGAGATGGGAGAACGCATCAGGGCCTTGACGGGCAAGCGGTTGGAACACCTGACTACCAGCACCTTCCACTCCTTTGGCATGGGGGTGCTCAAGCAGTACATCCAGCACCTCGGTTTTCGCAACAACTTCACCATCTACGATACCAATGACCGCATGGCCCTCATCAAGGAGGTCATCACGAACCTCGACTACGTGGTGGAGAGCTTTGACCTCTATGAGCTCTCAAGTCTCTTCAGTGACGTGAAGACCGGACGCAAGAGCTTTGGTCCCAACGCCTCGCAGAAGATCAAAGGTCTCTATGAGGAGTATGAGCAGCACTTGAAGGCGTACAACGCCGTTGACTTCGACGACTTGATCACCAAGCCGATGGACCTCTTCAACGCCCACCCCCACGTGCTAGAGAAGCTGCGTTCTCGCTTCACGCACATCCTCGTCGATGAGTTTCAGGATACGAGCCTGGCTCAGTACCGCATCGTCGAGGCTTTGGCACAGAAGAGCCGCAACCTCTGCGTCGTCGGAGATGACGACCAATCGATCTACAGCTGGAGGGGGGCGAACTATCAGAACCTGGTGATGTTCGAACACGATTTCCCTGAGCGTGAGGAGATCAAGCTGGAGCGCAACTACCGCTCCACCGGCACCATCCTCGAAGCAGCCAACTCCCTGATCATCAACAACAAGCAACGCAAGGAGAAGAAGCTGTGGACCGAAGGGGAGCAAGGCTCCTCGATTCGCCTCATCCATCCGGCAAACGATGAGGATGAGGCGTCTACCATCGCCGACGAGATCATGCTCAGTCACAAAAAGGAGGACCGCCCCTTCACCGACTATGCCATCCTGGTACGCACCAATAGCCTTTTGGACACGCTGGAGACCAAGCTCACCGAGCGCAGTGTCCCCACTTCAGTTACCGGCGGCACCTCCTTCTTTGACCGCAAGGAGATCCGCGACATCGTCAGTTACCTGAAGGTGATCGCCAACGAGAACGACGACATCAACTTCTTGAGGATCATCAACACCCCTCGCCGTGGTATCGGGCGCACTACCTTGGAACGGATCAGGCGTGTGGCGGACAGCCACAACTGCTCCCTCTTCACCGCCACAGAGATCATGGGTCGGGCAACTGACTCCCTTCTTCGAGAGGGTATCCGCCTCTCTTTAGCGCGCTTCTCCTCCCTGCTTGCCGACTACCACCATGACCTCTTTTTTGGGCCACGGCCCAAACACATGACCCTACGCTCCCTGGTCGAACATATCGACTACAAAGCCCACCTCGAAGCCGAACATCCGGACAATGAGGCTCTCGTTGGCTTCAAGATGAAGGGTATCAGCCTTTTTTGCGATATGCTCGCTCGCTTTGAGCGGGAGAATCCGACCTCCTCGATCTTCGACTTCATCAACCGTCTCAGCCTTGCTGGCAAGGAGGGAGACGAGGAGGAGAGCGGCAAGGTTGCCCTGATGACCATCCATGCCGCAAAGGGCCTTGAGTGGGATACCGTCTATGTCGCCGGCGTGGAGGACCGCTACATCCCCCATGCCCGAGCGATCGAGGAGGATCCGGCCAACATCGATGAGGAGCGCCGCCTCTTCTACGTGGCCATCACACGCGCTCGGCGGGCCTTGGTCCTCTCTTCGTGTGAGAGTCGGCGGAGAAATCACATTGAAACCCCCTCCATTCCCTCCCGATTTTTGGAGGAGATCCCCAAAACCCTCTTCGATGAGGAGGACCCAGCAAAAAAGCTCAGCGGTGATGAAGTGGTTGACAAGCTGCGACTGCTCAGAGAGCGGTTGGCCCAACGCAGTATCTGACGGATATCGTCCTTGTCCATTCTGATAAGAATTTGTACTATTAGCTTATGCGAACGATTCTCTATTATGTTGCCTTGGTACTGGCCTGTCTTCCCCTCTGGGGCTCGCCTACGGCAACGTACACACCTCACCCCCAATACTTTCAACCCTTCGACGAGCTATACCTCAGCCGCTACAATGGCGTAGGTCCCAACCACTATCAGGGCAAGATGGCCCTGCATATCGGAACGTACCGGATCGACACGAACGATCAGGTAATCAAGCGCCTCTCACTGGATTCAAACCTCAGTGCGCAGTACACTTTCGCCGGCCATACCACCTGGAACCCCGACCAGGTAGAGGAGGTGGGGTTCTTTGCCGCGGCAATCCTCAGCTATGCAGGGGGGCGAAGCACCTCGGCGCTGAATCAGGGGCTACGCAATCCGATCAACAGCCCTAGCAGTGCGATGAACGGCATCATCGAGATTGATTTCTTCTTGATCAGTCACAACCCCCACACCGTCTTCATCAAGGATGCCACCTATGCAAATACCGACGGAGTGCTCGGCACCTTCACGGTGAACTGGACCGACTCGGCCCCCTTTTGGGACAGTTCCAACTTCGCCCCCATGGTGAACAAGGACGGCAATGCAATCCCTCCCTCCTCCTACCTTGACAGTGGCTTAGATACCATCGACCCTTCCATTCCCTACGGTGAACCGGAGGCGCCTGAAACCCCTGTCCGCTATGAGCTGGCCATCGATGAGCGACAGTCGTTTACCATCGAAGAGGCGCTTGAACACAAGAAGGCTTTGGTAGCACGGGCGACGCTCTATCTCAGCGGCGCTGTCCCAGGGCGCACCTACGGCGTGAACGTCACCTTCTCAACATCCATGCATAGAACCAACTTTCTCCTGCAACGAGATCAGCCACCTCACTATACCATCCCGTACACCCTGCTCTTCGACGGACAGCGGGTGACCGTAGACGCTCCGATTGAGTGGCTGGCAAGCACAAATGGAGCGAGCTGGCGTTCGATCGAGGTGACAGGCATCAATCCCGATCATGTTGACATGGCTCCTGCAGGACGCTATCTCGATACAATCTACGTCTCCTTGGTGCCCATCGACTCAATCTGAAAAAACAACGCTCATCTTCTCTTATTGCCAAAGCACTCCATTACCGTGTATTGTCTTATAACCTTACACAGAGGATGAGTGCCATGTTCGACATCGATTACACCAGAACTCCGGTCACCGATTTCTACGGTATCAATTGCTTTACCGAAGTAGAGATGGGCAAGTACCTCAGCGACTACGTCATTCGCGAGCTCAAAGAGGTTCAACGGGGCCAGCGTGAGCTGTCGAGCGAACTTGCCGACCATGTGGCCAGCGCCATGCGCCAGTGGGCCCTTGCCAAGGGAGCGACCCATTTCTGCCACTGGTTTCAGCCGCTCACCGGCTTGACCGCCGAAAAACACGACTCCTTCATCACGCCCACCAAAGGTGGCAAGGTCCTGTTGGAGTTCAGCGGCAAGGAGCTCATCAAAGGCGAAGGGGATGCCTCAGCGTTCCCTAATGGCGGCTTGAGGGCCACCTTTGAGGCGCGCGGCTATACAGCCTGGGATACCTCCTCCCCTGCCTTCCTCAAGGAAGTGAGCGGGGTCAAGACCCTGTACATCCCCACTGCCTTCTTCTCATACAACGGCGAGGCTCTTGACAAGAAGGTCCCCTTGCTGCGCTCAGCCCTGGCGCTCGAACGGCAGACCTTGCGAGTCCTCAAGGCCCTGGGTAAGACGAAGGCCAAGCGGATCATCGTCAACATCGGCCCTGAACAGGAGTACTTCCTTGTCGATAAGAAGTACTACGACCAGCGCGCCGACCTCCGTCTGGCTGGCAGAACCGTCATCGGAACGTTGGCAGCCAAAGGCCAGGAGCTCAATGACCACTACTACGGCACCATCGGTGACCGGGTCACTGTCTTCATGAGTGAGCTCAACTACGAACTGTGGAAGCTAGGCATCAGCAGCAAGACCCAGCACAAGGAAGCTGCCCCCAACCAGTTTGAGATCGCCGTTGTCTACGACGCAGCCAACCTCTCCACGGACCACAACCAACTTTTGATGGACGTTCTGCAGATGGTGGCCCTACGCCACGGCATGGTGGCGCTGCTCCACGAAAAGCCCTTCAGCGGAGTCAATGGCAGTGGCAAACACGACAACTGGTCCCTCTCTACCGAAGACGGAACCAATCTCTATGCCCCTGGGACAAACCTTGAGGAGAACCTGCAATTTTTGCTCTTTTTGACGGCATTCATCAAGGCGATGGACGTCTACGCCCCCCTTATCAGGGCGGGTGCGGCGACCGCCGGAAACGACCATCGCCTCGGCTCCAGCGAAGCGCCGCCTGCGATCATCAGCATCTATCTTGGTGAACAGCTCTCCTCGATTCTCGAGGCGATCACCAAGGAAGGGTACTGTGCAAAGAGCAAGAGCCAGTATGTGAAGATGGGTATAACCGCCCTTCCCCAGTTGCCCAAAGACCTCACCGACCGCAATCGGACCAGTCCCATCGCCTTCACCGGCAATAAGTTTGAGTACCGGATGGTTGGCTCTTCCCAGTCGATGGCAGGTCCGAACATCTACATCAACGGAGCGGTGGCCCAGGTGCTTGAGGAAGCGGCAAACCGCCTTGAGGCGGCAGCGGACGTAGAGTTTGAGTGTCACAACATCATCCGAGACTTCTATCAAGGCCACAAACGCATCATCTTCAACGGCAACGGATACAGCGAAGAGTGGAAGGCGGAAGCCAAAAGGCGGGGCCTACCCCACTATCCTGATACCGTCAGCGCCTTACCACAGATGGTGGCCGACTCCTCCATCACGCTGTTCGAAAACCAGAAGATCCTCACCCGACAGGAGGTGGAGAGTCGTATGGAGATCTATTTGCAGACCTATAGCAAGCAGATCAACATCGAAGCGTCGGTGATGGTTGAGATGTGCCGCAAACAGATCATCCCGGCCGTCAGCACCTACCTCAGTGACCTCTGCTCCTCGATCACAGCCCAGGAGGCCCTTGGTCTTACGCCTACAGAGCAACGCAAAAACGTCACCATGCTCCACGGGGCCCTCGAAGCAGCGATCGCTGAGACTGAGGTCCTGCACATCGCCGTCGCCAAGGCACTCGCCTCAGGCGACGATGCACTCACCCAGGCCCAACTCTATCGTGATGAGGTAGCCACTCAGATGCAGACGCTACGATCGCATATCGATCTGATGGAGTCCTACACCGACCGTAGCGTCTGGCCACTGCCCTCCTACGATGACCTGCTCTTCCGCCTCTGAGCGACGAGGTCATAGACACTACCTTGCCAGGGCGCAAGCTCCAATGGCCCTAGTCCTCGCTCCTCGGCCCGCCCTTCGGGGTGGGTAGAGAAGAGCCTGAGCGCTGCTATCTCCTCGCCAGGCACAAGATCGGCAAGTGAGCAAGTCTGATAACCTGAGCTCATGTTCAGCACGATCAGTCGACGCTCAGCACCCAAAGTCCGGCAATAGATGAGTAGGTGTGGGTTCTCAGCTTCGATGAAGGTGCAGTGCCCCATCGTTAGGACCGTATCGCCTTTGCGCAGTGCTATGGCCGTGCGATAGAAGTTCAGAAGTGAGTCAGGTTCGAGATTTTGATTCTCAACTGAATAGAAGTTTGCATCCTTGGTGACAGGCAACCAGCTCTTGGCCTCAGAAAATCCATTGCCAGGACCGATGCTCCATACCATCGGTCCCCGCGACAAATCGCGTCCTCGATGAAACGGCCAATACTTTTTGCCCAAAGGATCGTGCATCTCCTTCGGACACACTCGTGAGTTAGGCAGTCCGAGCTCCTCACCATAGTAGATGAATACGGCCCCTCGTTGAGTCAACAGAAAGAGTGCAGCGAGCTTGAGCTTGTGACGATTGCCACGCACCTTCGACGAGAATCGGGGAAGGTCGTGGTTGCTGAGCACCCAACTCGGATCACGTTTGCTGCCAGTCGCTTCATACCACCTCTTTGCAACACGCTTCCAACTTGAGGCGGTGAATCGTGCATAAGCAAGCGAAAAATCGAAGCTCAGATGAAGCTCATCATTCTCTTTTCCAAGATAAGAGGCAGCTAGCTCTGGCTCACCAGGCAATTCCGCCATGATCTCCCCTACGAGCATCCGCCCGTCATATTCATCGATCACCGAACGCAATTGACGGATCTTGGCATGGGACTCCAAGCGATTGCGATCAAAGATGTGGCGCTGCAGGTCATACGGGCGTGGACGTGAGCCGACAATTTTGGGATTGCTACGCAATGTCTCATCTTTGATGATCAAATTGATGACATCGAGGCGAAAGCCATCTATGCCAAGCTCAAGCCAGTATCTGACCATCTTGAACAACGCCTCTGCAACCGCATTATTACGCCAATTCAGATCAGGCTGCTCCTTCAAAAAAGAGTGCAGATAGTATTGGCCACGGCTTTGATCAAAGGTCCAAGCCCTTCCTCCAAAAGCACCCATCCAGTTGTTGGGAATGTCATCACTCCAGATATAATAATCGGCTTTCTCGGAATCCTTGGATGACCGACTTTCAATAAACCATGGATGTTCGTCAGAAGTATGGTTCAATACCAGGTCGAATATGATTCGTATCTCCCGTTTATTGGCTTCTTGGATAAGAGCATGAACATCATCAATAGTCCCCAACTCTGGTTGGATGGCATAGTAGTCGGAGACATCATAACCAAAATCACGGTTAGGTGATGCAAAGATAGGACTGAGCCACAGTGCATCGACCCCTAGTTCTTTTAGATAGTCCAAGCGAGAGAGGAGACCTCTAAGGTCACCGATACCATCACCATTGCTATCTTGGAAACTCCGTACATAGATATGATAGATAACCGATCCATGCCACCACGCCGTATCCATATATTCCTCCACTACACTATGCTACAGGTCTCCGACATACATCGTAAAGGGTTAATTATACTATTGATACCTACATGTAGAATATTATTTTTAATTTGCTTCTGTATTATTCAATATAGTTATTGTTTTATTTATAATTGTTATTATATCATTACTAATTTTTTCAGTTTCTTTTTTATTTCTTTCTTAATATGTTTTATAGTGTTTTGATATTTTTATGAATTATTTATATCTGTATAT
>LVBE01000059.1 GCA_001603105.1 Spirochaetales bacterium Spiro_03
AGGCTTGACCATGTCACCCTTTTGATCCTTCGGGCCAAGGCCCGGTGCATGTGATGCATGCCCCGAGGCGTTGGCCGGCCCGGTGGCCACAGCAGGGTGGACACACCCGTTCCCATTTCGAACACGGCAGTTAAGCACCCTCACGCCGATGGTACTGCAGCATTGCGGGAGAGTAGGTAGCCGCCGGGCCCTTTCTTTTTCAACTCCACAGCGCCTTCCCTATAGGGAGGGCGCTTTTGTTGGATCACCGGTACTTGTTCAACCCTCCTCTTTTGTCTATGATGGTAGCAATTATTCGGCTAGTGCATATTGAGGGTATATTCATGCAGATTGCATTGCACAACTTACAGAGGACATATGGCTCATTGCATGCAGTCAATGGCATTAGTCTCAACATACCCTCCAACACTGTCTATGGGATCATCGGAAAAAGCGGTGCAGGCAAGTCTACGCTTGTGCGCTTGATCAGTTTATTGGAGAAGCCTGACAACGGAGAGATCTATTTTGATGATGTCAGAGTCGACGACCTCGACGGCGATGCCTTGATACAGAGACGGCGACGCATCGGCATGATCTTTCAGAACTTCAATCTCTTCTATAGTCGCAATGCAGCACAGAACATCGCCTACCCGCTTGAGATCACGGCCGTGCCAAAGGAGCAGATCAAGGGGCGGGTGGCTGAGCTCTTGGCCCTCGTCGGCTTGGAGGGGCGGGGCAACGCCCCGATCTCAACACTCAGCGGCGGTCAAAAACAGCGCGTCGCCATCGCTCGTGCCTTGGCATGCAACCCCGATATCCTCTTCTGTGACGAGGCGACCAGTGCGCTCGACCCGCAGACGACCCACTCAATCCTTTCGCTATTGAAGGAAATCCAACGCAAGATGGGTCTGACAGTGGTGATGATTACCCATCAGATGGAAGTGGTGCGTGACGCATGCACCCACGTCGCCGTCCTCAATGATGGGACAGTGGTTGAAGAGGGGTTGGTCACCGACCTTTTCAGCAATCCTAAGAGCGATGTGACCAAGGATTTTCTTACCCACCTCGTCGGCATCGATGAAGCGAGCAAGAGTGAGGATCGGATGGTGCAGTGGTCCAAGAAGCGAGGTGCCTATACGCTGCGCTTCAGAGGCAGTACCACCGACCAGCCTATCCTCAGTGAGGTGAGCCGCTCAATGGGTGTCGATTTCAACATCCGCGCCGGTGGGGTGCAGAAGGTCGGTGATGTCGAGATCGGAACGATGTTCGTTGACATCAGCGGCAGTGACGAGGAGCGCGATCGAGCCATTGAGCGACTGCGTGCGATCGGGGTTGTGGTAGAGGAGGCAGGGCTATGACGGCTGTAGTATGGAAGCTCATTTTGGACTCGACGCTGCAGACCCTTGCGATGGTCCTCTTCTCAACGCTCTTCAGCCTGATACTGGGCTTGCCGGTGGGCATTCTTTTGACAATCACCTCCCCAGCCGAGCAAGGGGGCATCCTGCCCCTGCCACTTCTTAATAATATTCTTGGAAGGATCGTCAATGTACTGCGCTCCTTCCCCTTCATCATCCTGATGATTCTGCTCTTTCCGCTCTCCCGCCTCTTGATCGGGACGAGCATCGGTACGACAGCAACCATTGTGCCCCTCTCCATAGCGGCGGCACCGTTCGTGGCTCGAGTGATCGAGACCGCATTGAAGGAGGTGGATCCGGGGGTCGTTCAGGCCGCCCGCGCCATGGGATCGACGAACCTGCAGATCATTGCCAAGGTGTTGATCCCCGAAGCCCTTCCCTCGCTGGTCAGCGGAGTGACGCTGACGATCATCAACCTGATCGGCTACTCGGCGATGGCCGGGGCCATCGGTGGTGGGGGGCTGGGAGACTTGGCCATCCGCTACGGCTACCAACGCTTTCGCGGTGACATCATGCTCGTCGCCGTCATCATCATCCTGGTCCTCGTTGAGATCATCCAGGTGGTGGGCAACCAAATCAGCGCCCGGCTCATCGCCCGACGCTAACAAAATCGTTCAGATCTCTTGATGACAAGAGAAGGAGATTGTATGAAAAAGATAGTATTGACCACATTGGCCCTTTTGTTGGCCCTCTCACTCTTTGCTGCCGGCACCAAAGAGCAGGCAGGCGGGAAGACGATCGTCGTCGGAGCGACTCCTGAGCCGCACGCAGCGTTTTTAAACCTCGTCATCGATGATCTGGCCAAGGCCGGTTACACGTTGAAGGTCAGGGAGTTCACCGACTATGTGACACCCAACGAGGCCCTTGAGAGCGGAGAGCTGGATGCGAACTTCTTCCAGCACATCCCCTACCTGGAGTCCTTCAACCGCGAGCGCGGCTACCATTTGGCAAACGCCGGTGGCATCCACGTAGAGCCCTTTGCCCTCTACTCAAAGAAGCACGCCTCTCTTCAGGCACTGCCGACAGGTGCTACCATCGCGATCCCCAACGACCCGACCAACGAGGGCCGTGCCTTGCTCCTCTTGGAGAGTGCCGGTCTAATTGGCCTGCGCGCAAACGCAGGCCTTGAGGCCACTCCGCTCGACATCACCTCCAATCCCAAGAACTTCAAGTTCCGTGAGATCGAGGCTGCGAGCCTGCCCAGGGTGCTCTCCGACGTCGATGCCGCGATCATCAACGGCAACTATGCCATCCCTGCTGGCCTGGTCGCCACCCGTGATGGCCTGCTCGTCGAGGGAGCGGACAGCCCGTACGTGAACGTCATCGCTGTCAAGGAAGGACGGCAGAACGATGCGGCGATCGTCGCCCTGGTCAACGCCCTCAAGGGTGAGAAGATCAAGGCGTATGTGGCAAGCCACTACACCAATGGCGAGGTCGTCTTGGTCAAGTAACGTCTTGCGGTATCATATCCATCCAGCGCCCTCCTGAATTGGGAGGGCGTTGGATATTTATGCTGATTGACGCTGGTTTCATGAATAAATTACCGAATATATTGACAATAAATGCATAAATATACAGAATGGCCGAATAGAGGAGATTGGTCATGAAAGGACGCAGCCTACTGACACTCAAAGATTTTACCAAGGACGAGATTCTCAGCCTCATCGCACTGGCAATGGATCTGAAGGCAAAGAAACGAGGTGGACTCTACCCCGATCACCTTGCAGGCAAGCTGCTTGATGGCAAGAACATCGCCTTGATCTTCGACAAGAGTTCGACGCGTACGCGCTGCTCCTTTGAGGTCGCCGCCTTTGACGAGGGGGCCAACGTCACCTTCTTGACCAATAGCCAGATGGGAGCCAAGGAGTCGATCGAGGACACGGCCAAAGTTCTAGGTCGCCTCTATGATGGGATCGAGTATCGTGGCTTCGCTCAATCGGTGGTAGAAGATCTTGCGCGCTATAGCGGTGTGCCGGTGTACAACGGCCTGACCGATGACGACCACCCCACCCAGGTCCTCGCCGATGTGATGACCGCGATGGAGCACACCGCCAAGGATGCCGACCAGCTGAGAATCGCCTACATCGGTGATGGACGTAACAACGTTTCCAACGCCCTGCTCATAGGAGCGGCGAAGCTAGGCTACAGCTATCGCATCGCAACGCCCGCTTCGCTCTCTCCCGCAGAGGCTTTGCTCACCTGGGCCAAGGAGCAGGGGTCCGACATCCTGGTGACCGACGACCCGCTCAGGGCCGTCGACGGCGTCGATGTCATCTACACCGACGTTTGGTTTTCGATGGGGGAGGAGACCAAGGCCGGTGAGCGGATCGCGCTTTTGAAGGAGTATCAGGTGACGATGGAGCTGCTTTCTGCATCAAAGAACCCACAGGTGCTCTTCGAACACTGCCTGCCTGCCTTCCACGACCTCAACACCGGTGTCATGGCCAAGATTGGCGCACAGTACGGACTTTCGGCTATGGAGGTCACCGATGAGGTCTTCCGAAGCTCCCATTCGGTGGTCTTCGAGCAGGCCGAGAATCGAATGCATACCATCAAGGCGGTGATGGTGGCCACCCTTACAGGCATCTGCTGACCGCTAGATCAAACCAACCCAGATTTCTGCATCATTTCAACCCTACTGTGTCATAATGATACAGTAGGGTCTCTTTGCTGAACCGACGGTCCACTCTGGCCCAATTGGTGGCGGAAATGGTAGTACAACCTGTTATTGAAATAGAAATAAAACTATATAATATAAGAAATAAAAAATATATTTAAACTTGGCACGCTTGTTGCATTATTAGTAGTGAACGAAACGAATATATTATTACCGAGGAGGTACACTATGAGATATGTAACACGAAGGAACTACGCATTGCCGTCCACGTCACTCTTCGATACCATGCTGCGTGACTGGAACCTTTACCCCAACCGCTTCCCTGCCGTCGACATCACCGAGGAGGAGGGAGCATATGTTCTGGAAGCTGAGCTTCCTGGCTATAAGCAAGAGGAAGTGAAGGTCCAGGTGGAAAAGCATGTGCTCAAGCTCAGCTCCACCAAGGAGAGCAGCAAGGAGGGCGGGAAGAACAGCCTGGTCACCGAGCGCTGCTATCAGTGCTTTGAGCGCTCCTTCACCTTGCCTGAGGATGTTGATGAAGAGAAGATCGAGGGGGTCTTTGAGAACGGCCTCTTGGTGCTGACCATGCCCAAGAAGGAGGTTGTCAAGCCGAAGGCCATCGAGGTCAAGATAAAATAACGGCCCACAGGCACTGCTGTACGATTGTGAGCCCCGTCAATGCGGGGCTCGTCATCAAATGCGGGAAGATGAAAACTCCATTCTAGTGTTTTTTACAGTATGGTGTTATAGTGTTCCTATAACAATGAGTGGAGAGTAGGAGTTCATGCCCAAGAAGATTGACCATGAGGCGCGTAAAGAGAAGATCCTGCAGACTGCCCTACGGGTGTTTGGCCGGGAAGGGTATCGGGATTCAAACCTCTCTTTGATCGCCAGTGAGTGCGGGATATCACGACCGACCATCTATCAATACTTCAAGGACAAGGAAGAGATCTACTATTACGCCGTCAAGTTGGTGACGGGGCGGATGTTCAACAAGTACGCCGCCTTTGCATGGTCGACCGAGCAGGACTATGTCGCCCGGATCACCCACATCTGCTTGGATATCATGCAGACGGCGAGCCAAAGCGAGGGAGAGTTGACCAGCCTCGTTGATGTGATGCTGCAGATGAAGAAGGAAGGCAGGGATTTCAATGAGATCATCATGCGCCGTACCGCCAAGCTGGCGATCCTCTTCAAGCGACTGCTACGCGCCGGCATCCAGGAGGGGCAGATCATCGAGTGCGACCTGAACAAGGTCAGCGACCATCTCTTGTTGCTCTTGGAGTCGTCGTGCTTCCAGGTGGCCTTCTTGGACACCTTTGACATGCAGCTCTCCAAGGAGTTGATCACCTCCTACCTCGAATTCCACCGCCGCTAGCCTCCACCATCCTCCCGTTTGTATATTGAAGATGTACAGCAAGGCCTGCTTCGCGAGCCGAAGGAGAACCTATGAACATAGATAAGATGACGATCAAGCTACGCCAGGCGATCGGGGATGCCGATGCCCTGGCCAATACCCATGGAAACGCAGAGCTGACCAGCGAGCACCTCCTTTCTGCCCTGCTCAGCCAGAAAGAGGGCGTGCTCATCCCGCTCTTTGAGCGTGTAGGCATCCCACCAGCCCAGGTCCTTGCCAAGACCGAGGCGATGATCGACCGTCTGCCAAAGGCGTATGGGGGTTCGGTCAAGCGCTCGATCTCCGCTGCCCTGGGCGCCCAGCTCTACGCAGCGGACGCAGTTGCCGCTGAATTCAAGGACCAGTATCTCAGTGGTGAGCACTTCCTGCTCGCCCTCCTCGATGATGCGAACAGTGCCCTCAGCCGGGAGCTGAAGCGCCTCGGTCTGACCAAGGATGCGGCGATGCAAGCCCTTGTTGCTATCAGGGGAAACCAATCCATCACCACCGAGGACCCTGAGAGCCAGTATGAAGCACTTGAGAAGTACTGCAAGGATATGACGACGATGGCCCGCCAGGGCAAGCTCGATCCGGTCATCGGCCGTGACGAGGAGATCCGGCGCGTGATGCAGGTCCTCAGTCGCCGCACCAAGAACAACCCGGTGCTCATCGGCGAGCCAGGTGTCGGCAAGACAGCGATTGTCGAGGGTCTTGCCCTCAGGATCGCCAGCGGCGATGTGCCCGAGTCTTTGCGGCAAAAACGCCTCTTGAGCCTCGATGTGGGGTCGTTGGTCGCCGGGGCGAAGTTTCGCGGTGAGTTCGAGGAGCGGCTGAAGGCAGTGATCAAGGAGGTCACCTCCTCCAATGGGGCGATCATCCTCTTCATCGATGAGTTGCATACCATCGTGGGGGCAGGGGCCGCTGAGGGGTCGACTGATGCGTCCAACCTCATCAAGCCAGCTCTGTCGCGAGGAGAACTACGGACCATAGGAGCGACGACCCTCGACGAGTACCGCAAGTACATCGAGAGTGACAAGGCCCTGGAACGGCGCTTCCAGCCCGTCTATACCAAGGAGCCGTCGGTGGAGTCGACCATTGCGATTCTACGCGGTCTGAAGGAGCGCTACGAGGTGCACCACGGTGTGCGCATCCGCGACGAGGCGCTTGTCGCCGCCGCTACCTTGAGCAATCGGTATATAACCAACCGATTTCTTCCTGACAAGGCGATCGACCTCGTCGACGAGGCAGCGAGCCAGCTGAAGATGGAGATTGAGAGTCAGCCGGAGCAGCTTGACCAGATCGCACGCAAGATCCTACAGCTGAACATTGAAAAACAAGCCCTCGGGCGCGAGACCGACAAGGCAAGCGACGTGCGTCGTTCCAAGATCGAAGCGGAACTCGCCGAACTTGGGGAAAAACAGCGGGCGATGAGCCTGCAGTGGGAGAATGAGCGCTCCTTCATCGCCAAGCTCAGAGAGCGCAAGGCACGACTGGAGCAGCTGAAGATCGAGGAGGGCAGGGCAGAGCGCGATGCTGACCTCGCCAAGGCTGCTGAGATCAAGCACGGGGCGATCCCGGCCCTGCTCAAAGAGATCGCCGAGATGGACCGCCACCTCAAGGCGGTGCAGACCGATGGCCGCCAGCTTCTGCGCGAGGAGGTCAGCGAAGATGATATCGCCCGCATCGTCAGCAGTTGGACCGGAGTCCCGGTAGCCAAGATGCAGGACAGCGAGGCTGAGCGGTATCTGAAGCTTGAGGCGACCCTCTCCGAGGAGGTCGTCGGGCAGGAGCAGGCCATCAAGGCGCTGAGCAACGCTATCCGGCGCAACAAGGCAGGCATCGGCGATGAGCGCCGCCCGCTTGGCAGCTTCCTCTTTGCCGGGCCGACCGGAGTTGGAAAGACCTTGCTAGCCAAGGTACTGGCCCGATTCCTCTTCGATGATGAGAAGGCGCTGACGCGCATCGATATGAGCGAGTACATGGAGAAGTTCTCCGTAAGCCGCCTCATCGGAGCGCCTCCGGGATATGTTGGCTATGACCAAGGTGGCCAGCTCACCGAGGTTGTACGCCGCCGTCCGTACTCGGTGATCCTCTTCGATGAGATCGAGAAGGCGCACCCCGATGTCTTCAACGTCCTATTGCAGCTGCTCGATGACGGGCGACTCACCGACGGACAGGGGCGGGTCGTCGACTTCACCAACACGGTGGTCATCATGACCAGCAACCTGGGCAGCCAGCAGCTGATGAGCGCACCCTCAAAGGCTGAGGGAGAAGCGATGGTCCGTCAGGTCATCGATGCCTCCTTCAAGCCGGAGTTCATCAACCGTCTTGATGAGATCATCGTCTTCGACCGTCTAGAGGGGGAACAGATCCGCGCGATCGTGACACTGCAGCTGAAGAGCTTGGCAAATCGGCTCAAGGGCCGTGGCTATAGCCTAAGTTGGGACGAGAGCGTCGTCGATGCGATCTATGATGCCGGCTATGACCCGCTGTATGGAGCTCGTCCGATCCGTCGTGCCATCCAACGGATGGTGGAGGACTCACTGTCGGTGATGTTGCTTGGCGGCACCTTCGCCGAAGGTGCGACCATCCACCTGTCGATGGAGGGCTCTACGGTCGTCGCGTCGAGCGTCTGACGAGGTTTTGGAATGAGGAGGCGGTGTCCACATCGAGGACATACGCCTCCTCTGTCGTCTGTAGATACTCCATCGGGTAGGCAGAGAGCAGCTCTCTCATCGTGAACGGTAAGGCTCGGGAGGCGATGATGGGGATGAATGAGGGCGGTAGGAGCACTGGGTGGCCTACCTTGTCCTCATAGCGTGGACGTAGTGGCTGTTCGCGATAGGCGCCCATGAGTGCGCGGTAGTGGTCAGCCTCGAGCAGGGGCATGTCGGACAGGGAGATGAAGAAGGGAAGATCGGGGCGAAGGAGCGCGGCCCCTGCTTGGGTTGAGCTGCCCTGCCCGCTTCGATAGTGGGGGTTTTCGACGACGACCAACAGCGGTGAGGCAAGGTCTGCGATCGCGCGTTCGACCTCTGCGGCTCGGTAGCCGGTCACCACGACCGTGTAGAGGCCCGCCTGAAGGGAAGCGGCGACTGCGTGGTGGATGATCGGCTGGCCCTGGTAGGAAAAAAAGAGCTTTTCACCGCCGCTGCGGGCGGCGAGCCCGGCGGCGAGCAGGATGTTTTGCATGAGCCTTCCTTGAGTGAGTTCCACAAACCCATTATACTCACGGCTACTATGATTGCCACCTATTTCAACGCCTTGATGGTCATCCTGGGAACACTGGTCGGTCTTGTGGTCAAGAACCGGCTCAGTGACTCGTACCGTCATCTGATCTTCACCTCAAGCGGCTTGGTCACCTTGGTCATCGGCCTGTCGATGGCCCTCTCCTCCAACTCGCTGCTCATCCTCCTCTTCGCCCTGATCGGCGGCGGGGCGATAGGGTATGCGTTGAGAATCGAGGATCGGATCTTGGGCCTTGGCCAGTGGATGGAGCGAACACTCTCACGTGGCAAAGGGACCGAGGAGAGCGCACGCAACTTTGCCCTCGGATTCTTCAACGCTTCGCTACTCTTTTGCAGTGGGGCGATGACCGTCGTCGGCTCGATCCAGGCGGGGACAGTGAAGGACTATCAGTTGATCATGATCAAGGCGATCATGGATGGGGCGATGGCGATCATCTTCACCGCGGCCTACGGCATCGGGGTGATGGCCAGTGCACTCTTCATCCTTGTCTACCAAGGCTTCTTCACGCTTGCCGGCGGGGTCATCGCACCCTTGTTGGGTGAGAGTGGCATCACCGAGCTCGCCGCAGTCGGAGGGATGCTGCTGCTGATGATCGGCTTCAATCTGCTGGACATCAGACGCACCAAGACCGGCAACTTCTTGCCGGCGATGGTCGTCGCCCCGCTCTTGGCGATGGCAAGCCCATACCTTACGCGTCTGCTTTCGATTGTGGGGTTGTGAGGTAGGGAATCAGCTGACGTAGCAGTCTGAGCTCATTGTTGTGCAGAGCCCCGATCATCTGCTCGATCTCCTTGCGGTAGAAGAATGGCCGTTCGCCGACCTCATCACTAGAGTCATAATCAAACCCATACTCAAGCTGTTCGATGGAGACACCGGTGAGCTCAGAGATCCTCAGCAACGTACTCATAGGAGGGCGCCGATTGGTATGGATCCAACTGGAGAGTGTGGACCGCTTGACGCCGAGTATCTGTGCCAAGTCGACGGTTGTCGGTGAATTGAGGTATATTTTAACCCGATCCCAAAATGTTGCCATGCGTTGACTATACCAGCGATTCAGTGCAAATGACAAGAATATGTCATATAAATAGGCATATAAAAGATACAAATGAGTAAGTTATTGAACTCGCACATAATGGATAGGACAAAGCTTGGCGAAAACTTGTCACCCGTAGGATCGCTACGGGTGACAGTCGATTCAGTGCTTGGCTGCGTCGGCGAGCACGGTGTCCCCATTGAGATCCCGCTCGACCGGACAGCGCTGTACGTCCCAGATATCGCTGGCATACTCGGCGATGGTACGGTCGCTTGAGAACTTGCCGCTTCGGGCAATATTGAGGACTGCCCGTTCATTGAAGAGGGCACGCTGCTCTTGGTAGAGGGTGCGTGCACGATGATGGGCCGTAATGTAGGAGGGCAGGTCGGCGAAGTGGAAGTAGCGGTCGCCCTCCTCAAAGAGGGAGCGTCGAAGCGGCTCGAAGATATTGGGCTCGTTGACGTTGAAGTATCCACTGAAGAGCAGATCGACCATCTCCTTGATCTTCGGGTCTGCAAGCACCTCTACAAAGGGGTTGTAGGTCGATCGCAGGGCGGAGATTTGCTGTTCATCGTTGCCGAAGATGAACATGTTCTCAGAACCTGCCTCCTCGGCGATCTCGATATTGGCACCATCCATCGTGCCGATGGTCAGCGCCCCGTTTGCCATGAACTTCATGTTGCCGGTCCCGCTTGCCTCGGTGCCGGCGGTGGAGATCTGCTGGCTGAGGTTGGTAGCTGGAATGATCATCTCCGCCATGGAGACACGGTAGTTGGGCATGAAGTGGACAGCGATCTTGTCATTGACGCTGCTGTCGGCGTTGATGATTCGCCCGATGTTGCCGATGAGCTTGATGATCAGCTTGGCATTGACGTAGCCGGGGGCGGCCTTGCCTCCGAAGAGGAAGGAGATCTTGCCCATATCCTTGGTCAGCGAGCCGTTGCCCTTGATGTCGTTGTAGAGGTAGACGATATGCAGGGCGTTGAGCAGCTGGCGCTTGTACTCATGGATTCGCTTGACCTGGACATCGAAGAGGGAGTCGGCGTCGATGACGAGCTGTGCGTCCGCCTTGAGGAAGGCGGCGGCCCGCCTCTTGTTCTGCTCCTTGACCTTGTCAAACTGCTCCAAGAACGATGCATCCTTTGCATAGGGGGTGAGGTCCTCGATGCGCTGGTAGTCGGTGATCCATCCCTGGCCGATGGCGTCGGTGATCAGGGCGGCGAGGGCAGGGTTGGAGGCAAGCAGCCAACGTCGTTGGGTGATGCCGTTTGTCTTGTTGTTGAACCGATCGGGGAAGATGGTATTGAACTCGCTGAACATCGAGCGCTTGAGCAGTTCGGAGTGGAGGGCGGCGACCCCATTGGTGGAGTGGCTGCCGATGATGGCGAGGTTTGCCATGCGGATGTTCTTGGGGTTGCTCTCCTCGATGATCGAGATCTTGGCCAGTTTCTGTGGCTGTAGCGGGAAGTGGGAGACCGCCTGCTGGAGGAAGCGGTGGTTGATCTCGAAGATGATCTGGGTGTGGCGCGGCAAGATTGCCTCCATCATCGGCAGCGACCACTTCTCCAATGCCTCGGGCATCAGGGTGTGGTTGGTGTAGCCCATCGTGTTGACGGTGATCGCCCACGCCTCATCCCATGGCAGGCCCTCCTCGTCGATGAGTAGGCGCATCAGCTCGGGGATGGCAAGGGAGGGGTGGGTATCGTTGAGCTGGATCGCAGCGTGCGATGGCAGCTCTCTCCAGCTCTTGTTCTCACGCTTGAAGCGGCGCACGATGTCGGCGAGTGAACAGGCGACGAAGAAGTACTGCTGCTTCAGGCGCAGCTCCTTGCCCATGTACAGGGTATCGTTGGGGTAGAGGACCTGGCTGAGGTTCTCCGCTGAGATCTTGCTGCGCACCGCCTCGGTGTAGTCCCCGTCGTTGAACTCGTGGAAGTTGAACTCCTCAGGGCTCTTGGCTGACCAGAGGCGCAGCGTGTTCACCGTCTTGCCGCCGTAGCCGATGATCGGGGTGTCGTAGGCCATGCCGTTGACGATCTCCCCGCCGGTCCACTTGAAGTAGTCGCGCCCTCCTTCTCGGATGACCTGGACCTGGCCGCCGAACTGTACCGGATAGACGATCGAGGGACGCATGATCTCCCAGGGGTTGCCATCGCGCAGCCAGTTGTCCGGCTGCTCGACCTGCCATCCCCCCTTGATCTGCTGGCGGAAGATGCCGTAGTTGTAGCGGATGCCATAGCCGTAGGCGGGCATCTCTAGCGTGGCAAGGGAGTCGAGAAAACAGGCTGCAAGTCGCCCAAGGCCACCGTTGCCCAGCCCTGCGTCGCTCTCCAGCTCGGCAAGCTCCTCAAAGGTGTAACCAAGTGAATTGAGAGCGTCTCTGACCTCGCCCTCAATGCCCAGGTTGATGACATTGTTGGTCATCGTCCGGCCCATCAGAAACTCGAGGCTGAGGTAATAGACCCGCTTGGCTCCACTGGAGCGTTGGGTCTTGCGGCTCTTGTTCCACTGGTGGATGATGCGATCTTTGATGGCTAGGGCCAAGGCAGTATATCGAGCGTGGTCGGCCTGATGGTAAATATCGGCGTCCTGACTGTACTTCAGGTGTTCTGCAAAGTCCTGTGCTATATCATCGCTTGTAAGGCCCCAACGCGTTTTTGGTTGTTTTTTCATAGGGGAACTCCTTGTCATTATGGCAGATAGCTATACGGTACTATATAGTATCGTGTAAGGAGGGGCAACTACACTGACTTTGGTTTTGGGCTGCAGCTGAGTTTGTTCGTGGACTGTATTGACAAAAATGACGCACTTTGGTAAGTTAGCTTCTGCGCGTCTAAGTGTATGCACTCGAGAGTTCACTGACGTGTGGCCGACGCCCTTGTAGCTCAGTTGGCAGAGCACCACCATGGTAAGGTGGGGGTCAACGGTTCAAATCCGTTCGAGGGCTCTTTTTTTGTCCCTTCCACTGGGTGGGGAGCATGATGGGAATACTCATCAAGGAGCATGATATGGCTAAAGATAAGAAAGGTCCTGTCGAGAAGATTGCTCTGCAGTGCACCGAATGCAAACAGAAGAACTACACAACCGAGAAGAACCGCCGCAATACCCAAGGCAAGCTCGAGTTGAACAAGTACTGCCCGTTCGAGCGCAAGCACACCTTGCACCGCGAGGCAAAAATTAAATAGGTTTTAGATTGGGAAGCAGATAGGCCAATAGCTCCAATTGGTAGAGCGCTGGTCTCCAAAACCAGATGTTGAGGGTTCGAGTCCTTCTTGGCCTGACTGCTTCCCAATCTTTTCATGAATCAAGGAGCCTTTATGAAGAAGCTAATCAAGTATTTCAAGGAGTCTCGCCAGGAGCTGAAGAAGGTCGTCTGGCCCTCCCGCGAAGCTGTCATCTCTTCGACAAAGGTTGTTATCGTTTCCACGGTCCTTGTCGCCATCTTCCTTGGGCTGATTGATTTCCTCTTGCTCAAGGGCGTGCTCTTCATCCTGTAAGGCAGCGTTATGGCAAAAGGCTGGTACGTTGTACACACCTACTCAGGATACGAACAAAAAATAGAGCGAATCATCAACAAGATGCGCGAGACCGATACGGACTTCGCCCTTGTCTGCACCGACGTCAAGGTCCCATTCGAGACCGTCGTCGAGGTCAAGGATGGGGTACGCCGCGACGTCAAGCGCAAGATCCTGCCCGGATACATTCTCGTCGAGTTGGACCTGCCTGATAACAGCTGGAAGACATGGGTCTCGCACATCAAGCGGATTCAGGGAGTGACCGGGTTCGTCACAGCCAATGACCGCGTCAAGCCTCAGCCACTGTCGGCGGGTGAGGTCAAGAACATCTTGCAGAAGACCGGGGAGCTGCCGACCGAGAAGGTCTTCAAGCCCAAGCAGTCGTTCGCCGTCGGTGAACAGGTTCGCATCATTGAGGGTCCCTTCGACTCCTTCACCGGTGTCATTGAAGAGGTGAACCTCGAGAAAGCCCGCATGCGCGTGAGCGTCGGGATCTTCGGCCGATCCACCCCGGTTGAGGTGGACTTTCTCCAAGTGGAAAAGATTCTGTAGCAGTCTTTGGACTTGACCGCTACATGAGAGTTTTCTGATTTTTTACAGCAAAGTCCATTTGTGTGTGTGATTACTCCCTCACAGTGTGAGGTGGGAGCCTGTTCGTATGACAGGCGTTATGACCAGCGCGGAATCTCGGAATGATTGCCGCGTAAGGAGATTGCCATGGCAAAGAAGAAGGTTTCTGCAATCATCAAATTGCAGTGCCCTGCCCAGAAGGCCACGCCGGCCCCCCCGATCGGACCGGCGCTTGGACCCCACGGTGTCAGCGCCCCCAAATTTGTCCAGGAGTTCAACGATAAGACGAAGAACTACGAGCCTGGACTCATCCTGCCCGTCATCATTACAGTCTATGCCGACAAGAGCTTCAGCTTTGTGCTGAAGACCCCGCCGGCCGCTGTCCTGATCAAGAAGGCCCTGGGCATCACCAGTGGCAGCGGGACCCCCAACAAGACGAAAGTCGGCAAGTTGACCCAAGATCAGCTGACTGAGATCGCGAAGACCAAGCTTGAGGACCTCAATGCAAACGACCTTGAGGCCGCCAAGAAGATCATTGCAGGAACAGCCCGCAGCATGGGTGTAGAGGTGGAGCGCTAAGATGAAACACGGAAAGAAGTATCGAGAAGCGGCTAAGGGTGTCGATCGTACCAAGCTGTACAGCCTCGAGGAGGCGACGGCGAAGGTTAAGGAACTCTCCTTTGCAAAGTTCGACGAGACTGTCGAAATCCACGTCAAGCTGACCTTGAAGAAGAGCCAGAGCGTGCGCGACACGGTCGTGCTGCCCCACCAGTTCTCCGCCCAGAAGAAGATCCTGGTCTTCGCAAAGGGAGAGAAGGCTGACGAGGCTCGCCAGGCCGGTGCCGCCTACGTCGGTGACAATGACCTGATCGAGAAGATTCGCGGCGGCTGGATGGACTTCGATGTGGCGGTGGCCACCCCCGATATGATGAAGGACGTCGGTCGTCTCGGCCCGGTGCTTGGTCGTCGTGGCCTGATGCCCAACCCCAAGACCCAGACGGTGACGATGGACATCAAGGGTGCGCTCGAAGAGCTCAGCAAGGGTCGTGTCGAGTTCCGCTCCGACAAGACCAGCGTGGTACACCTGGCCATCGGCAAGGTCTCCATGGATCCGGCCCTCGTCAGCGAGAACGCTGTGGCGGTCGTCAAGGAGATCATGCGCAAGAAGCCCAGTGATGCAAAGGCTGACTACCTGGTCAGCGTCGCCCTCTCCTCCACGATGGGACCTGGCGTCAGGCTCAACGTGAAGGATCTGCTGGCAACGGTATAAGGAGAGAGAACAATGGAGTACAAGACTCGTATCACCGCCGCAAAGGAAGAGTCCGTCAAGGCACTGAAGGATGAGTTCTCCCAGTACAACGGCTATATCTTCACCGACTACCGTGGGATGACCGTTGAGCAGATCACCACCTTGCGCCGGACACTGATGAAGAAGGATGGCGCCTATCGAGTGGTGAAGAACCGCTTTGCCCGGATCGCCCTCAGAGACCTTGATCGCGCCGCCGACGATCAGTTGGTCGGCCCGACTGCCATCGCCCTCGTCAAGGGTGATGAGGCCAATGCCGTAGCCAAGGACCTCTTTGCTCTGGCAAAGGATGGGGCTCCGCTGGTTGTCAAGGGTGGCCTCATCGATGGGCAGTTCTTCTCGGCCGAAGAGGTCGAGGCGCTCAGCAAGCTTCCTGGCAAGCTTGAGCTCATCGCGACCTTGATGGCCACGATGATGGCACCGGTGCAGAAGCTGGCAGCAACGATGCTCGCCTATGTCGAAAAGAATGGTGGCTCCGTAGAGAGCGCCAACGAAGAGAACTGAACACAGTCTTAGTCTTCAGTGGTAACCTGCTACGACTGTGCGAACAATATTTTGATAAGGAGAAGATAATATGGCTACTAAAGAAGAGATTTTGGAGTCGATCGCAAGCATGTCCGTCATGGAGGTCGCTGACCTCATCAAGATGATGGAGGAGAAGTTCGGTGTCCAGGCTGCAGCCGCAGCTGTCGTCGCCGGCCCTGCCGTTGAGGCTGCCGCCGTCGAGGAGCCGACCGAGTTCAACGTGATCCTTGTCGGCGCTGACCCTGCCAAGAAGATCGCCGCCATCAAGGAAGTGCGTGTCATCACCGGCCTGGGCCTGAAGGAGGCCAAGGATCTGGTCGAGGCGGGCAACCAGGTGCTCAAGGAAGGCGTCAACAAGGCCGATGCAGAGGCTCTGAAGGCGAAGCTTGAGGAGATTGGCTGCACCATCCAGATCAAGCCCGTTGACTGACGACATAGGCGGGAGAGCCTTGCGCTCTCCCGGTCTTGGATCTTTGGAACTGGGCCAATGCCCAATCT
>LVBE01000060.1 GCA_001603105.1 Spirochaetales bacterium Spiro_03
CCTTCATCGCCTCGATGATCGACTCGATCGGCGGGGTGCGCAGCTTAAGGCCCTTCATGTCCGCCGGGCTCTTGATCGGGCGCACGTTGTTGGTGAAGTGGCGGGACCCACCATCGCCGACGGCGAGGATCTTGATCCCGTCCTTCTCGGCGCTCTGGCGAATCCGATCACCGAGGGCACTGCGGCTTACTTTCATCAAGTCGGCCTGGGTGGGGAAGAAGAACGGCATCAAATAGAGGTTCAACATGGGTGTCTGGCTGTCGAATACCCCACCGACGAACATCTCCAGCGTGCCAAGCTTCATCGCCTCGATCATCGCACTCTCGTTGCCAAGGGTCTCTGCAGGGTAGATCTCAATCTTAAGCCTACCTTGTGACTCTTTCTCCACGTACTCTTTCATGACCAACAGCGCCTTGTGGCGTGTGGACTCGGTCGTCGATGCATGGCCAAGCTTCAAAGTATAGACCTTTGATTCAGCCGCATCCTTTTGCCCTGCCCCAAAGAGGGTTGTCATCGCAACGGCGATGCACAGAACCAGAACCAGTGCTCTTTTCATAGCATTCCTCCTGAATAAAATTCCATATTGTGGAATAGAAGTTCTAATTTAACAAATATTCATATGATTATCTATGAATATTTGAATATCTTAGTCTTTTAATTCCATAATGTGGAACTCTATTTCATTATAAGGCACTAGACACTCTTGTCAAGAGGGGGTATTTGATTTATATTCGGAGACGATGGAGGCATCATGTGAAGAGTGAAGTACGCGTACAATCCTTAGACCGGGCATTTGACATCCTATCGATGCTTGGATCAGAGCAGGATGGGGCAAGCCTTGCCCATATCGCCCAAACTCTATCACTGCCCAAGAGTACGGCCCACCGCCTGCTCGGCGTCCTGGCCCAGCGGGGCTTTGTACGCAAGAACGAGCGCACTGGCGCTTACAAGCTAGGGCCCGGGCTCATCGAGCTGTGCTCCAACTACCTCAACAACCTCGAACTGAAGACCGAAAGCTCGCCGTATATGGACGAGCTGTCGACCACTACCGGCAACGTCGTCTTCTTGGCGATCCGCCAAAACCACGAGATGGTCTACATCGACAGCAAGGAGCAGATCACCGGCCTACGCAAGTATGCGATCATCGGCCAGCGCAAGCCACTGTACTGCACCTCCTTGGGCAAGGCCCTGCTCATGGGCCTTGCCGAAGATGAGATCCGCGGCCTTATGAAGGATGTGGTCTTTGAGAAGCGAGGGCCGAATACACATACCAACATCGAAAGCCTTCTGGCCGATATCCGCGAATGCAAGCGCCGCGGCTGGGGCCTTGATGACCAGGAAGCGGAGCCTGACATCAACTGTGTCGCAGCCCCAATCTACGACTATCGGGGCCAGGTCATCGCAGCGGTCTCAACCTCTTGGATCCTTGCCCAACAGCCGGATATGACGCCGGAGAAGATGGCGCCGCAGGTGATGAAGTGCACCCGCTCGATCTCCCTCAACATGGGGTGGAACGGAAGAATCGGCCGATAGCTGACAAATCAAGCGCGCTATATAGTAAGAAGAGGGAGCCGATCGGCTCCCTTCTCTCTTAGGCGATGTAACTGTCGACGTAGCGGGTGTACTCCGACTCCTTCAGGCGATCCAGAGCCCGCTTCTCGATCTGGCGGATCCGCTCCTTGGTGAGGTTGTAGAGCTCACCGATCTCTTTCAGTGACATCGGGATCTGCCCCTCAAGGCCATAGCGCATCTCGATGATCTCACGCTCGCGCTCGCTCAGCGTCGAAAGCAGGCGGCGCACGTCATCCTTGAGGGCGCTGTCGAGCAGGGCCTCCTCAGGGCCCTGGGCATCATCTTCGATGAAATCGGCGACCGAACTGGCGCTGCCATCGTTGAAGATCGGAGCATCAAGGCTGACCAGGTCGCGGCTGATGGCCAATAGGTTCTCCACATGCTCGGCATCGAATCCGGCAAGATCTCCGATCTGCTCGGCCGTAGGATCATCGGTCTCCAGGTCCTTCATCAAGGAACGCTGTGCCTTCTGCATCTGCAAGAGCTCGTTGGTGCGGTTCAGCGGCAGGCGCACTGCCCTGCCCTTCTCATTGATCGCCTTCATGATCGACTGGCGGATCCACCACACAGCATAGCTGATGAAGCGGTAGCCACGGTCGGGGTCGAATTTATCCAAGGCGGTCATCAGGCCGATGTTTCCCTCGTTGATCAAATCGATGAGGGCGAGGCCTTGGTTTTGGTATTTCTTGGCAACGTTGACTACAAAGCGCAGATTGGCTTCGACCATCCGCTTACGAGCCAGCTCATCGCCATCACGGCTACGGATGGCCAATGCAAGCTCCTCTTCTTCGGTGAGCAGGGGAATCCGATTGATTTCCTTGAGGTAGATGCCCATGATATTGGCATCGTCATATGAATACTCAAGCTCGTGGTTCAACATGGTGTTTCTCTTGCTCATCTGCTCTACACTCCTGTATTGTGGTGTTGTAAAAAGATATGCAAGATGCGTGCCAACAACATGTCAAATCTGGTAATTTATTATATTG
>LVBE01000231.1 GCA_001603105.1 Spirochaetales bacterium Spiro_03
TGATCTCACTTGCAGCAATATTTTGGGCATTCTGCATCAGATACGCCTTCTGAAACCCTAGGTTCATCACCTTTCCCACCTCAAGGATCAGCATCATGACGATCGTAGGGAGGATCCCGGGGATGTCGATGTGTCGGACACGTTGCCATTTACTGGCCCCATCGACTTGAGCTGCCTCATACAAATCGGGACTGATGCCGGCAAGGGCTGCAATGTAGATGATTGCGCTCCATCCGGCATGTTGCCAAATTCCGGAGATGACGAACGTCATCTTGAAGTATTTGGCTTCTCCAAGAAAGAATTTGGCGTTTCCCCCAAGGGAGGTGATCATCGTGTTCACGATACCGTTGCGAGGGGACAAAAAGATGTACAACATACCGGTGAGGACAACGATCGAGATGAAGTGGGGCGCATAGACGACCGATTGGACTACCCGACGAAACCGTTGGCTACGCAGTTGATTGAGTAAGATGGCAAGCAAGATAGGGACCGGAAACCCTAAAAGAATCTGCAAAAAGCTCAAGCCGAGCGTATTGCGCATCAACGGCCAGAATTGAGAGGAGGAGAAGAAGCGCTTGAAGTGCTTCATGCCCACCCACTTGGATCCAAGAATCCCAGCGCTTGCCTTGAAATCCTTGAAGGCGATCGTCACACCATACATCGGCACATAATGGACGATGACGAAATATGCCAACGGAATGGCACAGAGGATCAACAGCTGCCAGTCGCGCTGCAAAACACTCCACGCTCGCTCTAGCACTGTCTTTCTCGTTCCAATGCCTGACATAGCCAGATGGTCATTGATGGGCTTCATGCACTGCTCCTTTCGGTGGTCCTGCCTCTATACAAAGCCCTTAAATCCTATCTGTCAATTTACATG
>LVBE01000061.1 GCA_001603105.1 Spirochaetales bacterium Spiro_03
CCCGATCATCGGCGATGCAATCTACGGCGGCGACGATAGGCGCCCTTTGATGCTCCATGCCCTAATCTTGGGCATAGACCATCCGGTAAGCGGGGTGCGCCTGCGCGCTATCGCGCCTTTGCCCAAACGGATCAAAGATTGGGTATACGAGCCTCGCGAGTTCGCAAGTCGGCGTTGAAGAGCCGCTCGATACGCAGTTTGCTCGGCGATCCATGGCCGGGAAACAGCAGGGTATTCTCATCGTAGGAGAAGAGCTTCTTCTCGATCAGGTCTCTGAGCAGCGCCTGCTCCCGATATCCCCGGCTACGCCCGATCCAGCCGCTGTGTAGCACATCGCCGGTGAAGAGCGCCCCACCGATCTTGTAGACCAGTGAGTCGAGGCTGTGCCCCGGCACGTGGATCGCCTCTACCTCCAGGTCTGCGATCTTCAGGACATCGGCATCAAAGACAGTGGTGTAGGGGAAGGGAAGGCCGCTGTACTCACTGGCCCACAGTCGCACATCGTAGATCTTCTTGAGGGTGCCCAGTCCTTCACAGTGGGCGAGGTGGGCGTGGGTGATCAGGACATCGGATAAGACAAAACAGTGGGATTCGATGAGGGTGATCAGCTCGACCTCAACAGAACCTGGGTCGATGAGCAGCGCTTTGCCGCTTCTTTTGTTGGCTACCAGGTAGGTGTTGCACAACGATCCGACTGAGAAGTGCTGGTAGATATTCATTGGTGCGCATCCTCCCAGTTGGAGTAGCGCACAGAGACGTTGCGTCGCTGGCTGCGACGTAGGTCGGTCTTCTTGAGGTTGCAATCCTCAAAGCTGGTATCGATGAGGATTGCCGTGCTGAAGGTGGAGTAGTAGAGGTCGCACCCTTCAAAGCTCGATCGTTCGCTGTAGATGCCACTGAAGTTTGAGTGGATGAAGATCGAGGAAGAGAGGTCACAGTCAAGGAGCCGGCTGCCGGCAAAGACACAGTAGCGCACATCGACGGCGTTGAAGCGACAGCGTTCGAAGAGGCAGAAATCAAAGAAACAATTGGCCATCGTCAGGCCGCTGAAGTCGACATCGGTGAAGGTGCACCAGGCAAAGTTCGATCCACTGATCCGCCTTGGGTTCAGTGACAACGATGAAAAGTGCGCCTCACTGACCGACAAGTCACTGAATGGGACCTCTGAGGCGAAGAGGTCGCTGCATGTGCCCAGAATCTCATCCTTGTTGCTGCTGTGGTGGTAGCAGTACGGTGTATGGTCATAGACATAATGGTGGCAACCCTCGGTGGCGCACCTGATCAAGGAAAACATACCCAAGAGTAGCAGATGGACCTCAGTTGTCAAGAGCAGACTTTCACATTAGAGTAGGCAGAGGGAGGCCTATGAGCGAGCATATTGGAGAGGTGAGTCGGGGGATCAACAACATCTTCACCGTACTCAGTGATGGGGCGCAGTATCAGTGCCGCATCTGGGGCAAGCAATTGAAGGAGATCGAGGGGGAGTACAACCCATTGGCGGTAGGGGACCGGGTACGCTTCTCGATCACGGCCGACGGCGAGGGGATGATCAGTGAGCGCCTTGAGCGCACCAGCGCCTTCACCCGATGGAACGCCAAGGGACTGGTCAACCAGACGGTGGTAGCCAATATGGACCTGGTAGTCTGTATTACCAGCTGCGACCAGCCGCCCTTCCGCCCACGCTTCATCGACCGGGTAATCGCCTGCTGTGACAACGTCGAGGTGATGATCGTGCTGAACAAGAGCGACATCGGTCTCTCACCCTTTGAGCGCAAGCGTTTCAAGCTCTACAAGAGCCTGGGCTATGAGACGCTGGAGGTCAGCGCCCTGTCGCACAAGAACCTCAAGCGTCTGGAGCGGGTGATGAGGGCCAAGACCGTCGCCTTCGTCGGCCAGAGCGGGGTCGGCAAATCCACGCTGATCAACGAACTATTGGGCAGTGACCAGCGCACGTCCGAGGTGTGTGACAAGTACAACCGAGGTCGCCATACCACCAACCACGCCTTGTTGCTATCAGGGCCTGACTATCGTATCGTCGACACCCCCGGGGTGCGCGAGATCATGGTTCCTCACACCGACAAGCAACAACTCTTCAAGGCGTTTCCCGAGTTTGCCCCGTACCGGGACTTGTGCGCCTTCGATCCGTGCTACCACACCGAAGAGCCTGAGTGCATGGTCAAGCTCGCCGTCGAGGCGGAGAAGATCGACAGCGACCGCTATGAGAGCTACGTGCGCATGGTCCAATCCCTTGATGAAAAGGCTCCCCAGTGGGTAGGCAAAGGCGACAGCTCCAAGCTTTGGCGTCGCCGCAATGAGAGTGATGAACACAAAGAGTATTGAAACCTTAGGCTTTGATGCCATCCTCAGAGCAATGCAAGGCCACTGCCGCTCACGCGAGGCAGAGACCTTTCTTGCCAACCTAGGCTTTCTCGACGATCGGGCCTTGCTCCTCGAGCGCCAGAGCATCGTAGGCGAGTGTGCTGCACTGTTGGCCAATGGGGTGAGCTATCCGACCTTTCCTGCCATCGACGAGGCAATGGCGTCTTTGTACGATCCGCTGTCGGCCCCAGATGGCTCGCTCTTGGTGAGCCTTGGCCTGTACATCGAGAGCGCCCGCCACCTGTGGGAGGCGCTGCACACCGTTATCGATGGTACTAAGAGCGAACGTGCCGCCTCCTTGATGGGCCCGCTCTTCGATCTTGCGCTCATTGACCTTGAGAGGTCGATTGAGCGCGATCTTGATGAGGCAGGTCAGGTGCGGACCAGCCACCCGGCCCTGGTCAACCTCTATCGCCAGATCGAGGAGAAGAGAAGCCGTCGCACCCAGTTTTGCCGTTCATTCATCCGCGAACACAGCCACCTGGTCCAAGCAGACCAGGAGGCGCTGCGCGATGGGCGCCTCGTCATCCCGATCCGTCGTGAAGCCCACGCGCAGGTAGCCGGCTTCGTCTCCTCCCACTCAGGCAGCGGCTCCACCCTTTTTATGGAGCCGTTTGCGCTGGTGGAGATGAACAATGCCGTGGTGATGGCACAAAACCAGATCCTTATCGAAGTAGCCAAGATCCTCGCCTCCCTCGCCTCCCAAGCCCGATCGGTCTTGCCTGCGTTAGAGAACCTCAGGGAGCAGGTTGGCCAAAGTGACGGATATGTTGCCATCGCCCGCTGGGTTGCAAATTCGGGTTCGCATGCGGCTAACCTAGAAAGCGATCGGGTACGCCTGATCGAAGCGCGCCATCCGCTGTTGGGAGCAAAGGCCGTTCCGATCACGCTCGTCCTTGATGACGGGGTGCGGGCGGTCGTCTTCTCAGGCCCGAACGCCGGAGGCAAGACCGTCTCGATCAAGACTGTCGGCCTCTTTGGCCTGATCAACCAATTCTGTGGCTACATGCCGGCCAAAGAGGCAAGCTCACTGCCGCTCTTTGACCAGGTCTACTGCGATATCGGCGATGAGCAATCGATCGATGATGAGCTGTCGACCTTCAGTGGCCATATGAAGCAGATCGCCTCAATCCTCGGGCAGGCTACCGCCCGCTCCCTGATCCTCTTCGATGAGCTAGGCAGTGGTACCGACCCCGTCGAGGGCTCAGCGATCGCCCAGGCCATTTTGGAGTACGCTCATACAAAGGCCCTCTTGACGCTGGTGACCAGCCACCACAGCCTGCTCAAGCAATACGCCTATGCGAAAAAAGAGATCATCAACGCCTCGATGGCATTCGATGAACAGTCGCTTGAGCCGACCTTCACCATCGTCGTCGGCCTCAGCGGCGAGAGCCATGGCCTTGACATGGCCCGCTCGATGGGCCTGCCAAAGAAGGTCATCGCCCAGGCAGAGCAGCTGCTCGGAGGTGAGCAGCTCAAGCTCTCTGCGATCATCAAGGACCTTGAAGGGCGGCGCGTAGCCTTGGAAGAGCGCGACAGGCGCCTTGAGAGGCGCCGTCTGTCGCTGCAGGCCGAGGTGAAGGCGGTGCAGCTGAAGGAGCTACGCCTGAACCAACAGCTTCTGCAGCTCAAACAGGGCCAAGTCACCAGCCTTGAGCGTTTTGTCCGAGAGCAGCGGCGCTCTCTTGAAGAGCTGGTCGCCGACTTGAGGCGACAGGGTGTGGCAAAGACCGAGACCGATCGGGTCAAGGAGGCCATCGCTGTCCTCACTGACCGCATCGAGGAGGAAGAGCTGCAGCTGAAGGCGCTGGAGAAGGCCGTCGAGAGTGCCCAGGGGCCAAAAAGCCCTGCTCAACACTTTGAGGTTGGAATGAGCGTATTGTGCGGTCAAGCCAAACGTGAGGGCACGATCTTGAAGAAACTGGGCAAAGGGCGCTACCAGGTAGCCATCGATGCGATGAAGATGACCCTCAAGGCCAGTGACCTGAGCGCTGCTGTCCCATCGACGAAGGTCCATGTCTCCTATCAGAGCAGCGCTGAGCAGCCAAAGCTCGTCCTCGATGTCAGAGGCAAGACGCTCCAAGAAGCCCTAGAGGCCCTATCTCGTCAGATCGAGAGCTCACTGGTGCACGGCATCGACCGTTTTTCCATCATCCATGGCTACGGCGATGGAGTGCTCAGTCGCGGCATCGCCGACTATCTGAAAGACCAGCGAGCGGTGAAGGACTATCGTTTTGCCCTGCCCGAGGATGGGGGCATGGGCAAGACCTATGTCATGCTCTAGGGTCGATTGTTGCTTTACACACCGTCTTCGGTAGGCAATACTACAGCTAGGGAGGCACAGATGAGTGACTACATGGAAGGAAGTGGGGTGCAATACCACCTGCATATCAAAAGCGGCGATGTCGGACGATACGTCATCCTACCCGGCGACCCCAAGCGTGTGCCCCTGATCGCCCGTCACCTTGAGGATGCGCACCTGGTCGCCGACAACCGTGAGTATGTGACGTATACCGGCACCCTTGACGGAGAGCGCGTCAGTGTGACCAGCACCGGCATCGGGGGGCCGAGCGCAGCCATTGCGATGGAGGAGTTGGTGCGCTGCAATGCAGATACCTTCATTCGCATGGGCACCTGCGGTGGCATCGCCTTGGATGTATTGGGCGGTGATGTGGTCATCGCCACCTCTGCGGTAAGGGCTGAGGGAACGAGCCGCGAGTATGCCCCGATCGAGTATCCGGCAACCGCAACCTTTGAGGTCGTGCAAGCCCTCAGCGCTGCGGCTTCCAAGATCGGCAAACGCGCCCACATCGGGGTGGTGCAGTGCAAGGACTCCTTCTATGGGCAGCATGAGCCGGCTGTCATGCCGGTCAGCTATGAGCTGTTGGATAAGTGGGAGGCGTACAAGCGCCTCGGGGTCTTGGCTAGCGAGATGGAGAGCGCGGCGCTCTTCACCGTTGCCGCACACCTGCGGGTGCGCTGTGGCAGCGCTTTTTCGGTGGTAGGCAATCAGGAGCGGGAACTGTTGGGCATGGATAATCCCATCAACCACGACACAGAGACAGCAATCGTCCTGACGATCGAGGCACTACGCTATCTCATCGCCCAGGACCGTCTGCACCTGTAGTTTCGCTTCGATGATCGCCGACAACGGATAGGGCACCAGATTACAGCCGCTCTTTCCCAGCTTGGCGTAGCAGAGACTGCGATTGAACAGCTCATAGAACCCACAGAATGGCCATTGACTGCCCACCCGTCCCAGGTGTGCCAATACCTTTAAGACAAGATAGTCGGGCACCTCTGCCCAATGGGGGAGCGAAAACGCAGAGTGCACAAGCGCTTCAAACGAGGTGGGAAGCAACAGGTAATCGACTATGCTGATGCCATGGGCCTCCCATTGACACGTACAGCGGGTCAAAAGCTGTGTCGCTTCATGGCCACTGCGATACAGCAGCGTCGCCCCTCGTTTCCATGTAGCGTAATAGAGCATGCTGACCTCCTACACCTGTAGGCGCCTGTGCTGCCCTCACGCTTCAAGGCTTAGTGTCGGACGATGATTTCTGGCGACACCGGTTGAATAATATTGCCTGTTCTACGATACTATTGGGAGTTTGTCCATCACAGTTCAGGTCCAGAGGCCTGGCGGGCATGCATAATCACGCATCGAGGTAGGATTGACATGGCTCAGCAGATTCAAGAGTTAGTCGCTTCCATCCGCAAGGATGGCATCGAGGTTGCCCAACAGGAGGCACACGCAATCATAGAGGCTGCCAAACAAGAGGCAGCAGCGATCGTCGCTGCGGCGAAGAAGGAGAGCGAGGCACTGAGGGCTAAGGCCGATCGTGAGATCGCCACCAAAGAGATGAGCGCACGCTCCTCCCTCGCACAGGCCAGCCGTGATGTGCAGCTTGCGATGAAGAGCGCCCTGACCGCCCAACTCGACCGCCTCCTTGTCACAGAAGTCTCCAAGGCCCTCTCCTCAAAGGACGTCATAACCCTCATCCAGAGCGTGGTCACCCTAGCAGGTGAGAGCGAGAACAAAGTCCTTGAGGTCAATGAAAAGGTCTTTGAGCGTTTGGCTGAAAACCTAGCCAGTGCCCTGGCGCAGGAGGTAAAGAAGGGCCTGGTGATCCAGGCCGTTCCCATGGTCGCAGGCGGCTTCAAGCTGGTGGAGAAGGATGGGTCAAGCTACTTTGATTTCACCGAAGGCGAAGTGGCAGCCCTGCTCAAACCGTACCTCTCACACGCCGTTGAAGCGTTGATCTTCAGCTAAGGGGCCAGGTGTGGCTTCGTACTACTATTACGCGTCAACGCTGCCGACCCTTCGCCTCGATGGGCCGATGCCCTATAGCGTAGCCTCTTTTTTGGATGAGGCCAAAAACCACGTCAAAGGTCGCAACTGGACACTCCTGGTCGCCGCGGCTACAGAGAAAGAGAGTAAGAGTAGCATCCTCTCTGCCTGGCAGAGCCACAAACGCCTGCTTGCCAGTGAGCTTGCATCCCAGCGTAGCAAGCGTAAGGGGTATCGCGGCACCGAATACCCGCATCACGACGAGGCAGAGCAGCGCATCTGCGAGACTGTCAGGCAGGCATTGTCTTTGGACGATCCGCTGAAGGCGGAGTTGCTCTTGCTCGAGCTGTCGTGGAAACGGATCGATGAGTTGGTCGGTCTTGATGCCTTCAGCATCAATGCCTTGGTGGCCTATGTCTTGAAATTGGGCCTTTTGGAACGGAAGAGTCACTTTGACCAGGTCTCTGGCAACAGTGAATTTAAACGAATCTTTGCAAACCTACAAATTGAGATAGCAAAACAGTAGTGGAGTTGGGCATGGCTAACAGCATGGGACGAGTAACGGGCGTCAACGGTAACATGGTGACAGTTGAGTTTGACTCAGCGATCGCCAAGAACGAGGTGGGATATATCCACGTCGCAGGTGAGCGACTGAAGGGTGAGGTCATCCGCATCAAGGGAAAAGAAGCCGCCCTGCAGGTCTTTGAGATGACTGGCGGTGTGGCGGTCGGCGATCGCGTCGAGTTTACCGGCGAGATGCTCAGCGTCGAACTCGGTCCCGGTTTGCTTGAGCAGATCTATGACGGGCTGCAGAACCCGCTACCCGAACTTGCCCAGCAATGTGGCTTCTTTTTGCAGCGCGGCGTCTACCTCAAACCAATCCCCGACCGCTCTTGGGCTTTCACCCCTACGGCCAAGAAGGGTGATGTATTGGCAGCTGGCGATACCTTTGGCACCGTCATTGAAGGACTTTTCACCCACCAGATCATGGTTCCCTTTGACATGGTCGACGGTCCGTGGACGGTCATTTCAATCAAGAAGGCAGGCACCTACCAGGTACGCGAGACGATCTGCACCGTCACCGCAAGCGATGGTCGCACCAAAGATCTGAGCATGGTCTTCACTTGGCCGGTCAAACAAGCGATCAAGCTCTATGAGGAGCGCCTCAGACCCACCGAGACCTTGGTAACGAAGATTCGCACCATCGACACCTTTTTGCCGGTGGCCAAGGGCGGCACATACTGCACCCCTGGACCCTTTGGGGCAGGCAAGACCGTGCTACAGCACCTGACTAGCCGCAACGCAGATGTGGATATCGTCATCATCGCCGCCTGTGGCGAACGCGCCGGTGAGGTCGTTGAGGTACTCAAGGAGTTCCCCGAGCTCATAGACCCCCGTACCGGTCGCTCACTGATGGAGCGGACTATCATCATCTGCAACACCAGCTCAATGCCGGTAGCCAGCCGTGAGGCTTCGGTGTATACCGCAGTGACGATCGCCGAGTACTATCGCCAGATGGGCCTCGATATCCTGCTCTTGGCTGACTCCACCAGCCGTTGGGCACAGGCGATGCGTGAGATGAGCGGGCGCCTTGAGGAGATTCCGGGCGAGGAGGCGTTCCCTGCCTACCTAGAGAGCCGGATCGCCGAGTTCTATGAGCGGGCAGGAAAAGTCCGCCTCAAGGATGGCAAGATCGGGTCGGTCACCATCGGTGGCACCGTCAGCCCTGCCGGAGGGAACTTCGAGGAGCCGGTCACCCAGGCGACGCTGAAGGTCGTCGGCGCCTTCCACGGCCTGTCGCGTGAGCGCAGTGACGCACGCAAATACCCGGCCATCGATCCGTTGACCTCCTGGTCCAAATACGGAGGCGTCATCGATGCAAAGCGAGTGGAAGAGGTGCGAGCTATCGTCTTTGCTTCCAATGAGATCAACCAGATGATGAAGGTCGTCGGTGAAGAGGGCACCTCGATCGAGGACTACATCACCTATCAGAAAGGGGAGCTCATCGATGCATTCTACCTGCAGCAGAACTCCTTCGACCCGGTCGATGCATCGGTGCCGGTGGAGCGGCAGCGCTACATCTTCGATCAGCTCTATGCGATGCTCGGCACCCAATACAGCTTTGAGGAGAAGAGCGATGTACGTTCATTCTTCTACCAGGTGCGCCAGCACTTTTTGGACTGGAACAACACTGCCTTCCTCGATGATGAGTTCAAGGCGATCGAAGCGAAGATCAAGGACCTGATCGCAACTAAAGAGAGAAGGGTGGGCTAAGGTATGCAAAAGATCTACTCAAAGATAGAATCCATTGTCGGTAACGTCATCACCGTACGTGCGAACGGAATAAAGAACGGGGAGCTTGGACTTGTCTCATACCGCGGCGGCCAGTCACTAGCCAACGTCATCAAGCTCGATGGCGATGTGGTGAGCCTGCAGGTCTTCAGCGGAGCGCAGGGAATCTCCACCGGAGACCAGGTACGCTTCCTCGGTGTCCCGATGCGCGTCAGCTACTCACCCAACCTCATGGGCCGCGTCTTTGACGGGACCGGCAGGGCGCGGGACAATGGCCCGGTGATGGATGAGAACCTCATCGAGATCGGCGGTCCCGCCGTCAACCCGGCCAAGCGCATCATCCCGCGAAACATGATTCGCACAGGCCTGCCGATGATCGACCTCTTCAACACCCTCGTCGAGAGCCAGAAGCTGCCAATCTTCAGCGTCAGTGGAGAGCCGTACAACGAGCTCTTGGCTCGCATCGCCATCCAGGCCGAGGTTGACCTGATCATCCTCGGCGGCATGGGCCTGAAGTACGACGATTACCTCTACTTTAGAGATACCCTTGAAGAGAGCGGGGCTATGAGCCGCACCATCATGTTCATCCATACCGCCAGTGACCCGACCGTTGAGTGTATGCTGGTACCGGACATGTCCTTGGCAGTTGCCGAGCGCTTCGCCCTCGACGGCAAGAAGGTGCTGGTCCTGCTCACCGATATGACCAACTTTGCCGATGCGATGAAGGAGATGGCCATTACGATGGATCAGGTTCCCTCAAACCGTGGCTATCCGGGCGATCTGTACAGCTCACTGGCCGCCCGCTATGAGAAGGCCGTTGACTTTGAAGGTGCAGGATCGGTGACGATCCTCGGCGTCACCACGATGCCCGGCGATGACGTCACCCACCCGGTGCCGGACAACACCGGCTATATCACCGAAGGGCAGTACTACCTCAAAGGTGGACGCATCGAACCCTTCGGGTCCCTGAGTCGCCTCAAGCAGCAGGTCAATGCCCACACCCGTGACGACCATCGTGCCCTGATGGACGGTATGATCAAGCTCTACGCCTCCTACAAGGAGTCGCTTGAGAAACGCTCGATGGGCTTCATGATGACCGAGTGGGACGAAAAACTGCTCAAGTACGGCTCGCTCTTTGAGCGCAAGATGATGGACCTGTCGGTCAACATCCCCTTGGAGGGGGCGTTGGACTTGGGATGGGAGATTCTCGCCGATTGCTTTGAACCCGCCGAGACAGGCCTGAGGACCGATTTGATTCGCTCTCGCTGGCCGAAGGCGATCGATTAGGAGCAGGCATGGCCGTCAAGCTTACCAAGAACGAGCAGAAGCTTCAGAAGGATCGTCTCAAACAATATGAGCGGTACCTGCCGACGCTGCAACTGAAAAAGCAGCAACTGCAGATGGTCATCCGTCAAATCGAGGCGGAGATCGAACGCAACCGTCGGGCCCAGCGGCGCCTTGTGCAGGACATGCAGAGCTGGATCGGTGTCTATGGTGAGAACCCATACCTCGAAGAGGGGCTCTCCATCGAATCGCTGATCAAGATCGAGACCATCGTCAAGAGCCGTGGCAACATCGCCGGTGTCATCATCCCGGTCTTCGAGGAGCTCACCTTCGCCCAGGTTCCCTATGACCTGGTGCGCTATCCGCTGTGGGTCGACCGGGGCCTTGAGAGCCTGCGTGAATATGCGCGCCTGGATGCCCTTATCGCCACCCTCGCCGTTCAGATCCGGTTGTTGGAACGAGAACTGCGGACCACCAGCCAGCGGGTCAACCTCTTTGAGAAGGTGAAGATTCCTGAGGCGAAGGAGAACATCCGCGTCATCGGCATCTATCTTGGCGATCAGCAGACCGCGGCGGTGGTGCGAGGCAAGATCGCCAAGACCAAGCTGGTCGGAGGAGCCTAGTATGATCGTAGAGATGAAGAAAGCATACATCGTCGTCCAGACTTCCAAGAAGCGGGCGATGCTCACCGCCCTCAGACGTTCTGGTCTCTTGCACCTCGAAACGAGCTCTTCGACAAATACGACCAGCCAGTCAATCCAAAAACACTGTGACACGCTCTCAGCGGTCATCGCCAAGATCGGTGAGCTACAGCAAAAGAAGGGTGCTGTCAGAACCAAGCGCCTCTCCTTTGAGGCGTGCCACGAGATCCTGGAGCGCTACGCAGGCCTCATCGACGAGGCCAAGGGCCTTGATGAGGAGATCCTACGCCTTCAAAGCACAATCGAGCTGCTCACCCCTTGGGGGGACTTTGATCCGTCTGAGATCGAAGCGATCCGCCAAAGCGGCATTGATTTGCACTTCTATACCGTGGCTAAGAAGGATCTGGCCAAAGTCGACCCATCGGTCTCCTATTTTGCGTTGGCCCCTGTGGGTTCGCGAGAAGCGATCGCCACAATCGGCGCTGTCCTTGATGGCTCAACGATGGCCATCGAATTCACCCCCCCCGCGATCGGGCTTGCCGAAAGCCAAGAGCGTCTTGCCTCAGCTCTGAAAGCGCGTGCGAAGGTCACAGAGAACCTTGCCAAAGGCGTCACGTACCTGTCGTGCCTCAAGGAGTATCAACGCCACCTTCAAGAGGCCCAACTCTTTGAGGAGGTAGCCAGTGGCATGGAGAGTGAAGAGGCGCTCTGCTGGATCAGCGGTTTTCTTCCTGTCGATCAACTGTCCCGTTTTGAAGCGCTTGCCAAAGCCGGTGCATGGGCCTATTCCATCGAGGATGTAGGAGAGGATGATACTCCCCCTACGCTGGTGCGCTATCCGAAGGGAGTGGGGATCATCAAGCCGGTCTTCGACATCCTCGGCACCGTGCCAGGCTATACCGAAGGGGACATCTCCACCTGGTTTCTTCTCTTCTTCACCCTCTTTTTTGCCATGATCGTCGGCGATGCCGGCTACGGATTCATCTTCCTGGCCCTTGCCGCAGTCGTGCATATCAAGACGAAGAAGCCGACAACCTTGGTGCTGCTCATCTATGTGCTCTCAGTCGCAACAATTGTGTGGGGATCGTTGACCGGAACGTGGTTTGGATCGCTTGCGATCTTGGAGCGTGCGCCGCTCTTGCAAAAGCTGGTCATCCCATCGATCTCAAACTACCCTGAGCTCTTTGGCCTTGATGCCGTGTCAGCACAGAACACGGTAATGAAGTTCTGCTTCATCATCGGCACAGTCCAGCTTTCACTGGCGTGTCTGCTCAATGTCATCAAGAAGGCCCCGCACAAGGATCTGAGCCTGGTAGCTGACATTGGTTGGCTGATTGCGATCCTCGCCCTGTATCTGGTGGTCCTGCAGCTGGTCATCGGCACCCCCATCGACGTCAGTCTCGTCTTCTCGATCGTACTGGCGGGCTTTCTCTTGGTCGTGTTCTTCGGTGAGCAGGGCCCAGGGGTGCCCTTCATCAAGGGGATGCTCAAGGGCCTGGGAGGGCTGTTCACCACCTTCCTCAATACGATCAGCGCATTTAGCAACATCATGAGCTATATCCGTCTCTTTGCCGTTGGTATGGCCAGCGTCGCCATCGCCCAATCCTTCAATGCGATGGCCAGTTCAATGAACAGCGGCATCGCCGTGGTAGCGGGCATCCTCGTGCTGGTGATCGGTCACTCTCTGAACTTGGTGATGGGCCTATTGTCTGTCGTCGTCCATGGGGTGAGGCTCAATCTTTTGGAATTCTCAGGACAACTCGGTATGGAGTGGACTGGAGTCGCATATAAACCGTTCGCTCAGACGGCACAAGAACAATAATCGTTGCCAACGACAACGAAGGAGATTCACATGGGTAACTTGGAATTTATCGGAATGGCCTGTGCCTTGGCACTCTCTGCCTTGGGATCAGGACTGGGTGCTGGAGCTGCATCCCAGGCGGCGGTGGGCGGTTGGAAAAAGTGCTATGCCAACGGTAAGCCGGCCCCCTTCATCATGGTCGCTTTTGCCGGCGCACCATTGACGCAGACCATCTACGGCTTCCTCTTGATGAACTTCATCGCAGGGGCGATCGCCGCCGGTGCTGCCGCATCATTGGCATTGGGTGTCGGTGTCTTCGGAGGCCTGGCCATCGGGCTGTCGGCATGGATGCAGGGCTTGGTCAGCGCCAATGCCTGTGATGCACTCGCTGAGACGGGGAAGGGGACTGCCAACTACTTCATCGTCATCGGCATCGTAGAGACCGTGGCGCTCTTCACCCTGGTCTTCAGCCTTTTGGCGTTGCAATAAGCACACGCGAATAGATTGTGTAGGGGGACGGACACCGCGGTGTCCGTCTTCGTTATCTTTGAGCGGTATGCGCCGCTTCAAAGTCAAGCAGCCACACCTTCTTGTCCAAACCTCCACCGTAGCCGACAAGCGAGCCGTCGCTTCCGATAACCCGGTGGCAGGGGACAATGATGCTGATGGGGTTGCGGTTGTTGGCCATGCCGACGGCCCGACTTGCCTTGGGGTTGCCGATTTGGGCGGCGATTTGGCCATAAGAGCGTGTCTGTCCATAGGGGATTGTCAAGAGGGCGTTCCACACCGCCATCTGAAAGGCTGTGCCGTGCATCTGAAGTGGAACAGTGAACTCTGTGCGTAGGCCACGGTAGTACTCATCAAGTTCGGCGATTGCAGAGGCGAGGATCAGTGTGTGATCGTCGCTGGCGCTTGTGCCAAACTCAAGGGCAATGAGGGCCTCATCCGTTGCCGAAAGCAGCATTGGTCCGAGTGGACTGTGATAGGTACATGAGTAGATCATGGCCTATCGTAGTCCACTCGAATATGCTATGCAAGAACCCCGCGCACAAGAACTCTATCGGTTATGTCAGAAAAGCGCTTCTGTGGTGGCGCACTCTCGATCGAACCAAAGGGCATCTGGGCGATCAGTGACCAGGTGTCCGATAGGTTGTAATGCTCGCGCACATCCGCTTCGATAAGATTGCCGTAGTGCTGTAGGCTTGCTCCAACCCGCTGCTCTCCAAGTGCGGTCCATACGGCAAATTGAGTCAGCGCGCTTGCATGCTGGCTCCATAGGCCGAAGTTTTCGCTGTAGAGCGGGAAATCCTTCTCCAGTTGGCGTACGATTGCCATCTCTTCAAAGAAGAGGATGGTGCCAGAACCACTGTTGAAAGCCTTGAGCTTCTCGCGCGTTGCGTGTTGCTGCTCTTCGGTGACAAACGGCTTAACCTTCTCCCAGACCAGGTTCCATAGCCAGTCGTTCTCATCGCCATAGACAATGATGAGACGTGAACTTTGGCTGTCGAAGGCCGATGGCGCGAGTTGGACTGCATCCTGGACGATGGTGAGCAGCTGCTCTTCGCTGATAGGCAGGTTTTTTCCGATGTGATACACCGAGCGGCGCATCTTCATGCTATCGATAATGGTATGTTCCATGGTAATTC
>LVBE01000062.1 GCA_001603105.1 Spirochaetales bacterium Spiro_03
GCTTGACCATGTCACCCTTTTGATCCTTCGGGCCAAGGCCCGGTGCATGCTCCGCATGCCCCGAGGCGTTGGCCGGCCCGGTGGCCACAGCAGGGTGGACACACCCGTTCCCATCTCGAACACGGCAGTTAAGCACCCTCACGCCGATGGTACTGCAGCATTGCGGGAGAGTAGGTAGCCGCCGGGCCCTTTCTTTTTCAACTCCACAGCGCCTTCCCTATAGGGAGGGCGCTTTTGTTGGGTTGTATGCATCGATAGTCTGATGTATGGAAAGCCTCGACTCAAATT
Source organism: Spirochaetales bacterium Spiro_03 (assembly GCA_001603105.1). Taxonomy (GTDB): domain Bacteria; phylum Spirochaetota; class Spirochaetia; order Sphaerochaetales; family Sphaerochaetaceae; genus Sphaerochaeta. Next base: position 289 of record LVBE01000062.1, read on the forward strand.
CACAAGCGTGGTACGATTGCACACGATTCACAGTGGGGCTCTCATTCAGCTGCCCACTTCAAGAATAAGGAGTGCTGGACGGTGATTCCATTCTACAAACCAACCTTGCGGCGCAAGGATATGGATGCGGTGCTGCAGACGATGGTCGACGAGCGTATCGGGCCTGGAGAGCGGAAGAACGAGTTTCTGCGCCAGTTCTGTGAGCTCATTGGCTCAAAGGGTGGTATCGCCTTGCGCTCCTACCCTGATGCGCTACGAGCGGCACTCACCGTCGCCGGCATCGAGGCAGGAGCCAAGGTAGGGGTCAGCGTGCTCAGCCCCCAAATCTATCGGGTCATTGCAGAAGAAGCTAATGTCACCCTGGTCTATGGCGACATAGATTCAGAGCACGGTTGTTTGAGCCAGAGTGAGGCGCTACGCTTGGTTAGCGAGGGGTGTTCGGCGTTGTTGATCCATGAGCCGATGTGCCAGATCCCCGCCGGTTGTGACTATCGTGAGCTTGGGGTGGTCGTCATCGAGGATATCACCCAGAGCCTGGAGAGCAGCTATGAGGGAGCGAAGGCTGGCAGCTGGGGCGACCTCATCGTCTCTTCCTTTGAGGAGGATGGGATTGTCTCCACCGCAGGTGGGGCCATCCTCGCCTATGCCAAGAGCGATTATGATCGGTTGTGCGCCTCCCTCTTTGCCAAGCAGCGTCAGTGGGTTGAACTACCTGACATGAACGCTGCGCTTGGCAGCATCCAACTCGATGCCCTTTCCGATCACCTGAGGCGCCGAGGAGATCTGTATGCAACCTTCTCCAAGACCCTCTTGAAAACTCCGCATCGTGTGCTCGGCATCGGGTCCATCGACTTCAAACCCAATGGGTATGGCTTTTGTGTGGTGCTGGATAGCAAGGCCGAGGATGCAATCAAGTTTGCCACCAAGTATCAGGTGATGACCAAGCGTACGTTCAGTGACAGCCTGGCAGAAGAAGTGGAGGAGCTCTATGACCACTTTCCTCAGGCAACAGCGCCATTTTTACGGGCGATCAGCCTTCCGATATATCCCTTTCTCAAGCAGAGTGATGTAGAATTGCTCTTAAAGGTCATTGGGCACCTTCCCTAAGGAGGCAGACAGTGGGTGAAGCGCGAATTGGCCATGTGCTGATCGTTGCCAATTGGAGAAAGATCGAAAGCCACCACCTCAGTGCCACGATCGCTGCCTATTTGGCCGATCGCGGGATCGAGAGCACAATCTTCAAGACCCGTACAGCCAGCGAGCAGATTACCATACCAGCCAATACCGCCCTGGTCATCTGCCTCGGAGGCGATGGCACGGTACTCTATTGTGCCCGCTACCTCCACGCATACGGGATTCCAATCCTTGCCATAAATCTGGGAACCTTTGGCTTTGTCACCGAGATCTCAGTCGATGAGTGGCAAGAGGCGGTGGACCTCTTCCTCTCTGGGGCGCACACCATCAGCCGGCGTCTGATGGTTCGCGTCGCCGTCATTCGTGGGCAGAGCAAGGTCTACAGCGCCCATGCCCTCAATGAGATGGTCGTCTCCTCAAGCGGGATCAGCAAGGTCATCAGCATGGCGGTGAAGATCGGTGATACCGATGCGGGCTTCTTCCGCTCCGATGGGATGATCATCGCCACCCCAACCGGCTCTACCGGCTACAGTCTTGCAGCCGGCGGCCCGATCCTCGATGTCGATCTTTCGTCGCTGGTCATTACCCCGATCTGTCCGTTTACCCTCTCCAATCGCCCCCTGGTCATCAGCGGGGAGGCGAAGATCACCATCACGATCCCGCCTGGACAGCGTACCGGCCTGATGCTCTCACTCGACGGGCAGCAGAACTTTGCCCTCGCCGAAGGGGATCGGATCGAGGTTGAGAAGTCGCAGAGCAAAGCGTTGCTAGTCGTCAGCCAACGGCGCAACTTCATTGAAGTGCTGCGCGATAAGCTCAATTGGTCAGGGGGCATGCATGCTTGAGCGTCTTGAGATCCACAACTATGCCCTCATCGAGGATTCGGTCATTGAGTTTGACGATCGCTTTACGGTCATCAGCGGGGAGACCGGAGCCGGCAAGTCGATCATTCTCGGGGCCTTGTCACTGCTGCTCGGCTCAAAAGCCGATGTCCAGTCGATTCGTAGCGGCGCCGACAGCGCCACCGTGGCCGCCTCATTCTTCCTTAAGGACGGACCAGGAGAGGCGCTTGCCGCCTTCTTGGAGCGCGAGTCCTTGGCCTTGGAGGAGGGGACAGCGATCATCCGCCGCACCATCAAGCGCACCGGACGGTCGGTGACCACAGTCTGTGGGGCGCTGGCCACCCTCGGGGATCTGAGCTCCATCACCTGTGAACTTTTTGACATAAGCGCCCAGCGTGACCACCAGAGCCTGCTCTCCAGTGCCAACCAGTTGCAGGTGCTGGACAGCTATGGTAACTGTGAGGAACAGCGGTCTGTCTACCAGTGGTGGTACCAGGAGCATCAGCGCCTTGTAAGCCAATATCGGACGATGGAACGAGAGTTGGCCAAGGCACGCCAGGAGGAGGAGTGGCTGCGCTTTGCCGTCGATGAGATCAGCGCGGTCAATCCACAGGAGGGTGAGGACGAAGAGCTTGCCCGACAGGTGAAGATCATCGCAAGCTCAGAGCAGCTCTATGAACAGCTGCACCTTGCCATTACCCACCTGCATGACAGTAGCGGTGCCATCTCGCATCTGCGGCAGGCACACGCGGAGGTGGCAGATGCTGCCCGCGTCGATCAGGATCTACAGTCCTTGGCCCAGCGCCTTGAGAGCTGCTACATCGAGGTCGAGGATGTCTATGAGAGTGTGCGCGACTACCTCGCTTCGATCGCTTTCAGCCCCGATGAGCTAGACCGCCTGCAGGGACGGTTGGCACTCTTGCAGCGTATGAAGAAGAAGTATGGACCGACGCTTGAGGCGGTCATCACCTTCGTCGCCGAAAGTCGTGCCCGCCTTGAGATGGGAGAGGAGGGTGAGGCAAACCTTCAGCAACTAGCTGATCAGATCGCCCAAAGCGAGCGGCGGATGATCGAGGAGGGAGAAGCGCTCAGGGCCGCAAGAAAACACGCGGCGCTTCGACTCAGTGAGTTGGTAGAATCAAAGTTGCGCCGCCTCGGGATGCAACAGGCGCGCTTTGCGATCGCCTTTAAGGAGATCGCAGCCTCCAGTGGCGGCCTTGATGCCATCAACTACATGATCTGTGCCAACCCTGGCATGGATCTTTTGCCGATCCGGTCGGTGGCAAGCGGCGGAGAACTGAGCCGCATCATGCTCGCCGTCAAGACAAGCCTTGCATCCAGCGATGCCATACCGACCTTGATCTTTGACGAGGTGGATGCGGGCATCGGTGGCTCGGTTGCCCGTGCAGTCGCTGATGAGCTTGCCCTGCTCAGCCAGAGTCATCAGGTCGTTGTGATCACCCACCTCGCCTCGATCGCCAGCAAAGCCGACCTGCACCTGGTCGTCCACAAGGAGGTTGCCGACTCGATGAGTTGGTCGCACATCACCAAAGTAGAGCACCAGGTGCGTCAACGGGAGATCGCACGGATGCTCAGTGGCGATGCAGAGAGCCAGGAGAGCCTCTTGCACGCCTCAAAGCTGCTGGATGGGAGGTTGTAAGTGCACTACTACAAAAGCGCACATGGATGGGCCTATGGCGACGAGGTATCCAAGCCTTTGGCGGTGATCGTTGTCTCGGGCGACCGGTCAAAGAACCTGGTCATCGAGCACACCGAGGTCGATCCATCCCTCAGGGGAGAAGGGCGAGGTCGGGAGTTGGTGATGTTGGTAGTGGAGGAGGCACGACGCACCGGCGCTCAGATCGTGCCCCGCTGCCCCTATGCTGCGAAGGTCCTCGCCGGCGAGGCGAGCCTGCGAAGCCTCATCGCCCTGCCGTAGCGCCAAAGTTCAGCGCTTTGGCCAATGTCCGAAGCGCCTTTTCGTCTATTCTGCTCTGCTTCGATCCGGTGAGGTAGGGGTAGATCTCCTCCTGTAGGCCTCGCAATTCCGGTTCGATGTCGTGGGAGCGAACCAAAGCCAGGAAATCGATGATGAACTGCGCCATCTCATCGCCCAGTGGTTCGCCTGCCAACGTATGGGCAGTCTCCTGGATGTGTCGATCGAAGATCGAGGTCAACAGCTCCCTGTCGCCCTGCTTGGCATAGGAGAGGAAGAAGGAGATCAGGCAGGCGTACTCCTCTTTCAGCTCGCCCCAGCAGGAAGCGGCAGAGTGCGAGAAGATGGTCGAGAATGTGGCAAGGGTTGCACCGACCAGCTCTTGGTGCAACGATCCCATCGAGACGTAGGGCACGTTGCGTGTCAGACTGCTGTAGTGGCGAACGGTCTTGGCCAGGCTACGGACCTTCTCGGCATCCAAGGTGCAGTACCGCCGTTCGATTGAGTCGATCAGTTTGTCTCGCATCCGTAGCGGGATATCATCGATGTCGATGATCACCTCCTCGCTAAGGCCGTTTGCCAGATTGGTCACCGACAGGTGGTAGGTGACCGCCAAAGCCTCTCCGCTCTCTTCGCCCACGACGGCTCGGTAGCTCACCAGCGCCTCAGTGTCTTCGATCAAGAGGGTGTCGATCCCATCGGTCGACTGGGCAGAGAGCAGAGAGAAGTGCCCATAGCGACGGTGGCGCCCGTTCGCATCGGTCATTCGTGTCGACAGGGCGAAGGAGAGGGCAGCCTCAGCCTCACCGGAGAGCTGTTGCAGCTCCTCGTTGGCGATCGTCTCGCCGGTTCCGTCCTGCTTGCGGTTCGCCTTCGCCTTGGCCAGGGTTGCCAAGAGGCGCATCATCAGCTCCTCGTCACCAAAGCTCAGGTAGTAGGCGACTGCCCGCAGCGCATAGGCGATGTTCTGTCGAGGTTCCAGGCCGGCGATGTCATTGAAGAACCATCCACAGCTGGTGAACGCGTAGTGCTTGTACTGCTGCCCGCGCAACAGGGCCGCCAATGTGCGCTTATGTTCATCGACCTGCGTGTATTCGCTTACAAACGCATCTATGCTCATCAAGCCACTGGCCACTGGGGAGAAGCGATTGAGCATCGCATGCGCCGCCTCCACCGAGCCAAGCAGTTTTGCGGCCTCGCGCTCATAGATCTCATCGATGCTCTGGGCGAGTTGGTCGAAGGCCTTGCGTAGCGGCGTACGCCACTTCTGGTTCCAGCTCTCATCACCGCCGGTGTGGCAGCCACAATCCTTGTACCAGCGGCTGACACCATGGAAGCACGACCAGCTGGTTCCACGCCCATCCTCTCCATCGTGGAGGATGGCGCGGTCAACGGCAGGGTGGGACGCAAGGTAGGCCCCATAGTTGGTGAAGGTGAAATCCCCCCGTTCCTCTACCTTCTTGGCCAATGCTGCCAGGGCCATGTCCCCGTACGGTTCGTGGTGGCCATAGATCTCGCCGTCAGTGGCTGTGTGGATCAAGGCAGGGCGATCCTTCGCCTTGATGGCCATCAGCCGTCCGTACAACTGATCAGCGTCACGCAGGTAGTGGCCGAAGCTGATGCCTTCGGCAAGCTGCGGGTTGTAGAAGAACGCACTGATGGTCCCCCCCTCTGCTCCGCTGAGCAAGAAAGGCCGATCGTAGGGTGCGGGCTTTCCGTCGAGGCTGACCAGTTTCTTGGTCCCCCCTTCAACAGCCCTGCACTGCCAGGGCGAGAGGATGACAAATTCAACGCCTGCTTCTGCAAGCAGATCGATGACCATGGCGTTGATCGCCGTCTCGCTGAGCCAGATGCCCTGGGCAGGGCGGCCAAAGCGTCGGTTGAAGTCATCGAGGCCCCAGAGGATCTGGGTGCGTGCATCCTGGCGAGAGGCAAGCGGCAGGATCGAGTGGTTGTAGACCTGGGCGATGGCGTTGCCGTAGCCCAGGCGCCTGTAGGAGGCCTTGTCCGCTTCAATGATCAGATCATAGGTTTGCCGGTCCTTGGCCTGGAGCCAGTTGAGCAGGGTAGGGCCGAAGTTGAAGCTGAGAACCTCATAGTTGTTGGAGAGGCTGAGGATCGAGCCGTAGCCATCCAAGTATCGGGAGTGGCAGTTGGCGCGGTAGCAGTCGGCGGTGATCAGCTCGTTCCAGTCGGTCCACGGACTGGCTGAGAGCTGCTTCTGTATGATCCCTGTGCGCGGATTCTCCCGTGGGGGTTGGTAAAAGTGGCCGTGGAGGATCAGCGGGGTCTTTTGCTTATCGGTTGTTGTGTCCATACTATGGACAGGAGTATACCATCTGGCCAAGAATATGAGAAGGAGGCTTCTATGAGTATCCACATTGTCGCAGACAAGGCACTGGTTGCACCGACGGTGCTGCTACCCGGAGACCCGCTTCGCGCCCAGCACATCGCCAACACCTACCTCACTGACGTGGTGCGCTACAATGAGATCAGGGGGATGTGGGGCTTCACCGGCCTGTGGAAGGGCAACCGGGTATCGGTGCAGGGCACCGGCATGGGCATGCCCTCCTTCTCAATCTACGCCCATGAGCTGATCAAGGACTATGGGGCGACGCGCCTGGTGCGTGTAGGGACTTGCGGGACGATGAGCGAGACGCTCAAGCTCAGGGATGTGCTCTTGGTGCAGGCCACCGACAGCGACAGTGGTATCAATCCCAGCCGTTTCGGCTCCTATCAATTCGCTCCGGCGGCTTCCTTCGACCTGTTGCATCGCGCCTGGCAGAAGGCCAAGGAGCTCTCAATCGACGTGAAGGTGGGAAATGTGCTCACCAGCGACCAATTTTATGACGCGCGAGGACAGGAGAAGATGCGCCTCGCCCAAAGTGTCGGTACGATGGCCGTTGAGATGGAGAGCTGTGAGCTCTATACGCTCGCCCGCCTCTTCGGCATCGAGGCGTTGACGCTGTTGACGGTCAGCGACTCGCTTCTAAGCGGGGAACAAGTACCATCGGAGCAGAGACAGACGACATTTGGAGCGATGGTGGAACTTGCTCTTGCCACGCTCTTTGCGTGAGCCGAACCTCGCTGTTGTTGACTAAGAAGGGTGATTCTTCTACGATTGCCTGTATGAAGATCATTCTGGAGTGCGCATGATTCTCATCAATATTGATTCCTTGTCCACTGTCGAGCTTCAGCACATCGCTGAGCAGGAAGGAGTGGATGCATGGCAGGATATGGACCGTGAGGAGCTTATCGATGCCTTGGAGGATGCGTTCGGGGAGCAGGACGATGAACCTGCCCAGACGATCAAGGGCAAGATCAATCGCAACCGGTACTGCAATTCATTGACCAGTTACCGGGGAAAGGCCTACCAAGTCAATGGCCTGCCTGGTACCGAGAGCCTGCCTGAGTGCTACCACGATACCTCGATCCACCTGCTGTTACGCGACCCGCAGTGGGCGTTCGCCTACTGGTCGCTCTCACACCAAGTATTGGAGGAGTGCGTTGATGAGGACGGCAACGAGCTCGGTCGTTTCTTTCTTCGCGTCAGCCAGTGCTCTTCGGGCGCCAGTGAAGTCTCCAGCTACGACATCGACATCGACATCAGCGACCGACAGTGGAACATCAACTTGCCAGAGATGGGGTACTGCTACCATGTCGACCTTTGCTGGCGTGACAGACGAGGAGAAGAGCAGTCGCTTGCCCAGTCCAACACCGTTGAGATCGCCGCCCCGTACTGGAAGCATGCCACCGAGCCGTTCGATGGGAGCCTAGATCAATTCTGCACACACTTCTCCTCACTGGTCACCCGTGAAGGGGAGATCGTAGACAACGCGATCTTGCGTGATGTAGCGCACACACTGAGCAAAGGGGTACTGTGATGAGCCGTGCACACCTCTCCTTCATACTCAATGCCCATCTGCCGTTTGTCCGCCACCCCGAATATCCACGCTTTCTAGAGGAAGATTGGCTTTTTGAGTCGATCAGTGAGAGCTATCTGCCGCTTTTGAGGATGTGCAATCGCCTCGCCGATGACAAGGTTCCATACACCTTCACCGTCAGTCTGTCGCCAAGCCTCTGCACGATGCTCGCCGACCCGATCCTCGCCGAGCGCTATACCCAGTACCTTGAGCGCCATATCGAACTAGGTGAGAAGGAAGTGGCTCGCTGCAAGATAGAGCAGCCGGCCTTCAGCGATATGGCCGCCTTCTACCTTGAAGCTGCGCGGACCAATTTCACCGACTTTGTCGAGCACTACAAGTCCAATATCCTCGAAGGCTTCAAGGACCTGGAGGAGCGTGGTTACCTTGAGCTGGTGACCACTGCCGCCACCCACGCCTTTTTGCCGCTCTACAAGGAGTACCCCTCGGCGATCAATGCCCAGGTGGAGATTGGCGTGCAATCCTTCCTTACCACCTTTGGCCACCTGCCCAAGGGGTTTTGGTTGCCTGAATGTGGCTACTATCCAGGCCTTGAGGAGGTGCTGCGCTCCCATGGCATCTCCTGGTTCCAGACTGCCAGCCAGGCGATGCTCCTCTCCCCTGACAAGGTTGCCAACGGAGTCTACCGGCCGGTTCACTGCCCCAATGGGGTGGCGGCCTTCCCCCGTGATTTTAACGGTACCAGCCTCGTCTGGTCGAACGAGAGCGGATACCCCACCGACAAGATCTATCGCGAGTTCTACCGCGACATCGGCTACGACCTTCCACTGGGGTACATCGGACCCTACATTCATGAACCACAGGTTCGGGTCTTCACCGGTTTCAAATACTGGGCGATCACGGGCAAGACTGACCAGAAGGTCCCCTACGATCGGATCCGTGCCAAAAAGCGCACCGTCGAGCATGCGCGCAACTTCATCTACACCCTCCAAAAACGAGCGGATAGCTTGGGTCCAAAGCTCGAAGAGGAGCCGCTGTTCACCCTCGCCTTCGACGCCGAGCTCTTCGGCCACTGGTGGTTTGAGGGAGTACAGTGGCTTGAAGAGGTGATCCGCCTGATCGCCGCTGGGGACAAGGGCCTGGCGATGACCACTCCGTCGCGCTTCTTGGAGCGGGAGGGGGAGCGCTTGCAGCAGGTCCAGCCATCCTTCTCCTCGTGGGGGCATGGTGGATACAATGCCGTGTGGCTCGATGGGGCCAACAGCTGGTCCTACCGACATATCCACAAGGCGATCGAACGGATGGAGGAGCTGGCAAGCCGCTTTGGCGATCAGATGAGCCTGAAGCAACGCTTCCTCAACCAAGCTGCCCGTGAGGTGCTGTTGGCAATGGCCAGTGATTGGCCGTTCATGATGTACAACAAGAGCTCGGCTGAGTACGCCACAAAGCGCGTGAACGATCATCTCTCCAACTTCAATGTCGTCTACTCCAACATGTGCAAGAACGCGGTCAACACCGAGTGGTTGGTCAAGGCGGAGAAGCGTAACACCATCTTCGCTGACATAGATTACAATATCTTCAATCCTGAGCGCTGACGCGTCTGATCAGGTGAAAAAAACCCCGACAGTGAGTGGTCGGGGCTTTTTTTGGTCGATAACCTAGACGTTTGTTAAGTCCAGAGCATGAATTATTTTCAATCTAGTGCTGAACATAGCAAGTGTTTAGTTGTGCTTTGGTGGTAATCGGTGTACATTAATGGGTACCAGTGGGAAGTAATCCCAAATTTATGGTGTCCGAGGAGCTCTGTGATGGTGACCGGTGAGTTTTACACCACCATTGATGACAAAGGTCGCATCCTCATTCCCGCCCGACTGCGTAGTGCACTCGCCACTGAGGCGCTCTATGTGACGCGGGGTTTGGAGACGTGCCTGTGGCTCATGGTCCCACACGACTTCGAGACGCTGAAAGACACGATCATCAGCACCACAAGCTCGATGTTCGATCGCAAGCTCAGGATCTTGCAGCGGGGGATGATCGCCCCGGCCCAACTCTGTGACTTTGACAAGGTCGGGCGCGTCAACATCCCTATCAGCCTACGCGAGAGCGTGGGGCTATCGACGAAGGAGGAGTCGGTGCTCCTCGGTACCGGCCACTACCTTGAGCTGTGGAACAAGAGCACCTACGAGGCCTACCTCTCCGAGTCCATGGATGAGTTCCTCGACGCGGCTCAGTCACTGAGCCAGATGATGGAGAGGCAGCGGTAATGGAATACGTCCACTATTCAGTCATGGCAGAAGAAGTGCTTCACTACCTCGTCCCACCAGCGGATCAGCAGGCGATCCTCGTCGATTGCACCTGTGGCGAAGGGGGGCATACTCACCGCTTTCTCTCCACCTATCCCGATCTCTCGGTCATCGGCCTCGATCGTGACGCCTCGATCCTTGAGAAGGCGAAGCGGCGCATGGAGGCGTTTGACGGTCGGTTCACTCCCTTCAAGGTCACGTTCGATGCGTTCTTCAAAGACACTGGACAGCAGCTCTACGACCTGATCCTCTTTGATCTGGGCATCTCCTCATACCACTATGAAGAGAGCGGGCGGGGCTTCTCCTTTCGCAAGGAAGAGGTGTTGGATATGCGCCTGGATACCACCGATCCGATCAGCGCGATGGATGTGGTCAACGGCTATCAGGAGCAACGGCTCGCCGATTTAATCTACACCTATGGTGAGGAGCGCTATAGCCGCCGCATTGCACGGGCGATTGTCGAGGCGAGAAAGCTCACGAAAATCAAGGAGAGCGACCAGCTGGCACAGATCATCTACAAGGCAGTGCCGCCGGCGTACCGCTACGGCCATCTCCATCCGGCCACCAAGACCTTCCAGGCGATCCGTATCGAAGTCAACGGAGAGCTTGACCGCATCGAGGTCGCTCTCGGCGGAGCGATCAAGGCACTGAAGCGGGGAGGACGGATCGGGGTCATCAGCTTCCACTCGCTCGAAGATCGGATCGTCAAATGGTTCTTCAAGGCCCAGGACCCGGCCTTGATCACCATCTTGACCAAGAAACCAATCATCCCCTCGGACGAGGAACGGGCTGAGAATCCAGCAAGCAGGAGCGCCAAGCTCAGAGTCATTGAGAAACTATAGAAGGAGGAATCGATATGGACCAACAATGGCATCACAGCGAGTATGGCAATACCCATCATCGTCAGGGCACAGCCAGGGGCCTGTTGACCCTCATCCTGATCGCAGCGCTCGTCGCTTCTCTGCTCTTGCCGCTGCATCAGAAGGCGATCAACCGCTCCTTGACCCTGCAATACCGCACACTGCATCAAACGTACATAACCCGCTCGGAGCAGCAACGCCTCTTGAAGGCGACCATCTCCTCGATGGGGATGCCCGAGTCATTGATCGATGGCGCGTGGCAGCAGGACATCCAGCTGATCCCCATCACTGCAAACACAGTCAATAGCGTGGCTCGGACAAGCCTATGAGTAGTGATCAGAGCCTTGGAAATCTGGGCCTCACACCCACCTCCCTTGCACCGGTTATGCAGGGTTTGTGCCTGCGCCCATCCAAGGTCCTGATCACAAATGCCCAGATCGATAGCCGCCTGTGCCAGGCGGGGTCGGTCTTTTTCGCCATACGCGGCAGCTCTGTCGACGGCGCTGCCTTCATCCAAGACGCCCAGAGTCGGGGAGCAGCGGCAGTGGTCGTCCCCCGCCACCAGGGGCCGATGGCACTGGCCACCGTCAATTGTGCGGTCATCGCCGTCGATGATGCGCTCTCTGCGCTGCACATGCTCGCCCGTTTCTACATCAAGGAGCACCGGCATGTGACACTGATCGGCATCACCGGCAGCGTGGGCAAGACGACGACCAAGGAGGCGCTGGCGACGATTCTCTCATACAGTGGGCCGACAGCCAAGACACCGGGCAATTTGAACAGCGAGTATGGCTTGCCACTGTCGATCTTCACCCTCGCTCTCGGCGATCGGTATGGGGTCTTTGAACTTGGCATCGACCACGTCGGTGAGATGGAGCGCCTGGTTTCGACGCTCACGCCTTCCTACGCGCTGTTGACGAACGTGGGAATCTCCCATCTGGAGAAGTTCGGCTCAACGGCTGTCACAGCCCATGAGAAGGCAAGGATCTTCCACCCCGCGATCGAGGCGGGGTTTGTCAGTGCGCACTGCTCCCACCTGTCGTTGATCCAAAAGCGGTCGCCCACTGTCTTGCAGCAATACTCGCTTGCCGACATCAAAGCGATCGATCTGGGCCTGGAGGGGTGGAGGCTGACATGGAAAGGACAGACGTTTACTATCAGGGCAGTGGGACGCCACCTCTTGGAGGACGTAGTAGGGGCGATCACTGTCGCCGATCGACTGGGCTTGGATGCACCCTCGATCGCCCGTTCCTTGGAGGGCTTTGGCTCGATGCCCGGCCGCACCTCGGTGCAAAGCGGGGCCATCACGATTATCGATGATACCTACAACGCCAGCTGGGATTCTACCAGCACCATCGTCTCCTACCTATCGAGGCTGATGTGGCAGGGGGGAAAGAAGGTGGTGCTCGGACCGATGAAGGAGTTGGGCTCGGCCAGTGAGAGCGCGCACCGCAAGGTCGCCGGCCTGCTTGCTCGCTCCTCGTTCACCGGAGCCCACCTCTATGGTCCTGAGATGGAGGTGGCCAAAGATGAGCTGAAGCGGCTGGGATTTGGGGGAGAGGTCACGTGGACCGAAGATTTCGACATCCTCGGACAGCAGGTAAAGCGAACGGTAGAAAAAGGGGACCTGGTGTTGTTGAAGGCCAGTCGCAGTGTCGCCATCGACCGCCTGATCCCGTCGCTGAGTCAGCAGTGGGGTGCCTATGCCTAGCATCGCCCTCCGTGTCGTCTCATCAGCATTTGTGTGCTGGCTTCTTTCTCTTTGGCTGTTGAAGAGCCATCGGGGCGGGGCAGTCATCAAGGATGAGCTCTTGCAGACGCAGCGCCCCAAGCAAGGCACGCCCGTTGTCGGTGGCATCGCCTTCAGCCTTGCCACCATCACAGTCAGCCTCCTCGATCCGCATCTGTTCGAGCCGGCTTTCTATATCCCGCTGGTGACGCTCATCATCTTTGCCATCACTGGCTTGATCGATGACCGAGCCAAGGCACGTCTCATCTCTTCTGATGGACTGACGTCTTTGACCAAGCTCCTCCTACAGAGCCTGGGTGCCGTTGCAGTGCTCTCTTTGATGGCTCAGGCCGGTTTTGTCGATACATCGCTTGCTATCGGTCCCTATACCCTGGCCCTGGGGCCTTGGTATTGGATTCTTGCGTTCTGCTACCTGCTCTTCTTCGTCAATGCAGTGAATATCACCGACGGTCTTGACACCCTTGCAGCCGGTTCAAGCATTCCGCTATTGTTGTTGATCAGCGCCATCGCGATCCGCCGCGGCAGCCAGCCTCCGGCTTCACTGCTAGGCGCTCTGGCAGTCTTTTTGTTCTTCAACGCCCATCCTGCCCGCTACTTTATGGGCGATGTCGGCAGCCACGCCCTCGGCTCCTCCATCGCAGTATATGCGCTCTTGTTCAAGGTGGAGGTGATGCTCCTGGTGGCCGCAGGACTCTTCTTGGTCGAGCTGGCCACTAGCCTCATCCAGATCATCTCGATCCGTCGGTTCGGATACAAGGTCTTCACCATCGCCCCACTGCACCATGCCTATGAGCTGAAGGGACTGGGTGAGCGGACGATCGTCCGCCGCTTTGTGATGGCATCCTGGGTGTGCGGGGCCCTCTCCTTGATCCTCCTCTGGTAGAAAGCCATGGACGGTTACGACGACTACCACCTGAACACCCAGGCCAAATCAGGTGCCACGGGCCGGACAGTGAACACGATCCTTCTTTTTGCTGCAGTCACGACGCTGTTGACCGTCGGTGGCTTGGTGATGCTCTACAGCGCCTCCTACAATGAAGCCCTCTCCTTTGAGGTGGCTCCCGCCTACTTTGTCCGCCGCCAGCTGATCTTCGCCCTTGTGGCCCTGCTGCCCATGGCCTTGGCCCTCCTCTTGCCCAAGCAGCTGATCGGGCGCCTCAGTGGTCTGCTGCTGCTCGGGGTCGTCGCCCTGTTGGCCCTGACGCTCTTCAGTTCGTTTGGCCAGCAGAAGTTCGGATCGCGCCGCTGGCTTGCCATAGCAGGGCTGCCGGCTATCCAGCCATCCGAGTTCGCCAAGATCGCCCTGGCTCTCTTTCTGGCAGCGTATGGTGAACGCCCCCCGTCTTCTAAACACCCGCTCACCCATGTTCTGGTCCCATCGCTAGCCGTGTTGCTCACCACCATCCTGATCCTCGCCGGCCGTGACTACAGTTCAGCGTTACTGGTGTTGCTGCAAGGCCTCATCATGCTCGTAGGCCTTGGTCTATCGATGGGCTATCTGATCGTGCTACTTTTGTTCATCACTCCACCGGCACTGGTGGCCCTCTTTGGCCAAGGCTACCGCATCAGGCGCCTGGTCTCCTTTCTCCTTCCCTCACTAGACCCAAAGGGAATCAACTACCAGGTGTCGGTGAGCCTGAAGGCGATCAGGCGCGGCGGGCTCTTCGGGGTAGGCCTGGGCAACGGGATCTACAAGGAGGGGCTCTTGCCTGAAGTCCATAGCGACTTCATCTTCGCCTCGATCGCCGAGGAGATCGGCTTCATCGGAGTCGTACTCATCATCGCGCTCTTCATCATCTACATTCATCTCGGCTTTACGGCAGCGCGCAGGTTGTGGGACAGTGACCGCTTTTTCTCCCTGCTCGCCTTCGGCCTGACGACGATGGTCGGCCTGCAAGCTCTGCTCAATCTTGCCGTCGTCACCGCCTTGTTGCCACCGACCGGCGTTCCGCTGCCCTTCTTCAGCCAGGGAGGGACCAATTTGTTGGTGATGCTCACCTCCTCAGCGTTCATAGCCCGCGCCTTGGTGCGTGCACAACGAGGAGGACAGCGTTGATGCGACTCTCCATCAAAGTCCGCCTTGTTGCACTCATGGTCGTTCTAGCAGCGCTTTTGTTTGTGCTCTGGCTCTATACCGCCCCTTCGCATACGGTCAGCCAGATCGTCATCTCCGTCGATGGGCACGAAGCGCCCACTGAGGTCAAGCAAGAGCTTGCCGCCTACATCGGCTCGCCGCTGATGCGCCTGCCTCTCGGGAAAATGGAGGCACAGCTCAAAAGACTGGGGACGGTCAAGACCGCTGCGATCAAACGCCGGCTGCCTGATACCGTACAGGTCGACCTCACCCTCACCGAGAGTGCGGTGGTGGTACACAGCGGCGATGATGGACGCTACTACCTGGTCAAGGATGGTGCGTTGGTCGCTATCCCTGCCGTCGATGCTGCACCCTACCGTCAGCGGGTGATGACCGTTGAAGTGCCCTCCTCCTACGCTGCCTTGATGGTGCGCTGGGGAGTGGACCAGCTCTTTGGCCAAGTCATTGCCCTGACGCAATCGCTGGCGGATGAAAGCGCCTTGATAACTCGGGTAAAATACGATAATAATAGCAGTAATAGCTTTGGAAAGATGGTGTTGGAACTCTCGTCCCTGCACGCCCAGATTTGGGTCAGGGAGCCTGTGGGACCTGAGCGGGTACGGACGGCAATCTCTTTGGTCCAAGCCGACCAAGAGCGCTCGCTCTACTTCCTCAGTTCAGAGACCAGACGCTACGATCTCTATCGCGAGGGTTTGGTGCGCAGGTAATCTGGAGCAAAGGGGTTGCACGATGGCTGGTGAAAAAATGTTGATGGCGCTGGATATAGGGTCGAGCAAGACCCGTGCAGTGATAGGCTCGGTGGACCGAGAGGGCACCTTGATGGTCGAGGGGGTGTGCGAACACCCTAGCGAAGGTGTACGCCAAGGCTCCATCATCAACATTGAACAGACGTTGAAGACCATCAAGACGGTCATCAACGAAGCAGAACTGCAGGCTGGGGCAGAGGTCAATGAAGTGATCATCGGCATCGGCGGGGAGAACATCATTGGCTTTCCATCCACCGGGGTGGTGGGGATCAACAGCAAGGACCAGGAGATCAAGCGCGAGGATATCTTTCGTAGCCTTGAAGTCGCCCGGGCCTTCGAGCTGCCCCAGGATCGGGAGATCTTGCACACCCTGGTCCAAGAGTTCCAGATCGACGGCCAAAGTGGAGTCAAAGATCCGATCGACATGCTGGCCCACCGCCTCGAAAGCAAGGTCCTGATCGTCACCGCAAGCTCCCAGCTCTCCCAGTTGCAGCGCAGGTGCATCCAGCGTGCAGGCCTCGGAGTGCAGCGCCTGGTGCTGCAGAGCCTTGCCGATAGCGAAGTGGTCCTCTCAAGCGAGGAGCGGGAGATGGGTACGATTCTGATCAATATCGGCAGTGGCGTCACCGACCTCATCGCCTATGGGCGGGGAGCGCCGCTGTACACCGGGGGAGTCAATCTCGGCGGCGAGGCGGTCACTGCAGATATCGCATACATTCTCAACAAGACCCGATCCACGGCCGAACAGATCAAGGTCGATAGCGGACACAGCTACGTACCGTCGGTTGGGAGCGACGAGATGGTCATCATCCCACAAGTCGGTGGCTTGCCGCCGATCAAGATGCCCAAGCGCGAATTGAGCAAGGTCATCGAGCCGCGGATGGCTGAGATCTTCAGCAAGCTGAAGAGCGATCTGGAGAAGGCGCGCGTCGGCTCCTCCTACGGAGGGGGAGTTGTCCTCGTAGGTGGCGGAGCCCTGCTCAGTGGCGTCACCGAACTGGCAAGCGAGATCTTCCACATGCCTGCGCGCATGGGCTTTCCCGAGGCGATCGGGGGCTTGGACCGCTCCTACATCAGCCCTGACTATACGACGGTGCTCGGCCTGCTCAAGAGTGAGGCGCGCAAGGTCAAGGAGAGTGCGCCGGTGAAGGGGACGCACGCCAAGCGACGGTCACGCAAGGAGGGGCGCTTCGCCCCCCTGTTGCGTGGATTCTTCAGAACACTCTTTTAGATGGACATGAGATGAGGATGCATATATGGATTTTGGAATGTTCGAAGTAGAGGATATGATCCAAGACGACCAAGCCAGCAGTACGGTGATCAAGGTGATCGGTGTCGGCGGCGCTGGGGGGAACGCGGTCAATCGGATGATCGCCAGTGGCCTGAAGAAAGTACACTTTGTCACGATGAACACCGACATGCAGGCGTTGCAGCGCTCCAATGCCCAGACTCGGCTGCCCATCGGCCGTCAGTTGACCGGCGGATTGGGAGCCGGAGGCGTGCCCGAGGTCGGAGAGAAGGCTGCCCAGGAGAGCAAGGAGGAGATCCGCCGTGAGGTGGAGAGTGCCGACATGGTCTTCATCACCGCAGGCATGGGCGGGGGAACCGGTACCGGGGCAGCGCCAATCGTCGCTGAGATCGCCAAAAGTTGCAACGCTCTGACCGTTGCGGTGGTAACCACACCCTTTGCATTTGAAGGAAAGAAGAAGCTGGTATTGGCCCAGGCCGGCATCGAGAAGCTACGTAAGCAAGTCGATACCCTGATCATCATCCCCAACCAATATCTGCTGAAGGTCGTTGAGAACAATACTCCGATCAAGCAAGCGTTTCTGATGGCCGATGAGGTGCTCTACATGGGCGTGCAGGGCATCAGTGAGCTCATCACCGAGCCAGGGGAGATCAATATCGACTTCGCCGACGTGCGAACGGTGATGAAGGGCAAGGGTGACGCGCTGATGGGCATCGGCTTTGGTGAGGGTGCCAACCGCGCCGTTGATGCGGCTCGCCAGGCGGTGAGCAACCCGCTGTTGGAGAGCGCCTCCATCGAGGGGGCAAAGAGTGTCCTCGTCAACCTTGCCGGCAGCGACAACCTGACGCTGCAGGAGTATCAGGATGTCGTTGAATTGGTCACTGCCCAGTGCGCCGAGGATGCCCTGATCATCGCCGGCCAAGCATTCAACCCTGAACTTGGCGACCGTATCAAGGTGACGGTCGTCGCCACCGGCTTTGAACGCCAGATGGGTGTCGTCGGCTCCGAGGTCGTCGAGCGTGAGACAGGGCACCGTCGCTTTGGCACAGCCGATACCCAACCAGCTGAGCGCAGCGCAGGCGATGAGCACACAGACGATGTGGCCACCATCCAGGTGAACCGTTGGCAGGATCTACAGAAGCAGCTAGGCAAAGCAACCAACCCTGCCTCGACCGACTATTCGATCCCGGCGGTGCTGCGCTATGCTCGATCCAAGGAGCAAGAGGGCCAGTGATGCGCTCGCTCATCGTCGAGGAGTATGAGACCTACCTCAGCTTGGAGCGACGGTTGACGAGCGCCACGATTGGCATCTACACCGCCGAACTCTCACTCTTCTTGGAGAGCGGCTGTGATGCCGACACCGTTGGGGCGATGGCCCTTGAGCAGTATGTCACCGACCAGACGATCGAGCGTGGCCTGTCAAGTCGAAGTGTGGCGAAGATGCTCAGCGCCTTGCGCTCCTTCTTCACCTACCTGCAGCTGAAAGGGTACCGCGCCGATAATCCGGTGAGCTTGGTAGGGCGCCCCAAGGAGGGGTTGATCTTGCCCGAGGTTGCCACCGTTGATGAGGTGGAGCGCCTCTTGGCTGCCATCGATGACCGTGATGCACTCGGGGTGCGTGACCGCGCTCTCTTTGAGCTGATCTACTCCTGCGGCCTGCGTGTCAGTGAAGCGTGCACGCTCAGTGTCTCCCACTACACGAAGGATGCGATCACCGTCGTCGGCAAGCGTAGCAAGATCCGCCGCATACCGGTCGGTGATGTGGCCCGCCTCTGGGTCGATGCCTACCTCGAGGAGAGCCGTCCGGCTCTCGTCGGCCCCCGTCTCAGCGAGAAGGCCCTCTTCGTCGGCCGTCGCGGCGAGCCGCTGACACGGCAGGCCGTGCACAAGCGCTTTGTCGCCTATGCAAAAGATGCTGGCCTTTCCATCACCATCCATACCCTGCGCCATAGCTTTGCGACCCACTTGTTGGCAGGTGGCGCTGATTTGAGGAGTGTGCAGCAACTGCTCGGTCACAGCGACATCAAGACCACCCAGATCTACACCCATGTCGATACCACAGCCCTGAAAGCAGCCTATGAGCGGTTCAATACCGGTGGGGAGGGGTGATGAACATCCTGTTGATCCTCATTCCCATCATCTTCTTCGGCGCCTTCGTCGATGCCATCGCAGGAGGCGGGGGCTTGATCACCCTCACCGCGTACATGGCGGTGGGTCTTCCTGCACAGACTTCGCTGGGAACCAATAAGTTCGCCTCATCCTTCGGGACCACCATCGCGTCGATCCAGTACATCCGGCGCAAGGCGGTCGCCCGCTATGTAGCCTTGGTGGCGATTCCCGCGAGCTTTGTCGGATCGGCGATCGGCAGTGCGCTCGCCGAGCGCTATGCCTCCGATTACCTGGCCTATCTCTTGATCGTGCTGGTTCCGGCCATCGCGATCTTCATGGTGGTCAATCCGCGCTTTGGAACGGCTGTGGAGCGATCGATGAGCTCGACGATGATCCTCGGTGCCCTCTTGAGCTTGATCATCGGTGGCTATGACGGATTCTTTGGCCCTGGCACCGGGATGTTGCTGGCCTTGGCATTTACCGCCTTGCTCGGCCTTGATCTGGTCACAGCCCATGGAACGGCGAGGCTGGTCAACCTCTCCAGCAACGTGGCGGCGATGGTCGTCTTCCTCTACCATGGGTCGGTGGACTTCTCTGTGGCCATCCCCTGCGCCCTCGCCTCGATCGCCGGAGGCTTTGTCGGAAGCCGCCTGGCCCTTCGTGTCGGCCCCCGGCTGGTCAAGCCGATCATGCTCTTTGTCCTGGCCCTGTTGTTGGCCAAGGTAGCACTCGATCTCTTCTGAAGCACAGCTCTCGCGCTCTCTCCTTAGAGGGTATGATGTACAGCCCCGACGAAGAGCGATGGGTCGGACGCGACGATGGTGAGTATCCTGCCTCATGGCTAGAAGTACGCTGCCCACCATCGCTCTTGGCTGTTCGCGGCCCCTGCATCCCACAAAGCCGGAACTGGGTGAGTATTGTCGGTCCGACCAACCCCAGCATACGCGCTCGGCACAGTGCCTATGAGTTTGCCCGCTCAGCGGCAGCGGCGAATGTCCATCTGGCGGTGGCCAGCCGGTGCCGCATCGGCCAGTATGCGATGTGGGGGGCATGGGAAGAGAGGAGTGAGACGGTGGTGCTCTTCGATAGCGAACTACCGCGTCGTAGGCGACAGATTCCGTCGGCCATCTGGCTCTCTCCCTTCGGTCCGTCAGAGATCGATGCATATACGCGGCAGGTGAGCTGCGCATCGCTTCTTGGCACATTGGGGTCGGCGACGATCGTCATAGAAGAGGCAGACGGGGTGATGAGCCGGGCGGCGGTGGAGGCAGCCCTTGATGAGGGGCGGGAGGTGTTGGTCCACACCACCGCCTCATTGGGATCTGGGCGACGGTTGGAATGTTCGACACTGCTGGGAGCTGAGACAGTCACCGGCTGGGATGATGTTGCTCTTCTGCTTGGTTGGCAATCTGCCATTGTGCTATGATCCTAGCTATGACAACGCATCAGTTGATCGCTTCATTTCTTGCCAGCGGAGAGCACATCCGCGCCCTCAGCGAGAACACGCTGATTGCCTATGAGCATGATCTGGGCCAAATGGCCGACTTCTTCGATACCCTCGGCATCGACGCTATCCAGGCGCGCCTTGAGGATGGGCGCATGTATGTGCGCCATCTACTGGACAGCGAGTACAGCCAGGGGACGATCAACCGCAAGATCAGCGCGGCGCGTTCATTTTACACATACCTTGAACGAAAGGCCTTGGTGACAGCCAATCCCTTTGCCCTGATCAAGCTCAGGACGGTCGCCGATCGGCTGCCGAACTTCCTCACCCTTGAGGAGGTGTCAGCGTTGTTGGACCTTCCCTACGATGACTTTCCCTCAACGCTTGCCATGCTCGTCTTCAGCCTCCTCTATGAGAGCGGCTGTCGCATCGGGGAGCTGGTGACTATCACGGTGGGGGATGTGGACGAACGTGAACGTCAGATCCGTGTGCTGGGCAAGGGCAACAAGAGTCGCTACATCTTCTATGGAGCGCGCACCAAACGAGTCCTTTCGCACTACAAGAGCCTACGTTCACAGTGGGGCTCTGACATGCCGCTCTTGGCCACACGGGATGGGAAGCAGTTGCCGTTCAGCAGTGTTGGTGCTATGTTTGCTCTGTATAGAACGAGGCTCGGTTGGCAAAAGCCGTTCACGCCCCACGTGCTCAGGCACAGTTTTGCCACCCACCTCCTCGACCGTGGGGCGGATATCCGTCTGGTGCAGGCGCTGCTCGGCCATGAGAGCATCTCCACCACTCAGATTTATACCCACGTATCACAAGCGCGGTTGGCTGAGGTCTATCGATCGAGTCACCCCCATGGAAGGATTAGCGATGAGTAGTTTCAAAGGAACGACGATAGTGGCCGTACGCAAAGGCGGCAAAGTGGCGATCGCAGGAGATGGTCAGGTGACCTTCGGCGATACGATTCTCAAATCCAATGCCCACAAGGTACGCACCCTCTACGATGGGAAGGTCATCACCGGATTCGCCGGCACCACAGCCGATGCGTTTACTCTCTTCGAACTCTTTGAGGCAAAGCTCAAGCAGTACAACGGAGATCTGACGCGATCGGCGGTGGAGCTGGCCAAGCAGTGGCGCGGGGACAAGCATCTGCGCCAGCTTGAGGCGATGATGCTGGTCAGCGATGGCAAGGCGATCTACCTGATCAACGGGGCAGGGGATGTGGTCGACCCTGAGCGCGACGCCATCGGGATCGGCAGCGGTGGCAACTACGCCCTCGCGGCCGCTCTGGCCTACCTTGAGGCCGATCCGACGATGAGTGCCCAAGAGATCGCCACAAAGAGCGTGCAGATCGCAGCCAAGCTGTGCATCTACACCGATGACATCATCAAGGTTGAGGTATTGTAAGCCATGGAATATCCAAAGAGTCGCAAGCTTGACGAGCTCAAGCCCAGGGAGATCGTCAGAGAGCTGGATAATTATATCATCGGTCAGGATCAGGCGAAGCGGACCATCGCCGTCGCCATCCGCAACCGAACTCGCCGCAAACGCCTGCCTGAGGCGATTCGCGACGAGGTTTCGCCGAAGAACATCATCATGATCGGCCCGACCGGAGTCGGCAAGACCGAGATCGCCCGACGGATCGCCCGCCTCTCCAATGCCCCGTTCATCAAGGTGGAGGCGACAAAGTACACCGAGGTCGGCTACGTCGGCCGTGATGTCGAGTCGATCATCCGCGACCTGATGGGGGTTGCGGTGCAGCAGGTGAAGGCCGAGCTTGCCGAGTACCAGAAGGAGAAGGTCCAGGCCCGGGTCGAGGAGCGTCTGCTTGACCTGATCCTCCCTCCCACCGCTGCCCCCGTTGGCCAGGACACCCATGCTACCACGCGCGAGAAGTTTCGAACGATGCTGCGCGACGGTGCTTTTGATGATCGGGAGGTTGAGATCAACGTCGCCTCGCGTAAACGCGTAGGCATCGAGGTCATGGGCCAGCCGAATATGGAAGAGCTGCAAGAGGCGATGCAGAGCCTCGGCTCAATCTTTGGCAACGGCAAGGGGCACAACCGCAAGGTGAGCATACGCCGGGCCCGCGAGATCTTCACCGAGGAGGAGACGGAGAAGGCTGTCGACACCGACCGTGCCATCGATGAGGCCAAAGACCGTGTCGAGCAGATGGGGATTGTCTTCATCGATGAGATCGACAAGGTCGCCAAAAGCGGTGGCGCTTCCAGCGGCATCGATGTCTCGCGCGAAGGGGTCCAGCGTGACCTGCTACCGATCATCGAGGGGACCAGTGTCTCCACCAAGTGGGGGATCATCGATACGACGCACATCCTCTTCATCGCCAGTGGTGCCTTCCATGTCTCCAAACCCAGTGACCTGATTCCTGAGTTGCAGGGGCGCTTTCCACTGCGCGTCGAGCTCAATGAGCTGAAGAGCGATGACTTCTATCGCATCCTCACCGAGCCGACCAATGCGATCACGATGCAGTACCGGGAGTTGTTGGCGACCGAAGGCGTGACGATTGAATTCGAGGATGGGGCGATCAGGCGCATCAGCGAAATCGCCTGGCAGGTGAACTCGACCAACGACAACATCGGCGCCCGACGCCTGTTCACCGTCATGGAGAAGCTGCTTGAGGAGTTGAGCTTCAGCGCTGATGAACTGAGCGGGCAGACCATCACCATCACGGCAAAGTACGTGGATGAACGCCTCTCTGAGATCATGAAGAACGAAGACCTCACCCGCTTCATCCTCTAAGGCAGTGGCTATGGAGTTCTTGCACCTTGAAGCCGAAGATTATGAGAGCGCACTGCGCAAGGCCCGACAGACGTGGGGCAGCGCGGTGCGTGTCCATACCCGCCGCGACATTGTCACTAAGCGCGGGATCCGAGGCTGTGAGATCTCCTTCTACCTTGTGGACCTCGACGCCAAAAAGCGCTTTGATGGGCGCTCACACCTCAGCTTTCTCTTGGCAGCCAATGGCATCGACTCAGAGCTTTCCCCCATCAAAGCGCTGGTTTCCTCCATCGATGAGCTTGAGCACATGGAGCTCGAAGTACGGCTCATCGAAGCCCTTTTTGCCAACATCAATTACGCAGAGGCAGGGCGCAGGGGTTTGATCCACCTTGTCGGCTCCCAAGCCTTTGATGCGGCTCACGCTCTGGCCCGCCACTATCGTGATCGCGAGGCTATCACCTGCGCCCTTCTTTGTGAACGTGTAGTCAACAGCGACGGCGTCGTCGGCGACGACGATGTGCCCATATACGATGCTACAGGCGGTCTGCAGAGCGTAGACCTTGACGCCTATGAGACGGTGCTCTTGGTCGGCAGCGACAGCTGGGTTTTCGAGCACTGGGGTGGGCATCATGTCTATACGATCGCGGTGACGAGCATCGAGGCGATAGCTCAGGCCAAGGCCGATGGTCTGTTGGTCACCGACCTCGACACCGCATCCAAGGCAGGGCAGCTACTCTCCCACCTCGCTGACTGTCAGATCGCCTTCGCCTACACCCTCGACGGTGATGGAGTGGTCCACCCCGCCGATGCCTCGCTGCTCTTGAGTCTCCTGGAGGGCTTCAGCCTTGATGTACAGGCGCTCTCATTCTCGTGATGGGACCAGTTTGCCCTGACTGACCAACGATCTGATGATCGCCCCGATCGCTGGTGCTGCTATATTGGCTCCCCAGATATCACTGCCTTTCGGGTCGTGTGACCCAACATAGATGATGTAGCGGGGCTCGTCGATCGGCACCATTGCCAAGGCGCTGGCATAGAGCGCGCCATCGGTGTACGTGCCGCTTTCGACGTTCAAAGTCTGGGCTGTCCCGGTCTTGATACCGACTTTGACGCCATCGACCTGTGCCCGTGTACCAGTCCCTTCTGTGGCGGCCTGGGCCATCCCCTCCCTGATCGTCTGTGTTATTGCGGGGTCGAAGACCTGGGCCACTGGGGTGGGGGTGCGTCGATACAGCAGTGTCCCATCGGCAGTGCTGCGGCGGCTGTAGATCAAGTGGGGGGCCAACAGGACTCCTTGTGGACCGAGGGCGGTCGCCGCAACGGCGATGTGCAGTGCAGTGGTCAGCAACTCCTGGCCGAAGGCGATGGTCGGTTTGCTGCGCGCTGACCACAGGCTCGGCTCGCTGATCATCGAGCGGGCTTTGCTGGGCAGATCGATATCCCAGGCGGACGTGAAGCCCAGGTCAACGAGGCCTTTGTAGAATGCATCGGTGTCGGTCTCTAGCGCCCAGTGGGCGATCGCCCCGTTGCACGACTTGCTGATCATCGTCTGTGGGTCGACCTTGCCATGGGCCGATGAGCAGGTGATGGTCACCGCCCTACCGCCTGCATTGAACGTGTATGAGCCGTCACAGAAGAACGGTTCGTCAGTGTGTGCCTGTCCTGCCTTCAGGATCGAGGCGAGGCTGAAGAGCTTGAAGACCGAACCTGGCTCACTGAGGGCGTTGACTGCGTTGCTGCGCCGCTGATCGGCGCTTGATGCGGCATAGCGGTTTGCGTCATACCATGGCCAGCTGCCAAGGGCGAGGATATCGCCGGTTGTGGCATCGAGGACGATGGCGGCGCTCCACTGAGGTTCCCACGCATCGGCGATCGCCTGAAGCTGCACATCGACGGCGTACTGGATATCCAGATCGAGGGTGAGGGTGATCTCATCGCCATAGGTGACCAGTTGGTCGCCGACCTGGGGCCACGGATTGAGGTACTGCTCCTGGCTCAGCTCGATGCCCTCGATGCCCTCTCCGCTGCTGTTGGTGAAACCGATGACCTGTGAGCCGTGGAAGTGGGCAGGCCAGGAGCGGCCCTCCCGTTTTTCGATGCTCACTTGGTTTTGCAACCGGTTCTTGGCAAGCGCCTGTCCCAGTTCAGCGGCTGTCTGTTCATCGATCCGATCCTTGATGAGGGCATAGGTCGTATACAGGCTTGCACGCTCGATGATCTGTTGGCTACTCATCTGCACAAAGGGGGCGACGACATCGCTGACGAAGGGGAGGTCCTCGATTGCATTGAGGTGGAAGTAGACGCCCCAGTGGGGGGTCTGGATCGCCAAGATCCTCCCGTTTCGGTCAAGGATCGTCCCCCGTTCCACCCGCTGTGCTACCGCAGGGTCGGTGTAGGTGCGCCCACGCAGCGGCGAGGCAAGCATCAGGATGGCCACTTTGATCAGCACAGTGATGAACAATAGGGTGATAAGGATCTGCAACAGACC
Organism: Spirochaetales bacterium Spiro_03; assembly: GCA_001603105.1. Lineage (GTDB taxonomy): Bacteria > Spirochaetota > Spirochaetia > Sphaerochaetales > Sphaerochaetaceae > Sphaerochaeta. The sequence goes on from LVBE01000062.1 coordinate 25,871, forward strand.
GACATGCGAACGATTTGGACTGGTAGCCATCTTGGATTTATACTACTATGGAGGAAAGGTAATGTCGAGCGATGGCAAAAGATTATTATGATGACATGGAAAACCAGTACCCACGCCATGGGGGACGGGATGGAGGCAGCCGACCGAGCAAGACCCTGATCGTGACCATTGTGTTCGGAATCGCGATCTGTGTCGCGGTGATCGTCGTCTGGTACCGCTTCTTCCCCCAGACCCAGTCACAGCAGGGTCAGCAGGTGGTCATCGTCCAGCCGGCGACCGAGATTCCCACCGTCAGCGATGCACCGCAACTTACGCAGCCTCCCACTGCCGCCAAGGCCGATGACCAGCGCACCCCAGTCTTGGAGGAGCGCAGCCAAGCCGTCTCACTCAGCGATCGACCGATAACAAGAGAGGGCACTTCGGTTGGGGTGCAGTATGCGACCCACAAGGTAGCGGCAGGTGAGGACCTCTCCTCGATCGCCGCACTCTATGGACTTACCACCCAGACGTTGATCAGTGTCAACCAAATTCGCAATGTCCAGGCGATCGTGGAGGGGGTGAGCCTGAGGATTCCTGATCGCGACGGCCAGCTCTATACCGTACGTGAGGGGGATATGCTCTCCACAATCGCCCGCCGCTACAGTCCGACGCTGGGCTGGAAGAGCCTTCAGGAAGTCAATGGGCTGAAGAGTGAGATCATCACCGTCGGTCAGCAGCTCTTCATCCCCGACACAACTCGCGCCGCCTCGGTCCCACTTGCTGACCGCTCGCCCATCCAATTTGAGAAGCCGACTATAGGCAAGGTGACCACCCTCTTTGGCCAGCCGTGGATCAATCCGGCTACCGGATCGTCGGAGCAGTTGTCCGGAATCCTCATCCAGGGTAGCTGGGGCCAAGCGGTAGTCGCCGCCGGTAGCGGTCAGGTCGTCGATGCTGGCTATGAGGTGCAAGGCAAGGGGCGCTTTGTGACCCTCAGCCATGAGGGCGGGTATCGGACCAGCTACCATCACCTGGAGAACGTCGAGGTGAAGATCGGCATGACGCTGCCAAAGGGTGGGGTCATTGGCTCGATTGGGACAAGCGGGACCGATTGGCAAAAGCCCACGCTCTTCTTCAGCATCGAGCAGTCTGGCATCTCGCTCGATCCCAGCCAGTTCTTCTAGCGTCCGTGACAGTGTTTGTACTTCTTGCCACTGCCACAGGGGCAGGGGTCGTTGCGCCCCACCTTCGGCTCTGAGCGCCTAACGGTCACCGTCGACCCATCCTCGTTCACCCCTGACCGCCGCGCTGGGCCTTGGGAGCCCTGGGCAAAGGTGGCATGGCTGCTATGGCTTTCGACGATCCGTTGCTGGCCACGCTGACGCTGCCTGCCCTGATCATCGCTCTTGATCTGGACCCTGACCAGTGTCTGGGCGAGGATCAGGCGGATGGAGTCGAGCATCTCAGTGAAGATTTCAAAGCCCTCGACCTTGTACTCGACCAAGGGGTTTTTCTGCGCATAGGTGCGCAGTCCCACCGATTCGCGCAACTCCTCCAGGAGCGTGAGATGATCCTGCCAGCGTAGGTCGATCTGTCTGAGGTAGTTGAAGCGCAAGAAGTCGTTGAACGGCTGCTCTCCGGTTATGGCGACTTTCGCATCGATCTCCCGATCGATGGCACCACTGACGAACGCCTTGTACTCATCCGCTGACGCACTCTCGGCAGGGAAGGTGAGGCTGAGGTGGAAGGTCGCTTCAACCGCCTCGGCGATCGCCTTAGCCGGGTGCTCACCCTTGGTTGCAGCTAGCGCTTCATCGACCAAGGAGGAGGCGATGTCGTGGCAACTCTGTCGGACCCGGCCGATCAGGTCGCTGTCGCTGAGGATGGCGTCGCGCTCCGCGTAGAGGTAGTTGCGCTGCTCATTGAGCACATCGTCATAGTCAAGCAGGTGCTTACGGATCTCGAAGTTGCGATCTTCGACGCGGCGCTGCGCCTTCTCGATGGCGTTTGTGAGCATCCGATGCTCGATCGGCTCACCATCCTGCATGCCGATTCGGCCGAGCATCGTGCGTAGGTTGTCACTGGCGAAGAGACGCATCAGTGGATCTTCGAGGCTTACGAAGAAGCGGCTGGTACCCGGATCGCCCTGTCGTCCGCTTCGTCCGCGCAGCTGGTTGTCGATGCGCCTGGACTCGTGTCGTTCAGTGCCGAGGATATACAGGCCACCGAGGGCCTTGACCTCCTCGTAGTCGCGCTTCCAACTCTCCGCTAGACGTGCGACCGCTGCCTCAAGCTCCTCTGCACGTGCCTCGGTCCCCACCTGCGCACGGGCGCGGGCCTCAAGGCTGCCGCCGAGCTTGATGTCGGTTCCGCGACCAGCCATGTTGGTGGCGATGGTGACCGCTCCCTTCGATCCAGCCTGCTCGATGATCAACGCCTCACGGCCATGGTTCTTGGCGTTGAGCACCTCGTGCTTGATGCCCATGCGCCTGAGCATCGAGGAGATCAGCTCACTCTTCTCGATCGAGATGGTGCCGACGAGGATCGGCTGTCCTGTGGCATGGACGCGCTGGATCTCATCACAGATCGCCTGGTATTTGAATGTCTCGCTATAGTAGACCAGGTCGGGGTGGTCGGTGCGGGCGATCGGTTTGTTGGTGGGAATCACTACGACATCAAGGCCGTAGATCTTCAAAAACTCCGGCGCCTCGGTGTCAGCGGTACCGGTCATACCGCTGATCTTCTCATACATGCGAAAGAAGTTCTGGAACGTGATCGTGGCAAGGGTTTTGTTCTGGCCCAAAATCTTGATGCGCTCCTTCGCCTCGATCGCCTGATGCAGGCCGTCGCTATAGCGCCTGCCGTAGAGGATGCGCCCGGTAAACTCATCGACGATCTGCACCTGCCCGTCGACGACGACGTAGTCGACATCGACAAAGAAGAGCCGATGGGCCCTGACCGCTTGGGTCACATAGTGGACGAACTCAAAGTTTCCTTCCTCATAGATCGAGCCATGGATGACCTTGTGTTTATTCAACAGCTCCTCCATGTGAATCATCCCCTGGTTGGTGAAGGTGACCCGTTTTTGCTTTTCATCGATCTTGTAGTCACCCCTCTCATCGAACGGTTGGGCGTTACGGTCAAAGCGGGCGAGCGGGTCAGCTTCGTAGTAGTCATCCGTCTCTGGGTCTTTCTCACACTCGACGAGCAGCATGGCGATGCGTTCGGCGCCGGCGACCTGGGCCGAATCATCCTCGCTCTGCCCGCTGATGATCAGCGGGGTGCGCGCTTCATCGATGAGAATCGAGTCAATCTCGTCGATGATGCAAAAGTGGTGCTCAGGCTGGATCTTCTCGGCCAGCGACCACTTCATGTTGTCACGCAGATAGTCAAAGCCGAACTCATTGTTGGTGCCGTAGGTGATATCCATCGCATAGGCGTGGCGCTTGGCCTCGTTGTCCATCTCCGACAAGATCGTGCCGACGCTGAGGCCGAGGTACTCATATACCGGGCCCATCCACGCCGCGTCACGGGCGGCAAGGTAGTCGTTGACCGTGATGACATGGACCCCCCGACCAGTAAGAGCGTTCAGATAGGCAGCAGGCACACACGTCAACGTCTTGCCTTCACCGGTCTTCATCTCAAGGATCTTGCCCTGGTGCAGGACCGCAGCTCCCATGATCTGCACATCGTAGTGGCGCTCGCCGAGGGTCCGTCTGGCCGCCTCCCGTGCCAGGGCGAACGCCTTGGGCAGAAGCGCATCGAGGCTGGTCCCTTCCTTGATCAGGTGCTTGAAGTGCTCGGTCTGCTCCTTGAACGCTTCTGCGCTCAGGTCTCTGGCCCACGCCTCTTGGGCGTTGACTGCCTCGACGATGGGACGCAGTGCCTTGATGTCTTTCTGTTGTTTGGTGCCGAACAGTGCGCTTATCAGTGATTTGCCCATGCTTTTGATTCCTTGTTGGTGGGAAGCCCCAACGCCAAGTATACTCATTCTCAGAGGATGGGAAAAGGGAGAAAGGGAAAAACAGGCGGGACAATTATACCCAGCTGTATCAATATGGGCCATATTCGCTGTTCAGATTCTTGCAAGTATGGTACGATGGGCCATGGTCGTCTGCTATACCGGGGGAGGGACCCTTGGCCATGTCTATCCAGCCCTTGCTGTGCATGAAGTCCTGGGCCATGATGCGAACTACGAGGCGTTCTTCATCGGTCGCCGTGACCGACAGGAGCGGGAACTCGTTGAACGGACAGGTATGCCGTTCTACGGCATTGCAGCAGGGAAGGTCCGTCGCTATCGCTCGGCTCGTAACCTTGCCACCCCGTTTTTGAGTGCACTGGGGTTTTTGCACGCCATGGCGATCCTCCTTAGGCGGCGAGCTGATGTGCTCTTCTCAAAGGGTGGGTTTGTCACCCCACCGGTGGTCTTGGCAGCATGGCTGTTGGGCATCCCCGTCATAAGCCACGAGAGCGACCTCACCGCTGGCCTTGCCACCAGGATCAACAGCCGCTTCTCCCGCCTTGTGTGCACCCCGACGGTGGAGGGATACTCCGCCCTGAAAGCCAAGGTGGTCGCCACCGGATCACCGATCCGCTCAAGTCTGTTGGACTACAAGCGCGCCTCGGCCGAATTGCCATTCCTCAAGGAGGGTGAGCCTCTGCTCTTGGTCCTCGGCGGCAGCAAAGGGGCTACAGAGATCAATGCGCTGGTGCACGAGAGCCTCGATGAGCTGGTCAAGTACGCCCATGTCTACCATCAGTGCGGACCAGGCAAGGTCATACCGGTGGTCAAAGAGCGCTACACCCAGGTCGAGTTCATAGACCACCTGATGCCAGCCTTGCTCGACCGTGCAGATTTGGTGGTCAGTCGGGCCGGGGCGAACACCATCGCCGAGCTCGCTCTCTTTGCCACACCGGCTCTGTTGATCCCGCTTTCGCCGTCGTTCAGCCGTGGCGATCAGGTGGAGAACGCCAAAGCCCTTGCAGAACACGGTGCAGCGCGGGTACTCTTGGATCAGATTGACGCACGGACGTTCGCATCGGAAGTACGTGCCTTGTTGGATGATGAAGCGGCCCGTCGGGCCTATGGCAACGCAATTGGCACGCTGGCACAGCCAGAGAGTGCAGCCCTGATCGCTGATTTGATCAGAGGCGAGAAGAGGAGGCGCTCATGCAGTGGGGAGTGACCATCGGATCGATCTACTTCAACTCGATCGACATCATTGTCTTCAGTCTTGCGATCATCGCCGGGATCGTCGGCACCCTTACGGGCTTTGCCAAGGCATTCGCCCATCGATCAGGATACATCGTCGGCTTCTTCTCCGCTCTGATGTTCACCAAGATGGTAGCCGAGCTGCTCAGCCAGTCCTTCTACCTTTCGCCCTTCTTGGCAAGCCTGGTTGCCTGGATAGTCCTCTTCTTGGTCGGCTACCTCCTGATGCGAGTCGTCGGTACGCTTTTGGAGACTGCCCTCACCGCTACCGGCCTCAAGCCGGTCAATGCGCTATTGGGCTTCTTGTGGGGGGTGGTGGAGCTCACCATCAGCTGTGCGCTCATTCTCTATGTCCTTGAGCTGCAGCGTGCCATCGATCTCTCCTCTATCATGGATCAGAGCCAATTTGTCATCATCGTCGTGCGCCCGCTGGTCCCCGAATCTTTTGGCTGGCTCACCTCAACGGCAGGCCTTGCCCATGTTTGAGACCCTCTCAGCCCTGCAGCCTGAGAACGCTGAGCACATCGAAGCCCAATTGCAGCAGGGCCGCTTTGCCCAGGTAAACCTCTTCTCTGGCCCTGCCTACAGCCTCAGGATGAGCTTTGCACTGGAGTGCATCCGAGTCTTGGAGTGCCAAGGCAATGGTACGCTGTGGTGTCCCTGCCAATCGTGTACCAGTTGGCGTACCCTTTCGATGGAGAATCTTGTCATCGTCAGCCGCCGTGACCACCGCAGTATCATCGAAAGCGCGATCGAAGCCTGGGAGCGGTTGGGCACCGATGAGCGTCGCTACCACCTCATCCGGGCAATCAGGATCTTGCTACTCGCATACCACCCCCAGCTGGCTACGCTCGCTGAAGCGGCAGCACTCAACGACCTGCTGACCCAGGTCGATGGACAAGACGGCCAAGAGCAGGGCCAGCGGTCAAAAATGGCCAAGGATCTGCGCCAGGGGCTTCGCCGTCTTTTGGCGGAAGCGAAGAAGAACCCGACGATCACCATCGCCCAAGTTCGCTCGATCGCCGAGTGGGTCAGCCGCTCGTCGGTCGGCAGCGATCGGCGCTACATCATCATCGAGGCGATGGAGGAGACGAACATGGCAGCGCGCAACGCCCTGCTCAAGCTCTTGGAGGAGCCGCCAGAGGGTGTGTACTTCTTCCTCATCAGCGAGCATCCGAACCGGATCATGCAGACGATCCTCTCGCGTAGCCGACACACTCGCTTTGGCTCGCTCACCAAAGAAGCGGTGGCTCGCTATCTCCAATCCTGGTACCCTGACAAGACCTACCCGTCTCTAGGCAGCTACTTTTTGGAACACGGAGGCCTTGACCTGCGAGCCCTCGCTCAGGCAGCCGATACTATCAAAGACTCGATCATACGCTCTGATGCGGTATCGTCTGTAGACCTTGCCACGATCCTCGCCTCCATCGATGCAATGGATGGCTATGAGCACTTCTTGCACCTGTTGGTGGAAGGGCTTGCCTCTGCCCAGCGCCTAGGAGAGCTCGATACGCTTCGTGCCAGCGTTTTGATGCGCTCGATCGCCCAAAGCTACTTTGAGGGTGAACTCTACAACCAGGATGTTCGGATGATGGGCCAAGGGCTGTACTACACTCTTTTGGAGGTGCGATGAGAAAGTTTGTCCAACGGGCAATCGCCAAGATCGACCAACTCGATTCACGCCAGATCGTCGCCGTACTGGAGAGCCTGTCCACTGAGCTGGAGATGCTGGAAAATGTGCTTGAGTCGATCGACGATGGGGTGATCCTCACCGATGCCAAGTTCATCATCCGCTACGCAACGGCCAACTGCCGTACCTTGGTGCCGATGATCCGTAGCCGCTCCTACGAGGGGATGGCCTTGGAGGAGGCCATCACCGATGAGCATGTGATGGCCTTCATCAAGGCCCAGGCACAGGTGCGTAGCGATGATGAGGAGAATGAGTTCTCCTTTCAAAAGGGAGACAAGATCCAGACGGTGGCCATCTCTGTCACCTCCTATCAGATGCAGCGCCCAGCCGGTGCACACTTTTTTGTGATCATGATCACCGACGTCACTGCCCACAATGCCGCTGAGCGCCGCCTGAGGCGCAGCGAGAACCTCGCCAGCATGACGACGATGGCCGCAGGGGTGGCCCATGAGATCAAGAACCCCCTTGCTGCGATGGATATCCATCTGCAGCTTCTGCGCAAGGCATTCATCAGAAACGGTTGTCTTACCAGCGACGATGCCGATCGCTACCTCAATGTGCTTGAGGAGGAGATAACCCGACTGAACACGATCGTCGTCGACTTCCTCTTCGCTGTCCGCCCGCTAGACAGCCGCCTGCGCCTTGGGCAGATCAGGGCGACGGTGCGAGAGGTATGCGACTTTGCAAAAGTCGAGCTCGCCGCCCACAAAATCACCCTAAGCGAAAAGATCGCGTCCTTTCTGCCGCGCATCAACTACGATGACCATCTCGTCAAGCAAGCATTGCTCAACCTCATCAAGAACGCGATGGCGGCGATGGAAGGCGGTGGGACCTTGGTCGTAGAGGTGCGTCATGAGGGCAATGAGTTGCTCCTCGCCGTCAGCGACACCGGGGTGGGCATGGATGACGAGACGATCGCCAAGCTCTTTGAGCCGTACTTCACCACCAAGGCCAGCGGTACCGGCCTTGGGCTGACGATGGTCTATAAGATCATGAAGGAGCATGGAGGGGACGTGACCGTCCACTCCAAGAAGGGGGAGGGGACGGTCTTTACCCTCCACTTCCCAGTTCCTGAGAGTGAATATCTTGCCTTAAGTGAGGGCAGGCAGCTGGAGACAACCTATGAAACGTAGCATCCTGATCTGTGACGACGAGAAGAACATCCAAAGTGGCCTCGCCCTGGCCATGGAGCTTGAGGGATATGAAGCGCTGGTCGCCTCCAATGGACAGGAGGCGTGGAAGATGGTGAACAGCACAACGGTCGACCTGGTCATCACCGACCTGCGCATGCCGAAGATGGGCGGTGATGAGCTGCTGAAGCGCATCAATGGGGCGTATCCGCGCCTGCCGGTGATCATTCTCACCGGCCACGGGTCGATCGAAAGCGCTGTCGATGCGATGCGTAGCGGTGCTATTGATTTCTTCACCAAGCCCGTCGACCTTGACCGCCTCAGTCTGGTGGTCAAGAAGGCCCTCTCCTCAAGCGACCTCTATGCCGAGCATGAGCGGCTGAAGGAGGAAGTCGCCCAGCTGAAGGCGCGCAACCGCTACGACCGGATCATTGGCAAGAGCGCCAAGATGGTTGCCCTTCTCGATACCGTCGAGCAGGTCGCCCCAACGAAGGCGAGCATCCTGATCACCGGTGAGAGCGGAGTAGGCAAGGAGCTGGTCGCCGATGCGATCCATGAGCTCTCCACCCGTTCCAAGGGACCGCTGGTCAAGGTTCACTGCGCTGCCCTCAGTGCATCGCTCTTGGAGAGCGAGCTCTTCGGCCACGAAAAAGGCTCCTTCACCGGGGCAGTGGGACAGAAGCGTGGGCGCTTTGAACTCGCCGATGGAGGGACGATCTTCCTCGATGAGATCGGGGAGATCGACATGCAGACGCAGGTGAAGCTCCTGAGGGTCCTACAGGAGCGCAAGTTTGAACGCGTCGGAGGCGAGAAGACGATCGACGTCGATGTGCGGATCGTGTCGGCGACCAACAAGGACCTACTTGCAGAGATTGAGAAGGGACGATTCAGAGAAGATCTCTACTACCGCCTCAATGTCGTCAGCCTCGTTGTACCGCCACTGAGGGAGCGTAAGGAGGATATCCCGCTATTGTTGACGAGCTTTCTCACCCAGTTCAGTGAAGAGAACGGGCGTACGATCGAAGGGTTCTCCAATGCAGCGAAGCGAGCCTTGCTCGCCTACGACTGGCCTGGCAATATCCGAGAGCTGCGCAACTGCATCGAAAGCGCGGTAGTCCTCGCCCGCTCCTCGGTCATCGAGGTAGAGGACCTGCCGCAGCAGATCGGCAGGGCCGAGAGCGCAGGCTCTCTCTCCCTTGATGTCGGTATCACCCTTGCTCAGGCAGAGCAGAAATTGATCATCTCCACGCTCGCCCAGTGTGGTGGCAATAAGACACGGGCAGCGGAAGTGTTGGGCATCGGGCGCAAGACACTGCATCGCAAACTACAGGAATACAACATTGACCAAGGATGACATCTACAAGATCTTCGATGTAGGGGGGGCCCTTGAGGCGCACTTCCCCTCCTATGAGTTTCGCGAAGGACAGCTGGCGATGGCTCTGTTGGTATGCGAAAGCTATGAGAGAGGTGCCATCTGCGCCGTCGAGGCTGGCACGGGCATCGGCAAGTCCTTCGCCTACCTCGCTGCTGCGGCGCTCTATGCCCAGCAGCACCCCGATGAACGAACCATCGTAGCTACCAGCACCATCAACCTCCAACGCCAGCTCTTTGAAAAGGATCTGCCGGCCCTGTTGGCCTCGCTCGGCATCGAGTGCAAGAGCGCCTTGGCGGTGGGGCGGTCAAACTACATCTGCATCCAACGCTTCTTGGAGGTCAAAGCTGAATCTCCACTGCTCAGCGTCGATCCGACGAGTGAACTTTATCGCGTGGATGCATGGATGCGGACCACCAAGAGCGGGCTCTTCAGCGATTTGGCCGTCCCCATCAGTGGAGAGCTCTACAGTGAGTGCTACTGCGACAGCGATCTCTGCCCAGCTCATAGCTGTCCGTACTACAAAGAGTGTTTTTTCTTCAAAGCCAAGGCACGTGCCCGCGAAGCGCAGATCGTCATCAGCAACCACCACCTCCTCTTCAGCGATACACACAGTCGCATCGTAGCCGAGACTGACTACGATGAGGAGGCGGTGCTGCCACCGTTCTCCCACCTGATCATCGATGAGGCACATAACATCGAGGCGAATGCCAGTGAGTACTTCAAGGATGAGTATGACAGCTCACGCTTGGTACGCCACATCCACAAGATCCAACGTTCCAGCCGCTACAGCAAAAAATCACTGCTCGATTACATCGGCTCCTACGTGACCGACATCGAACGCCTGGAGGCGATCAAGGACCAGATCCATCTGCTGGTGCAGCAGGTGGAGACCCTCGACCAGTACCTGGTATCGGTCTTTCAGAAGAATGACTACCAACCCACCTTGATCAAGGCCGAACATCAAGGAAGGCTAGCCGACTTCGTCGTCGCCTGCACAGCGATCGTTGAGACTGCCGCTCGCCTGAAGGCGCGTATCGATGCACTGTTGGAGAGCACCAAGGTTCCTGCTGAGGCAGAGAGTCGGGCCAATGAGCTGAAGGTACGCAGCGACCGCATCGATGCGATGGCTGCGGTGTTGAGCCGCTTCTGTGACTTTGAAGGGTGGGGTGATGAGATTCATTGGTTCAATGCTGAACGCACCCGGTCGCAGGTGCGCATTGGGGTATGCATCACCCCGCTGTCGATCGCCCCGATCATCACCGAGTCGCTCTTCAGTCGCTTGTCTACCGTTGTCTGTACCTCAGCAACCCTCGACCTCGGAGATGATTTTGCATTCTGGTCGAGCAGGGTAGGGCTGCCGTATACCGACACCCGTCCCTTCTTGAAGGGCATCTACCCCTCGCCCTTTGACTATCAAAGGCGCTTGATGCTCCTTACCCCCACCGATGCTCCCCAGCCTCCACCGAAGGCCGATGAGGCGTACCTGGAGTACCTGGCAACGATGATCTGGGAGAGTGTGCACACCGCAGGCGGCGGTGCTCTGGTGCTCTTCACCTCCTATGCACACCTCAAGCACGTCAAGGGCGCACTCAGCGAGCGTTTCGCCGCCGAGGCGATGGTGTTGCTCAGCCAGGGGGACGGGGACCGCTATACTCTGTTGAATACCTTCATCGCCGATGCGGACTCGACGCTCTTTGCGACCTCCTCCTTCTGGGAGGGAGTGGATGCTCCCGGAGATACCCTGCGCCTGGTCATCATCACTAAGCTGCCCTTCAGTGTTCCCAGTGACCCGGTCTTCAAGGCCCGTTGTGACGCCATCGACCAAGGCGGTGGCAGCGGGTTCTTCCAGCTCGCCCTGCAGTCGGCGACGATGAAGCTCAAACAGGGCTTTGGGCGCCTCTTGCGTTCAACTGCCGACCGTGGAGTCGTCCTGATCCTCGATAGCCGGGTGGTGACCAAGAGCTATGGCCCCTTCATGCTCAGAAGCTTGCCACAAAGCTACCACCCTGAGTGTGACAGCAGCACCATAGCGCCGAAGATCGAGAGTTTCCTCTACTGAGGACATGAAAAAAGAGGTGGTCTCCCACCTCTGTGTCCATGTTTGATGGATTGGCTGCTATTCGATGATGGCAAGGATATCCTTCATGCTCAAAATCAGATACTCGACGCCGTCAGCCTTGACTGAGGTGCCGCTGTACTTGTCATGCATGACGCGGTCGCCGACCTTTACGGTCATCTTCACCTCTTCTGTTCCCTCTCCAACAGCGACGACGCTGCCGATCTGGGTCTTCTCCTGAGCAGTCTGCGGAATGAAGATACCGCTTGCGGTCTTCTCCTGCAACTCCTCGATCTTTACCAACACTCTGTCTGCCAAAGGCTTGATGGTCATGTGTATCGTCCTCCAACCATAGATTTTTTTTGGTAGTGCGTCCCTTGTATGGGTCGCTTGCAATAATATAGTAAAAACTTGAGTTCCGCAGTTCAAGAGCCAATAAAGAGGGCCTAATTAGTTATCATAAA
>LVBE01000232.1 GCA_001603105.1 Spirochaetales bacterium Spiro_03
GCATATATCCAGGACGTAGATTTGAAATTGAAAAAGAAATATGAGGCAGATTATGATAATGCAATGTTTGCTCTTAAGGAATTCCAGTAATACATATTTTTTGTTTGATAATTACATTTATGGCGATTCAATTCCCTCCCCATCATATTGATTGAAACGCTCTCCACTTAATCCTCTAAGGAGCCTCTATGAACCACAATACACATGAATCCCGGAAAGTTGCAGATGTTCTTCAGTGTACGTTCAAGATCCCTGACTTTCAGAGACGGTATCGATGGACACCTGATCATATCATTCAGCTCCTAGAGGATATCAATCAATTCTCTTTGGAATCGGATGAGAGAAGCGTCTATTATCTTCAACCATTAGTGGTAAGAAAAGGGGAGGATTCATATATCGTAATTGATGGGCAGCAGAGGCTCACGACGATTACCATGATCATCGATGAACTGAATAAACGATATACAGAGGATTTCCAGCTGCCGTATGAGAAGATCCAGTCAATTCGGTCAAGTACGATTGATGATTGGCATAAGAATCAAGGCTCTAAGGCAATTAGGACGTGGATGGGAGAACACAAAGATAATCTGAACAGATTCGAACAAGCCCTGTTGTACCAAACGTGCTTCATTTGGCATGAATTGGACGAAACAGAGGATCAGATACAAGCATTTCTTCGGCTGAACGCAGGAAAGATTCCCTTTACCCGAGAAGATCGCATCAAAGCTCTTTTCCTCAGGAGCTTTGATGCGTCACCTCAGGTGGAGACATATCAAAACCAGATCATCTATGAGTGGGTTGTCATGGAGAATGCTCTCCAGGATGAAAAACTATGGGGATTCTTGCATCCTGAGGTTTCATACGAAAATCGTGTTGGCCTGTTGTTTGATATCACCACCTATCCTGACACTACCTCGGTGTATGAGTTCTTCAAGGAGAAGCTGATAAATCTTCCTAAGGAAGAGTATCCAGCTACTGTTCTATCACGTTTGAAAGAGTGTTGGTCCCCGGTCAAGGAGACGTTCGATCAAATCATGTCGTGGTACAGTAATGCCACCTACTATCATTACATTGGATACCTTGTCGCTACTTCTGGAAAGGAACGGTCCACCCTCAAGGAACTCTTGTCTGAGGTCCAGAAGAGACCCACCGACGAGTTTCTGCTGTTCTTGAAAGACCAGATCAAGAATAAACTAAATATTTCTGCTAAAGCCTTGAGAGCCGATGATGTATATGACGCCCAGAAGAGGGCTTTGAGACCAACCTTTCTCCTCTTCAATGTTGAATCGATTGTGAAGTCTGGCAATGCCGATGAGCGATTTGATTTTTCCAAGTACCACGATGATCAATGGGATGTCGAACACATCAGGAGCCAGGCAGACTTCAATGATGAACTGGATGAGGCGCTGGCTAAGAGCCTGGCGCCTTCTGTCGTTGAGTATTTTGGAGACACTCCTAAGGATGAAGAGGAGGAGAGGTTGTACGCTGCTGCAAGGAGCGTTCGTGGGAAGGAGAGCCAAGGAGATCCCATCCTTGAGGCTTTTATGACAATCCTGAAAGAAGATCAGTTCAAGACTCTCTTTGACCAGATTCCCTTGAAGCATGGGTTGGGTAATCTTGCCCTGCTCAATGCGGGTATCAACAGGGGGTACAAAGACGCTTTCTTTGCTTTCAAGCGAAAGAAGATCCTGGAGGAATCAAAGAAAGGGGTATTCGTTCCCTTATGTACCCGGCTTGTGTTCCAGAAAGCCTACTCAACCAGACCGAAAAATCTGATTGAGTGGACTGCCCAGGATGCCGAGGATTATCGAGAGCATCTGATAAAAACGATCGAAGAATTTCTTCAGCAAGAGAGGTGATGATAATGGAAAAGACTCGATATAGTTTTCTCTCGCTTCTCGGGCCATTGAAAGATCTCCACATTGTCATTCCCAATATCCAACGTGATTATGTCCAGGGAAGAGACGATAAAATATCAGTCCGAGATCCGTTCCTCGCTACGATCAAAGATGCCTTGGAAAGAGAGGAACCCTTGTACCTCGATCTAATCTACGGGTATATCAGAAACGGCAATGAGTTCATCCCTCTTGATGGCCAGCAGCGACTTACCACCTTATTCCTCCTCCATTGGTATTTGGCGACCATAGACAACTCATTCAAGGCGTTCAAAAAAATTCTCTGGGATGGAAAAAAGAATCAGGCGCGGTTTGAGTACAGGACAAGGCCGAGTGCTAGTGCGTTTTGTAGGGCCTTGTGTCGGGACGAAGTTGCGTTGGATACTGCTGTGCAGGTTTCAGAGCAGATCGAAAACTTCTCCTTCTACAAAGATTATTGGAATTCTGACCCAACGGTCAAAGCAATGCTGTCGATGCTTGATGCGATATCCCAGTATTTCGAACCCGCTTCGGGATTATTTGCCAACATACTTGCTAGAGAGAAAACGGACCCTCTCCTGGCCTTCGATTATCTTGATATTAAGCGTCTGGATAGCTCCGATATGCTCTATATCCGTATGAATGATCGGGGCTTGCCCCTCAGCCATTTCGATAAGTTGAAAGCCAGTATTGAGAAGTACCTTGGTGGCCTAGACGAGTCAATGAAATCAGATTTTTCAGAAAAGGTTGATGGTGTGTGGACTGATATGGTTTGGAATTCGGTCTATAGTGGCCCTGACTTCTCTGTTGAGCAATTTGACCTCGCGTTCTCTCATCTCTTCTTTGCCAACATCCTCACAGCATGCTGTTTGTCGGAGGAATCTAAAGAGCATGTGGAACAGTTGCTCGATCAATTTCTTGAAGAGTCGAAGATTTCGTCTTCACTGTCTTTTTTCCAGTATGTCCAGATGGGGTTATTCAGCTCCCCTCATGAAGAGGGCAAGCGAATACTGCAAAGGGTGAGCAATAACTTTGACACGCTCTGCTCTCTCCGTGAAATAGTCAAAGATGCGCCACTCACTCCACGAGGTCTTAACTTCGATGCATTAATACGAGAGATTGAGTACATTGAAGGGAGTCCTACAAGGCGATACGCCGAAAGAATTTTGTTATACGGTCTCCTTCAATACCACCTCACTATTGCGGTGAGCGACGGTCATGATGGATTGTTTATGATGTGGGCCCGTATCCTCCAGAATCTGGTGGATGCTACCGCCTACGATAGGCCTGAAGATTTTATACAATCCATACAAGCGCTTGACAGAGTGTTTCAAACCTTGCCGGATGCATCTGCCGAAAGCTTGCTATCAGGCAGCACTCTGAAGGGGTTGAAAAGAGGGTTTGATGAAACTCAAGTGGAAGAGGAGATACTAAAACTCTCCTTGATGGGCCATTTCCCGGCGTGGAGGGAAATAATCGAGGACGCAGAAAGAACACTGTCGTATTTTGCCGGACAGATTGAATTCCTGTTGCTTGCTGCCGGAATTGATGATAAAGAGTCGTCGTCTGTGAATAGATCAGATTGTGGAGAGGATGTCATGCAGGCATTCCACCAAGCTGTGAATGTAGCACGCAGCATATTTGGCAAGGAAGGCTTGTTGGCAGATGCAACATTCATGGTCGAACGAGTGTTGCTTACATTCGATGGATATCCCAATATTGACGGAAAGAATCTCTGTTTTCTGAATGACTCACACAGAGACTACAGTTGGAAACGGTTTTTCAAGCGTCAAGAGAACTCGGAGTTATGGGAGATCAGAAAGAATATCTTCTTGGGTCTTTTCGATCGGATTACAGAGTATCGGGACCTGGATGATCCAGCTGAATTTATTAAAAAGTACGAGGATACGTTGGACGACTGGAAAAAAGAACTCATCCTACATCCTGACGTGCTCACGTACTATGAGGGAAAAACTGAAGCTGGTCGATTTATGCAGACTGACACAGCTCATGGCCGAGTGCTTATATCCAAGAGGAGATTGTCATCTTCGCATGCGGAGTTCTATTCATATTTATTCTATACAATCTTTAAAGAGTCTCAAGATTTTGGGGTCTTTGAGAAATTTGGATATTTCCCAGTGTCTGGAGTGCCTGAACTAGGCGAATTCCCTTGTGCTTTCTTTGAGGGATGGGAACGGGGCAGTTTGCTGTATGGATTGAACATCCTGTACAAGAATGGAACATATCTTGTGGAATTCTTCCAAAGAAAGGGACAACAGAAAATAGAAGAGGATGTCAGAGACGCTGTTGAGAGCTGCAATCTACCATTGGTTGAGGGTGATCTATCACCTGAGAGGCTTTATTTTGCTTGTGGGGGCAGGGATGAAGTACTAGCCACAATCCAGGACCTCTCTCTTGCTTGCTTGAGGCTTCGTGATAGGTGTTAGTGTATTTACATTAGCCGATTTATCGATATTGGAGATTCGTATTGATATATGTCCAAGAATGTGAAGAAGCAACATTACATCCCGCAATTTTACCTCTCAACCTTCGCAAAGGATGGGAGAATACGAGTATATGATAAAGACACTAAAAAGCCTGTCTATCCGAGCAATATAAAAGATGTGGCGTGTGAGAACTACTTCTACGATTTAGGAGAGCCAGGCAAACGGGATGATTTTGCTGAGAATGAATTTTCAAAGCTTGAGAGTGTTCTTGCAACGAGCTATAGGGAGAGCCTGATCCAATTGGCAGCCGGAATCGCTCCTGATGAGCATATGGGAAACCTAGCGGTTCTCATTGCATTCACTTTGCTGCGGACAAAAGAAAGAAGAGAGTGGCTTCTCAAGGGGATGCTAGAATCGGCAAATCAATTCTTCAAACATTCTACAACACAAGAGAACCTGAGGAAAATCCTTCAAGAAAGTGACCAAGCGTTAACCGAAGATCGTGCCAATGAAATTCTGGATATGGTCAAGCTAAAGATAAATCCAGAGGCTGAGGCACTCATCCACCTCGGAATGTTATTTCAGGACCCGCGGATGTTTGAATCAATAGCTCTTGCAATACTTAATCGCGATTGGTACGTATTGCATTTTACACAAGATATGAATTATGGGTTCTGGATATCTGATGCCCCTGTTGTCCTATTCTCTGATAGCGATACTGGTCCATATGGATTGGGGATGTGGGCATCATATACTAATATTGCGTTTCCCCTCTCACCAAAATTCTGTCTTGTCCTAGGCGGCGAGGGATTGCCAAAAGATCCATCTGAGAAACGGACTATCAGTGTTGTGCCATGTACCAAGGAGATGGTTGATGGGTTCAATTTTAGGCAATGTATTCAAGCACACCGATTTATTTATCCTTGTACTTCGAACACGTTCTTGTTGCGAAGAATCATCAAGAATTGTTGGGGAAAGAACCATGAGAATGAATGAGGGTTCCTGTAAATTACCCGCATAGAATATAGACCTAACTGATTTTCACGGCACGTTCAAGTTTTGGCAATAATGGTACTCACAGCGAGGCCAAACCAATCCAGGTTTTTCATCTGAAGCAAACCCACCCCGTATCTCCCTTAGGGAGTGAAGCATATGGGGAGAAATAGGGAATGGCATATTTTGAGATCGATGGATGGAAGGCTAAAGAGGATGAAGGAGTGGACGTGCTTCCTGGAGGGGCAACCCAACTCATTTTTGAGGGGTGTACTGTACCAGAGCACCATGCGTACTGTTATGATGATCGAGTCCATGCAATTCCCATCACCTCCCTTGATACATACATCCGAGAATGTGTTCGGATCACTCCCTGTACCAGTCATACTATTTGGTATAGAGGGCAACTGAGCAGGTGGAGCATCACCGCGTCCATTTTCCGAGATACACAACTTTTGGAAAGCGAGCATGAGCTCATTGAAACCATATTGACCAACTACCCTGAGGAGTTTCAAAGCTGCCACTCCTTCTTTTCAAAACTTGTCAAATTGAAGCACTACAGTTGTCCTTCTCGCCTCCTCGATGTTACCGGGAACTCCTTGATCGCCCTCTTCTTCGCACTCCAAGGAATGAATGAGAGGGATTGCCCCTTTGGCGTCGTATATACCTGTTTTTCAAAAAGAGACCAAGAATATTTTGAGAGTCATCAGAATGTTGCAAAGTTCGTCGCTATCAGTAAAACCAACAACAACAAATGCTACCCTTGTCCGGTATATACCTCCAACCCACGATCGAGAAAACCAACAGAATGCCGCGAACGCCCTAGCCAAGACAAAGAGAAGGGGTGTCAGCTCTTACGGTCCCTTGTCTTTAATGCACAAGCCCTGAATGAAGAATTCGAGACAGATGATGACCTTACCTTGGATTCATTCAAAGGATGCGTCTTTGTAAAGCCTCCCATGAATAACCAACGCATCATACAGCAACAAGGAGCATTTCTCATCGTGGGAAGAAACGCAGAGAATCCTTCGTTGCAATGCGATGATGTAAAACGATATTTCTACGTGCCATCCGACTATTCGCCACTGCAGTCAAACGGGACAAAGAGCGCGATTGATGAAACCATGTATCGTAAACAGTACGTTTTTGTGATTCCCTATACCGCAAAGGAAACTCTGCTCCGGGGCCTTGATGAACTGGGCATCAACGATGCGTTCGTCTTCCCCGAGATCGAACGACGTATCAACTACTACAAAAAGAAGTTAGGATTGCACCATGAAATCATTGTATGAACGAGTTTCGCACCTATCGAACACCATCGGGGTGAGTGGCTACGAGGATCAGGTGTTGCAAGCCGTAACCTCGATTCTCTCTTCTCACTCTGTACCCTTTTTCTACGACTCATTTGGGAACCTCTTGGTACAGCTTGGGAATGAACACAGAGAAGAGAGGCGCCTTATCTGCGCCCACAGCGATGAGGTAGGCATCCAGGTACAGAAGGTCGAATACCCCTTTGTGTGGTTTCGCACCTTCGGCTCACTTCGAAAAGCCGAGATGGTAGGGTCCCAGATCATCTTCGAGAATGGTGCGGTGGGGGTGGTGGAGAAGCACAACACAGGATCTTCTGCTTCGTTCTTGGTCCGATTGTCCCAGCCTGCCCCTTTGCCACGTGTGGCCATGACGGGAACTTTCGCTACCCGCTGCTCCATCGATGAGGACACCATCAAAGGGAAGGCCCTGGACAATCGAGTAGGATGTGCCATCCTGCTTGCCATCATCTTGGACCTCTTTGATACTCCCCCTGAATCTTCTCTGCTCTTCGCCTTCACCCGTGAGGAGGAGATCGGGGGGAGGGGGATCC
>LVBE01000063.1 GCA_001603105.1 Spirochaetales bacterium Spiro_03
TCCTTCGTCACTGCTTTTGGAGCGATTTTGTATGGTGTCAATGTTGACAGTGTAGTACAACCATATTATCGTATGTATACGTCTGGAAGGAGTCGCTAAGCGTCTCCACGAGCGATGTTTACATCGCATCGCCAGTCGTTTTTTATTGTAGAAACACCTTTATTTGTAAATTCTGAGCTTACTAGTATGGTCCAGCTAGCTGATTTATGCGCCTACGCTCTGCGCCGATATTTAGAAAACCAAGAAGATGATTTGTTTAGGACCATTTACAGGCGAGGTGATAGAGACAAGAATAAACGCTGCGTTGGGATTAGGCATTATACAGGTACTGAGCCTTGTAATTGCTGTATTTGTGATAATCACTAAGTCTTTAGAAATCATTTTATCTGTTGTGATTATTCCAAACCATGCCATTGTGACACTTCCTACGCGCACTCCATTCTCATCGCTATAGTTGCCTATCGCTCTCATTTGGAAGTACACTCTGCATATGGTCAATCGCAGATCACAGCGTGTGCTTCGCCTCATCATCCTCATCATCGCCGTGTTGCTCATCGCAGTGGCGCTACTCTTTTTGGGGCGTTTGACCCGCACGATCGGCGAAGAGAAGCAGAGGCGGCAGCTCAGCAGTGCCCTGAAGGCGATTGCTGAAAACCAAGGGGTTGAGGCGGTGCTTGCTCTATCTGGGGTACAGCTCTCCGATATCTTCTATGGCGAGGAGGGGCTGACGATCCTCAGCGGCGATGACTCGACATGGCGCTACACCTCGTCGGAGATGGTGAACATCACCGCCTACGAGAAGGTGAATCGAAGCGTGGTGCACATCACTGGCGCCGAGCCGTCGCTTGGGATGAGTGTCGACACCCAAGGCACTGGCAGTGGCATCATCCTCTCATCTGATGGATATATCCTCACCAACGCCCATGTGGTGGAGAAGGCCAATACGCTGCAAGTCGGCCTGTATACCCAAGAGGTATATACTGCCAAACTCATCGGCCTTGATAGCGTCGAGGATCTGGCGGTCATCAAGATAGACGTACCGCGCTCAGTTCGCCTTGAGCCAGTTACGCTCGGCGACAGTGATGCGCTGAAGGTCGGCCAGACGGTGATCGCCATCGGCAATCCCTTTGGCTATGACCGGACGATGACCACCGGCATCGTCAGTGGCTTGAACCGTCCGGTCCGCTCCGCAGACGGCAAGATCATCATGAATGCGATTCAGACCGATGCGACGATCAACCCAGGCAATAGTGGAGGCCCGCTGATCAATAGCCGATCAGAGGTGGTGGGCATCAATACATCGATCTACTCAACCACCGGCAGCTCACAGGGCCTTGGATTCGCCATTCCGATCAAGACAGCCCTTACGATAGTGCCCGACCTGATCCAAACCGGCAAGGTCAGCCGAGGCTGGCTCGATGTAGCGGCGGTGCAGCTCTCCCCGCAGCTGGTCAGCTACGCCAAGCTGGCTGTGGATGAAGGGGTATTGGTCAGCCAGGTCGCCGCCGGCGGCTGGGCAGAGAAGGCCGGCATCCAGGGCGGCACCCAGGCCGTCCAATATGGTTCGTCACTGCTCTATCTCGGCGGTGATATCATCACCAGGGTCGGACAGACGAAGATCCGCGACCTCAACGACCTCTACCTAGCCCTGCTGCCGACCAGAAGCGGGCAGAAGATCGAGGTAGAGGTAAATCGAAAGGGTGAGACCAAGCGTTTCACCGTCCAACTCATAGAACGAACGGCGCAGCATGTGGGCGCCTTGGTACGATAGGCATGAATGAAATATCCGTAGATCAACGATGGGGAGGGGAGGCGATCACCAATGTCCATGGGGATGTCTCCTACCGGCAGCGACGGTTCAAGGTGGCGGCCCCCTTTGAGCCATCAGGGGACCAAGGGCAGGCGATCGAACGCCTCAGTCAGGGTATCAAGGATGGCAGTCGCTATCAGACCCTGAAGGGAGTGACCGGCAGCGGCAAGACCTATACGATGGCAAAGATCATCGAGCAGGTACAGCGCCCTACGTTGGTGCTCAGCCACAACAAGACCCTTGCCGCTCAGCTGTATCGGGAGTTCAAGTCATTCTTTCCCGACAACGCGGTCGAGTACTTTGTATCGACGTACGATTACTATCAGCCTGAGGCGTATGTGCCAGGCAAGGACCTGTACATTGAAAAGGATGCCGACATCAACCAGGAGATCGATCGACTGCGCCTCAGCGCCACCTTCTCCTTGATGGAGCGCCGTGATGTTATCGTCGTGGCGACCGTCTCCTGCATCTTTGGCTTGGCAAACCCGGTCTCAGTGCGTGACATGGTCTACACCTTCCACCGCGGCACTCCCTTCAACCACAAAGAGATCCTCAACCAGTTGGTACGGATGCAGTATGAGCGCAACGATGCGGTCCTCAAGCGGGGTTCCTTTCGGGTCAAGGGCGATACCATCGAGATCTGTCCCTCCTACCTCGAGAACGCAGTTCGCATTAGCATCGACTGGGACGAGATTGCCCAGATCCAGTGGTTTGATCCGGTCAGTGGGGAGAAGCAAGAGTCGGTAGAGAGCTACACCCTCTATCCGGCCAAGCAGTTCGTCATGCCGCCGGAGCAGGTCAAGGCCGCCATCAGCCGAATTAAGGGAGAGATGGAGGAGCAGGTCGAGTACTTTGAATCGATGGGAAAGCCACTTGAAGCCGAACGTATCAGAACGCGGGTTGAGTATGACCTTGAGATGCTAGAGGAGATCGGATACTGCTCCGGCATCGAGAACTACAGCCGCCCGCTCTCCAACCGAAAGGCCGGTGAGCGCCCTGCAGTCCTCTTGGACTACTTTCCCCCGGACTTCGTGACCTTCATCGATGAGTCCCACGTAACGATCCCGCAGGTGGGAGCGATGTATGAGGGCGATCGCTCCCGTAAGCTCAACCTGGTCAACTACGGCTTCCGTCTTCCTTCGGCGCTCGATAACCGGCCGCTGAAGTACGATGAGTTCATCAAGGTCATCGACCAACGCATCTACGTCAGCGCAACGCCCGGAAAGCTTGAACTCAACGAGAGCGAGCAGGTAGTGGAGCAGCTGATCAGGCCGACGGGCCTGCTCGACCCCAAGATCGATGTACGGCCTACCGAGAGCCAGATGGAGGATCTCTACGCCGAGATCCGTAAGACGGTGGCCAAAAAAGAGCGGGTCTTGGTCACCACGCTGACAAAGAAGATGAGTGAGGACCTGACTGACTACTTTGCCTCGTTGGGGTTGAAGGTGCGCTATCTACACAGCGAGATTGAGACGATTGAGCGTGTGGAGCTGCTCAGGGACCTGCGCCTGGGGGTCTTTGATGTGTTGGTGGGTATCAACCTCCTGCGCGAGGGCCTGGACCTGCCCGAGGTCTCCCTCATCGCCATCCTTGATGCCGACAAGATCGGCTTTTTGCGCTCCACCACCAGCCTCATCCAGATCATCGGCCGAGCAGCACGCAATGCCCAGGGGCGGGTCATCATGTATGCTGACCGCATCAGTAGCGCCATGGAGGAGGCCATCGGGGAGACTGAGCGCCGACGTGCCATCCAGATGGAGTACAACAATCTCCACGGCATCACCCCAAAGACGATCATCAAGGCAGTGCAGGATATCATCGAGCGAGAGAAAGAGGAGACGAGGGAGATCCAGAAGCAAGATCTTGCCATCCTCAAGGGTGGATACAACCTCCTCTCAGCTTCTGACCGCAAGAAGTACATCAAGGCCCTGGAGCGCGAGATGCTTGAGGCTGCCAAGAACCTAGAGTTTGAACGAGCAGCCATTATCAGAGACGAGATCGCCTCGGTGCGTGAGGGGCAGTTCATCGCTTGATTAGCACCAACTCCATCGGCCCCCCTCCGATAGTGGGGTGCTGGTACCACGTCCCTCCCTCGCTTGTTGAGGGAAGGCGCTGGTTGGCCAGGATGTATGCGTAGAGCCAATCGGCGGTGATCAGAGGCCTACGGACTGTCAGCCTTTGTTGAGTGCAATCCCATCCAAGGCCCTCTAGAAGGGCGCGAGTGAAGTATCCATGGGTGTGCGACCCCGCTAAGGGTTCAAAGCTTGTATGGTCAGCGGTCGTTGCACCAAGGACAAAGAGACGGCAGTTGGAAGGGGTAGCGCCACTGGCGTAGCGCCTCCACGCCGCAGCGAAGATCTCAGTGGTTCCGATCGTCGAGATCGACGAGCCGGTCGGGGTGATAAAATTGCCGCTATAGCAGCTGTCGAGCAGCAACAAGGTTGCGGCTCGTGCAGGCACGAGCAACGAAAGTAGTTCTTCGACAGTCAGGATTAGAAGAGGATTGAGTGTCCCATCCTCCAAAAGAAGAGCGCCATCATGGCTTTCTGGGGCGAGGACCAGCGATCCATCCTCAAGGCCGTGACCGCTGTAGGAGATGATCAGCAGGTCGTTGCTATCCAGTGCTGCGACCCACAGAGCGATGTGGCTGATGACCGCTTCCTTGGTGGGCCTGCAAAGGTCTGCAGTCTCAGAGGCGTGCCCATCCCCATCCCAGATCAACTGCTGTCCGATAACGAGGCGGTCACAAAAGAGATCGCCAAAGGCCAGGGCCAGCTCCTCTCCATCGTTGATGGCAGCAGGCAGGCTCTGTACATCCGATCCCCGATAGGAAAGGGCGATGGCTAGGTGGACGATGCGCCCGTGTGGGGCCGAGGTGAGCTCACAGCCCACCGAGAGCAGAAGAAGCGGCAGTATGAGCCAAAGGAGGGTCTTCATACCCTCCAAGGCCAAAAGATAGAGAGGGTGCTTCAGAAGGTGAAGAGGATCATATCAAGACTGCCTCCGCTGACCATGGGGTGTTGGCCCCTGCCTGAAGGCGAGAAAATGGAGAGCCAGGTATCCGATGATTTATACTCTTTGACATATTCATAGAGTGTATCCACGCTCATTATGGAGTTTTTGATTGCAGCAGGCGGGGCAGGGGCGATTGTCTCAAGATCATTGGTATGGGGGTGAGTCCAGCCCAGGCCATTGAGGAGGGCGTTGGTGAAGACACCGTGGCTATGCCCGTTGGTTATCGCTTGTTCGTAGGAGAGGGTGTTGGTGCTGGCGGTCATGACAAATACATCAGGTTTTTTGTAGGAAGAGCTGTCCCAATACTTTGAGTACCATTTGGATATGTTGTTGTCAGTCAGGGTAGAGTGGCTTGCCCCACTGTCCGGAATTGATACACCACTGTAACAGGTATCAAGGATCATGAGTTTACGTCCTGGCACATTCTGCAGGGCATCAAGGATTTTTGAGGCTGCAAACTTCTCGGTTGTGCCGGTCCCTGTGTCTGCTAGTGCCAGCTCCCCATTTTCAGCGCCGTGGCCGCTGTACGTTACGATGATAAGGTCTTTGGCCGTTGTCACGTGTCCAAGAGCCTGGAAAGCCGCGAGCAAGTTCGTTGAAGAGGGATACGTGTTCACAGGTCCCTGGTCTCCGATCTGCACAACGTCGGAAGTGCTGTGGCCTAGGCCTTCCTGTATGAACAGGTAGCTATGATAGGCGTTTGCTTTTGACTTATCGGCAACAGCCTTAAGTGCATACTTGAGCTCTCGGGCATCGCCAAGCGTACCGTCCAGTGACGCTTGATCAGTGGTGTTCTTGTAATCCAGGGCGATCAGGATTGCATATACATTCCCTTGCTCTGGAGCTTGGAGGAAGACCTCACAGCCCGTGAGGACAATGAGCAGCAGTAGAGCGGTTAGTACATGGACTGCTCTCTTCATCGGCCGCCTCGTAGGGTGGGAAAGATCTGGTATCGCAGCCCAACGGCACTTTGGATCGCTGTGATCTCCTTGCGTAGATGAATGGTCAACGGGAAGATGAGGCTGAGTCGGTAGGATGAGTTGTACGCAAGCTGCACCTCAGCGCCGACGGCGGTGGAGAAGGAGGCAAAGGCGCTGTCGACGTTGCGGTAGAAGTTGATCTCCGTACCCAGCGCCGTGAAGAGGCTGAGGTTTTCCTTCATCTGATAGGCCCAGCGTAGGGCGACCTTCACCGAATCAAAGCCCCGGGTGCGATAAAAACCGTGGGTGATGGAAGCGGTGGTGCCCAGGTAGCCGACCTCAAGGCTCACATCGTGGACAGCGAATCGATAGCCCAACGCGCCGACCATCACCTCGGTTCCTGCAGCGGTGCGCATCGGTATCTCATCTTGGTAGTGAGGAATCGTCATGTAGGGAAAGAGGGAGAGGGAGAGGGCATAGTACTGGCCTGTCGGATTTGCACTGAGGGGCATGAGGATGCCGACAAGGATGGCTAGGGCAGCTATGCGTTTCATAGGATGAGTATAGCCTACAAGCATACAGCGTGTATTCCCCTATCAGGGGAGTTTTCAGCTCTTTGCCTCGTCAAACCGAAGGATATCGCGCATCCTGACGCTCAAATTCAGCGTCGAAGTTCCAATGGGACGCGCACTGTAGCAGATGATGGTGTGTCCCTGCCATCGGGTCTGGAGGCGATAGCGCCCCCCTATGAACTCCTGGCGTTCTACGACAGATGCTGCAAAGCTCAGGTGGGGTAGGTACTCGCCGATCTCGCCCAGGTGTACCCGCACATCCTCAGGACGGAAGAAGATGACCTGGTTGGCGCCAGCGCTTTCACTGGCGATGACCGTAGAGGGCAGCGTATTGCCCTCTCCGATGAACGTGGCGACGAAGTGTGAATTGGGTGTGTGGTACACCTGCTGGGCTGTACCGCTTTGGACGACCTTCCCATCGCGCATGACAATGAGACGGTCAGCGATTGAGAGGGCCTCATCTTGGTCGTGGGTGACATAGAGGGTAGTGATGCCGGCCTGGTCGTGGATGCGCCGGATTTCCTGGCGCAGATGGGAGCGTAGCTTCGCATCAAGGGCCGAAAGCGGCTCATCGAGCAGCAAAAGCTGTGGGTCGCTCGCCAACGCACGAGCGAGGGCTACGCGCTGCTTCTCTCCTCCTGAGAGCTCATCGCTTCGGCGCTTTCCGTATCCCGCAAGCGATACAAGCTCCAAGAGTTGTTCAGCTCGAGCCTGTCGTTGTGCGCGTTTGGTGCCCCGTATCTTCATGGGATAGGCGATGTTCTCAGCTACGCTCATGTGTGGAAAGAGAGCATACTCCTGAAAGACCATCGCGATCTGGCGGTGATGTACAGCGGTACCCGCCAAGTCACTGCCAAAGAGCGTGATGGATCCCGACTCGAGTGGCAAGAGCCCACTGATGAGCATGAGCGTGGTGGATTTGCCGCACCCCGACGGGCCGATGAGGCAGGCAAGCTCACCTTCATTGACGGCAAACTCTGCATTGAGGGTGAACTCATCATACGATGCACCTAGGGAGCAGACCAAACCTCTGTCATGCATGCGTTGTTCCTTTTGATGTACTGGTTGCGACAAAGACCGCCAGACTGACGGCGATGAGGATCGTACCCAGTGCACAAGCGCCTTGGTAGTTGTATGAGCCGATGAGGCGATACATGACGATTGGCAGGGTGACGATGGTGGAAGAGGCGAGGGTGAGGGTTGCGTTGAACTCCCCCATTGAGATGGCAAAGGCGAAGATCGCCCCACTGACCATCGCGCCTTTCAAGAGCGGCAGCTCGATGGCGACAAACGCATGAGATGCGCTGCTGCCAAGGGTACGTGCACTATTGGCATAGACGGGGAGTATCTTGCGATACTGGGGCAGCATGACCCTGAGGGTGAAGGGCAGGGCAATGATCAGGTGAGCCATCACAACAAGCAGATAGCTCATCGCAGATCCTCCTTTGAGGCGTGCGGTGATGAGAAAGTACCCCAGTCCAATGATCACTGAACTGACGGTCATGCTCAGCATGCCCACCAATTCCAGTGCTCCGCCGAAGCGTCGTCGCCGCTGGATCGAGGCGGCGAGGGAGGTCCCCAAACCTACTGCCAGGATGGAGACAACCAGCGCGATGGCAAGGCTGTTGGTGAGCGCGGCCAGGGCCGTTCCCATATGGGAGGAGGCGCGCTCGAAGCCCAACAGCTGGCGATACCACTTCAGCGAGAAGCCAGATGGTCCGTAGACTGACCGCACGATGACCGAGGCGATGGGGGCGAGGACGAAGAGGGACGTGATGATGGTGTACAACAGGGCGAGGGCGCGTGCCAGAGCTTTCGCTGGCCGGCGCTGCAACAACAGTGGCTGGCTTTGTGCCTCCTGCCTTGCATGGGTTCTTTGGCTCCTGTTGTATGCCACCAAGAGAGCGCTGGTGACAGCGATCGAGAAGAGGCTCAGAGCCGCGGCTCCTTGAGCGCTGCCGACCATCCTCGCTTGGCGATAGATTTCAACCTCCATCGTCGTGTAGCGAGGCCCTCCACCGAGGACGAGGATGATGGCGAAGCTGCTATAGCAAAAGAGGAAGACCAGGCTTGCCGAGCTGATGATGACCGGCAGTAGCCGCGGCAGCGTCACGGCGAAGAACGTTCGCCGTTTTGATGCACCGAGCGTGTAGGAGGCTGCCTCCTGACGCCGGTCAAGGCTCAGGGCGTAGGTGGTCACCAAGTTCATGATGATAGGAAAGTTGTAGAAGGTATGGGCGAGAATGATCGCTTTGTAGGAGTAGAGGATCCGTAGCGGCGGTTCGGAGAGAGAGAAGAGCCTCATCAACAGCAGGTTGAGATACCCGTTGTTACCAAAGAAGATGACAAAGCCCAACACCACCAAGATCGAGGGAATCACGAACGGGATTGCTGTGAGCGCGAGGATTACGGGCCTGAGGCGGATGGAGTAGGAGGAGAGCAAGTATGAGCCAGGCAGGGCAACGAGCAGGGAGGCGAGGGTGGAGAGCGCTGCCTGGGTGAGGGTGAAGCGCATCACCCTCAGCGTGTAGGGGTTGCTGAAAACCTCGACGATGGCAGAGAGGGAGAATCTCCCCTCCTCGGTGACGAACGCCGAGGAGAGGGTGAGCAGAAGCGGGCCGAGGAAGAAGAGAGCGATGACGCACAGTGCAGGCAACGCCAAGCGCCGGTAGAATGCTCCCTCGACCTTCGATCTGCCTCGACTCATCTACTCATAACCTCTGTCCACTCAGTAAGCCATCGTTCAAGGTTTTTTTCAAGCCTTGCGCGGTCGACGGTGGTGGAGCGCTTGGGTTTGGGTGCCCAGTCGAAGGCATCAGGTAGCACTGTCGCTTCATTTGCTGGATACATGGAGTTAGCTACGGCGATCTGCTCTTGCGCTTCTGAAAGCAGGAAGTCAACGAAGCGCTCTGCCTCTTTACCCTTCTTGCTGGAGGCGAGGATACCGACCCCTTCGATCGTTGCCTGGTGGCCCGAGGGAAAGAGCAGGGCCTGATAGCGTGTCGTATGCTCGCTGAGGACGTGGTAGACGACGCTGGTGGTGTAGCTGATGACCAATGGGGCCTCACCTTCGGTAAAGAGCCCATAGGCACTCGACCATCCGTCGGTGATGGTCAGGGCATTGGCCTTGACCTGTTGCCACCAGACAAGCCACCCATCCTCACCAAACTCCTCGATCGTCCAGAGCATCAGACCCAGGCCTACGGCGGAGGTACGGGGGTCAATGAGGATGAGCTTGCCCTTGTAGCGAGGGCTGGCTAGATCGGCCAGGGATGCAGGCCACAGGCTCTTGTCCAGGCGTTCGCTGTCGACGATGAAGGCAAAGTTCCCATAGTCAAAGGGCAGGAGCCGATCATGTTCGTCAAAGTGCAAAAATGCAGGGATATGTGCGAGATTCGGGCTCTTGTAGGGGCGCAGCAAATCGGTCTTCAGGATCTGGGACGCCATGTCGTCGCTGATGCCAAGGACCACATCGGCGGGTGTCGAAGCTCCCTCAGAGATGAGTCGATTCATCATCGAGACCGCGTCGCCGCTACCGACGAGGCGGACCTTGGTGCCATACGCTGCCTCATAGGCGGTGACAACCGATGGGCCTGGGCCCCAGTCGCCGACAAAGGTGTCGTAGGCGTAGACCACCAACGGTGAGTCTTTTTCTCGATTGCCCGCCGCCGCCAGTGGGTTCAACAGTAGGGTGATGGCAACCACAATCCATACAGTTCGATGCAGTGTCATAGTGCACCTCCATAGAATAATAGTCTGCCGTGGGGAATTGGATGATTAGGTTCTGTCTCCCTCCGCTGGCATTATCCAGATCAGGTTAACGGGTGTAATCTCAGGCGCATGGCCACCCCAGGACGTTCTCAGCCTACAAAGAAGGGACAGGGCTGTCAAGGGTCGTGTTGGTTGAAAAAGCCCGGTCTCTACACTACAGTAGGCATATGAAGCCGATTGTCCGCTGTTCAGATATCGCCCAGATCGACCGCCGTAGCCAAGACGAAGCGCACATCGACGCCCTCATCCTGATGGAAAGCGCAGGCCTTCAGGCGTGGCTTATGCTCAGAGCGCTGATCAAGGGGCGCGATGCATCACTGCTCTTTCTTGTCGGATCGGGGAACAACGGCGGCGATGCCCTGGTCGTGAGCCGCTACGCCTACAATGAGGGGTACACCAACCAAGCCATTCTCTTGCTCGAAGGCACTCCCTCGTCCTCGAACCAGGTCCAGCGAGCGATCATCGAGGCCTACGGGATTGCCACTATCGAGGAGCGCGAACTGGATGGGGCGCTCGCCCAGGCTCAGTGGGTCATTGACGGTATCGCAGGTACGGGCCTTCAAGGCCCCCTACGGAGCGCAGCTGCCCGAATAGTGGAACTGGCCAACGCAAGCAACGCTCAGATCTTCAGTATCGACATCCCCAGTGGACTTGCAGACCAGAATCGGTTCGATGCGATAGCGATCGAGGCTGACTACACCGTGACGATGGGGGCGTTGAAGAGTGCTCTTGTTCATCCCCGAAGCCGGGCTCGATGCGGCATCTGGGCAGTGGTCAATCCGAGTTTTCCCCCTGCCATGCTCGCCTCCCTCACACCGGTGGCTATCTTGGTCGATGAGGACGCCACCCTCGCCCCCCTCCGGCGCGATGCCTACAAGAACACACGCGGCCATGTGGTGATTTTTGGCGGCAGCCTTGCCTATAGCGGAGCTCTCCGCCTGGCCGGACGCGGCTCTTTTGCCGCCCGGGCAGGCTTGGTGACACTGGCCACTGATGAGGAGCTCCTGCCGATCGCCGCTAGTGAAGCTCCATCGATGATGGTCCGCCCCTGCCTGGGCGTCGACCCTGCCTCCTACGACGTTGTATTGGCAGGTCCGGGGTGGGGGGAGGGGCGAGAGAGCTTGCTAAAGCGCGTGCTTGCCGCACAGGTTCCCATCGTCATCGATGCGGACGGTATCACCGCTCTCGCCCACCTCGCTCTAGCCGGTGAAGTCCCTCCAACCGGGGCGATGATCATCACCCCACACTTGGGGGAATTGGCGACGCTAGCCAGAGCACTGGACATTGACGATGACCACACCCCGCTCGGATTCTTCGCCCTGATCGAAGCGCTTGCCAACACCCTTGATGCTGTGGTGGTGGTCAAGAGCTCGCTCGTCTATGTCGTCGCCCCCGGCCAGACGGTCCTCGTCTTCGATGGCTCCAACCCATCGCTCGGAGTCGCAGGCAGCGGCGATGTGCTATCTGGCATCATTGCAGGGTTGTGGGCAGGGGGCATCAATGCCTTCGATGCAGCTCGTATCGGCGTACAGATCCACCAAGAGGCTGGCAGGCGCGCTGCCAATACCTACGGATACTACGACAGTGAACGCCTCATCGACTGTGTCGGCCTTGTGGTCAAGGAGGCAGAGTCGTGATGCAGACCTTCTTTGTCACCCAGATCTACCTGCTGTACGGTGCAGCTTTCTTGTTGGCTGACGGCTATGGGGTACGCTTTCCGCTGCTCTTGTCGCTGCGCTACCACTTCCGCATCAACGGCAGTGTGCGCCTTCTATTGATCATCGCCGGCTTCGTGATCAGCTTGTTGTTGGCGTTCTTTCCCGTCGATCCGGGTCCGCCGCTCTTCGGAGATCTCATCCCCTCTCTCAATGTCCTTTCGTTGGCGTTCTACTACCTGTATCTGAGCCTCAGAGGCGAACAAGAAGGGGGTGAAGGCGATGGCTCGGTCTTGCATGCCACCGCCACCTACGTTGAACACAACCGTCGTGGCGTAGGCATTGCAACAGTAGTCATTGCCTGCCTGCACTTTGTCATCCCTCACTATGTTCTGATATAGGAGGAAGCTCTGATGGACGAGCGAATCACCACTGCTGGGATCTTGGTCATCGATGGACGGTTTCTGATCGCAAAGCGTGAACAGAAGGGGTCGATCGGGGGGATGTGGGAGTTCGTCGGCGGAAAGAATCGATGGGGTGAGAGTGAAGAAGAGACCCTAAAGCGTGAGTATCGTGAAGAGTTGGACCTTGAGATCGAGGTCGATGCCCTAGTCCATACCCATGACTTTACCAACAAGCAGACACGCTACCACCTCAAGGCATACCTAGTACACCTGGACGGACCGTTTAGGCCCCGCTTGAGCGTGCATACCGAGATTAGGTGGGTGAGTCTTGCAGAATTGGAAGACTATGCGATGGCACCGAGTGACGCAGAGATCGTGCGCAGGCTCACTTCGTCACTGCGGCTGGACCAACACGTAGATGGTTGAACTGTAGGAGCCTGGCATCGGGGGATTGGTGTTGCCATCGACATAGAGCTTGATCGTCCCATAGAGCTGGTTCGCATTGTGAGGCGGATCGCCCAGAGGCGATTGGATCGTTGATGTCCACGTCGTCGAAAAGGTGTTGCCGTTAGCGACCTGCGTTGCGCCGATCGTAGGGACGGTCGCGGCAAACGCAAGCTTATACGGATAGGTGCTCCCATTTGAGGTGAAGACAAAGTTCTGTTCGGTTCCCTGTGCGTTGCTCGCGATCTTGATCTTCGCAGGCGAGATTTCTGAGATGTACAAGACGTTTGCGATATCAAGGCCAGTGGCAGGGGTGTTCCGCCCTTCAATGTTGGTGTAGGGAATCACTGTATTGTATAGTTTGTCCACAGTGAAAAAATAGCCCATGGGGATATCGCTAGTGCTGCTGTTCTTTCCCTGAAGAAGCAGATAATACGATGCACCGGTGTTCGTGCTGATCTGTAGCTGAGTCTCATAGCTGCCATCATCGAGCACCAGTGTATAGAAGGGCGGCCACAGCGTGTATTGCTTCTTCGTTCCTTTTTTGTCGATGTGTACGATGATCGTATCCAACCAGATGACGCTGTACGGGTACTTGTATTTGAATCCATTTGACCCGTTGTACACCCCTGATGCTCCAGCAGCATTATATCCGGTCTGTCCAATTGCCACCTCTTCGGTCCCTGCTCCGTAGAGCAGCGTATATGTGTATCCTTTGCTGTACGAGATGACCTTGTTCTTGCCTGAGAAGTCGTGCGTGCTTCCGTTGTGGCGCAGTCCTTTAGCCCTGATGACGATGAAGAACTCGGTCCAGTTGTCGGTAGAGTTTACATTGGTCCAGTAGAAGTTGTTTCCAGCTCCGTTGGTTGCATCAGGTCCGACATTGGTGAAGGTGAGCGTCGTAGGATCGCCGTTGTAGAGTAAGCGACCGATGAAAACGCCCGGCTGATTGTTTGCGTAGAACTCCTTGGCCTTGTCGTGGTATGTGTCCTCTTTGATATTGTTTCCGGTCTCAATCTTACTGACGTCAATAGGTCCCAATGTGCCGGTAGCTTGGTCATACATCAGCGATGCAGTATGTGCTGGATGGGTGACAAATGCCAAGAAAACGAAGAGTATAATGGAAAATAAAAGAGAGCTGGTCCGTATCCTCTCGGGCCCACGTGAAGAGGCAGTATAGGCAACAGATGTCATATGATTTATTGTTCTGTTCATCCACAACTCCCTTTCTACTGTATGACTAACACATTACTCTCATAATGTATGAACAAATGGAAGTAATATCAAGAGGGATGCCTAAGGAATATCGATAAGTAGTGACATAACCTACCAAGGTGATATGAAGTTGAGCAGCACACTAAGGGGCTATCGCTTCTCGACAAAGATGTAGATGTCGCTGCGATAGACCCCCGGCATCGGCGGTTCGGTAGGATTGGACAAAAAGATATGCAGTGTAGCCCTCATCTCATAGGCGTGATACTCCTTAGCATCGATCGGTGAGACGTATTTTTGTTTATTATCGTGTCAGTCTTGAGAACACCGCACTAATGTAATCCATCCCAACCAGCTAGACTCTCTACCATGGAGGACCCCATGGAAGAGAGATCATCTTTGTTCGGCATCGAGCCGGTGGTCAAGCGGACCTACACCAAGAGCGGCAAGTACAGCAAGGCCGCCGCAAAGCCGAAGAGGAAGAGAAGGAAGGGCTTGCACTACCGCAGCGCAGAGGAGAACACCACCT
>LVBE01000064.1 GCA_001603105.1 Spirochaetales bacterium Spiro_03
CTCCATCCCTTGTTCCCACTCTATCATTGGAGGTCGGGTTTGTAAAGAAATTATATTTCAAAATAATTTGCATTTTGAAATTATGTATCATATACTGCACATACGAGGTGAGCTATGGCCAAAGCAAGCTATATCCAGGCGTATCGGTCACGATCTGTGCACCATGTAATCGGTTTGATGAGTGGCACCTCCCTCGACGGAGTCGATGGAGTGCTCGTTGAGATCACCAGCGCTGCCGACGGACAGGCCAAGGCCCTCCGGGTCATCGACCGCGCCACGCGCGCCTACCCACCCGAGCTACGAGAGAAGGTGCGCGTACTGTGTACTAAAGGCAAGGCCGATATCAGCGATGTCACCGTTGCCCATGCCGCCCTTGCTCACTGGAATGCGGCGGTCGTCAACGACCTGAAGAGTCGCACTCATATTGCCATCGATGTCGTGGGCATGCACGGGCAGACGGTCTGGCATGAGCCCAATGGGTTGCCGTTTCCGCTACCTGACTCGACAGGGCCGGTTGCCGCCACCTTGCAGCTGGGCAATCCACAGGTAGTCGCCTCTCTGACCGGTGTGCCGATCGTCAGTGACTTTCGCAGTGCCGATATGGCGCTTGGGGGTCAGGGAGCCCCTCTTGCCCCCTATATCGACCACCTGCTCTTTTCTGATCCCGATCGAGGTGTCGTAGTGCAGAATATTGGCGGCATCGGCAACGTCACCGTCCTTGCCAAGGGGGCTTTGCCATCGCAGGTCTGGGCCTTCGATACCGGGCCAGGGAACATGATCATCGATGCGGTGGTCGAATGGGGCAGTGAAGGGGCGGCGCACTACGACGACGGCGGACTCATCGCCAGTGAAGGTGAGGTCGACCGCACCCTGCTCGCCTCATTGATGGAGGATCCGTACTTTAGCAAGCAGCCTCCCAAGTCCACGGGCCGTGAGGTCTATGGAGCGGGCTTCGTCGGTGAGTTCATCCAACGTTCAGTGGTGCGCGGCCTCTCGTATGCCGATATTGTCGCCACCGCCACCGCCTTCACCGCCGCCACCATAACCGATGCGTACCACCGCTTTGTTTTGCCTACATGTGCCATTGACCGCGTCGTCGTCTGCGGGGGAGGGGCACGCAACAAGACCTTACTGGCCATGATCGCTTCTGCCCTTGAAGCCGACGTGGTCACTAGCGATGAGGTGGGGGTCTTGGACACCGACCGTGAGGCGATGGCCTTTGCCCTCCTCGCCCACGCCTCGATGATGGGCTTGCCTGCCAACATTCCGGCTGTCACCGGAGCGAGGCGGGCTGTGGTGTTGGGCACCGTTACGATGGAAGGTCTCTGATGTAGATTAGAAACGGATAAGAAACGGTTCAATCATTTTTCTGTGCATTTTTTCTGTGGGATAATTTTTACTATCTTTTAGCCAATTGCCATGGTATCGTACTGATAGCTATGTTTTTCAAAAACAGGGAAGGACAGCACACATCTGATAAGGCATTGCCACTTAACCGATGCTATGCGAAAACCGTGAACAACAACGGAGTCACTGACTTTGGATTGGAGATTACTGCGCACTCTATCATCGTCGGAGAAGTTGCAAGGAGATTGATTCTCCTCTTTCCTGTCCAAGTCCAGAACACTGTATTCATCAAGGGGTCTGCACTCATTGCAGCCTGCCATGATATTGGAAAAGTGAACCCGTTGTTCCTTAAAAAATTGTACGATGCGGTGTCTGGTGGTGATAGTTTTCATGTACCCGAACTGGCTGGAGTGAATTCATCTCTTGAAGAGGTCACTGGATATCATGCCGGAGTCAGCCAGGCAATGTTTTCCCAATTCAACCCAACCGTCGCAAAGATTGTCGGAAGACATCATGGGAAGAATCCCAAGGGATCACTTCTTGCCAACGACGCCGTCATCGGAGGCGAAGCGTGGCAGATGCAGCGAGAGGTATTGTTTGCGTTCCTGAAGCAATACTTTGACGAAGACATCCCGGTAATCGCCTCTGTGCATATCGCATCTGCCATCGCAGGCTTGGTTACTGTCTCCGATTGGATTGGTTCTGGGACCGTCTTTCAAAACCTTCGTGCTATCGACTATGGCACCCTCCCTCATCTGCTTGATAGCGCAATTCAGCAGGCAGGATTTCAGATACCTAGCATCAGAAAGAGCCTGAGCTTTGACGAGATTTTTGGATTTCCACCACGACCGACCCAAAAAACCTTCAGTGATATGGTCACAGGCCCAGGGGTTTATGTACTTGAAGCACTCATGGGGGCAGGAAAGACTGAAGCCGCGTTGTATGCTGCCTACAAGATGCTCGAGCAAGGACAGAATTCAGGTATCTATTTCGCACTACCCACCAAATTGACCTCAGAGAATATGTATCAACGCATGAATGAGTTCCTCCAAAGAATTCTAGTCGATCCAGCGTGCCAAGCAGCGCTCCTTCTTCACGGCACTGCATGGTTGTCCTCTTGCGATATGGGTGAAGAAGGCGAGGTCGGGAATTCTTGGTTTGACCCATCAAAGAGAAGGATTCTCGCTCCATTCGGGGTAGGGACGCTGGACCAGGCATTGCTCGCGGTACTCCACGTCAAACACGGCTTCGTCAGAAGCTTTGGCTTAGCGGGGAAAATCGTCATCCTCGACGAAGTCCACTCATACGATGCATACACCGGAACACTCCTCCAATATCTTATCACCCAGCTGCGGAATCTTGGTTGTACCGTCATATTACTCAGCGCTACATTGACCCACCAAAGGAAGGAAGAGCTTATCGGTGTCCCGTTTCCCACCCTCCCTATAGACTACCCGTTGATCACCTCCAGCGTAGGAGGGAAGATTACTGTGACCGGGTCAGAGCCATCGCCTGATCGCATATGCCATGTTGCTTGCGCAACAGACAAAGAGACGGTAATTGCGCAAATCAGACAATATGCTCTCGAGGGGATGCAGGTGCTATGGATCGAGAACACCGTGGGAGAGGCTCAAGATGTCTTTAAGCACTTTGCTGCTTGGGGACAAGAGGCAGGGGTGGAGGTGGGGCTCATACACTCCCGTTTCCCCTCGGAAAGGCGCCAGGAATTGGAGGCCCATTGGGTTAATCTCTATGGTAAAGGCGGAAGCAACAGACGTGGAGAGCGGGGAAGAGTTCTGGTAGGAACCCAAGTGTTGGAACAGTCGCTCGACATCGATGCCGATCTATTGGTAACGCGACTTGCCCCGAGCGACATGATTCTACAACGGGCCGGAAGGGTCTGGCGTCATAGACAACATGACGACCTCAGACCCAAGACCTTGCCGATGGCGATCATCATTTTGGTTCCTCAGATACTCGGCGATGACTTCAATCCTCTGTATGGATTCGGCCCTTCGGGTGCGGTGTACGACCCATATGTACTTTGGCGCTCATATCTTGAATGGAAGGATATAAAGAGTTTTGTAATGAGCAGAGACATGCGCCCGATTCTTGAACGAACGTACGAGGAGCGAATTGAACAAGGGAAAATTGCAACAGCAAAGCAAGAACTAATCAAACGAAAGGATACTCTACAGCGATTTGCCTTCAATGGCATGGCCATGACCGGAGCTGTGTATGATGATGAATCGGCACAGACCCGCCACAGTGACCTTGTTTCATGCCCGGTGCTATTGCTCAAGGAAGATCCCAGGCCACAATCACCATTTCGTCGCCTGATGGATGGCTCTATCATAGATGTCAGTGCCACTGGAAAAGACGAGCAAAGAAAAATTGCAATACAAATCCTTAAAAATCTAATCACTGTGACATCATACGTCTCACCTGATGTGGCATCATTGGCTGAGTTGCAATGGTTGAAACCCTTTCACTACATCGCTGACGAACCTGATCCTCGTATCCGGGTAGCGGTTCTTGATGAGAGTGGAACCATCAGGAAGATTGGAGGTGGCAGAGCGAATGAAGCGTACCAATTATCCTACACAGAAGCGCTGGGGTATGTGGCAAAGAGAGAAAAGGAGGAGCTGTAGTGAATCAATTCAATCTTATCGATGAGCCGTGGATTCCTGTTGTTGGAGAGAAGGCGGCATCGTTACGAGACATTTTTTCAACCAATGAGCCGTCAGAGCTTGGAGGAACGCCAATACAGAAATTAGCGGTACTGAAATTGTTGCTTGCGATTGCCCAGAGAGCCTCAACACCGACAGATCAGATGCACTGGAACACACTGGGCTCCAACGGGATAGGCAATCATTGTCTTGCTTACCTCGAAGCAAACCATGCGTGTTTCTTCCTGTACGGTGAAAGACCGTTTTTGCAATATCCCATTCTTGAGCAGATAAAGACGCACAAAGGAGAACCCATCGCTGTCATGCCTATAGGCAAAGCTTACCATCCTGATATCCCGGCTGAAAACGAGACGGTTATCAATCAATACCATGTCAACAGGGTCCCTACCGATGCTGAAAAGGCACTTTTCCTTATCTCCGTCATGAACTACAACAGTGGAGGGAAGCGCGTGGCACACGTTCCTCCCCTCTCTCCTCATTTCACGACCAAAGGAAAGAGTGCAAAACCCGGGCCTTCCTTGGGCAACTACACTGGGTATGCCCAAAGTTGCCTCTGGGGGACGAGTATCTTGGAAACCGTGTGGTTGAATATGTTCACGAAAGAGGATTTTGCCAAGTATCCGCAATGGTATGACGACCCGGTCCCACCTCCCTGGGAGTTGATGCCGACAGGTGAGGACGATGACATTGCACGAGTGTTAAAAAACAGCCACATGGGGACCTTGGTGAGTATGAGTCGATTCACGTTGCTCAAAGACGATGGCGTTCTTTTTACTGAAGGTATCCAGTACCCAAGCCACAAAGAAGGCTGGAGAGAGCCATTCATGTCCTTCAAAAAAGATGGCAAAGTCCTATTTCTTGACACAAGCAAGAAGCCTTGGCGAAACCTTGATGCCCTTCTCTCCCTGTCCTTTGCGGAGACTGACCGTGGGTTCACCTGCATGCAAGTGCATGAGTTCCTCCTCCGGGCCCGCAGCGCCGTCCCCTCCTTTGGGGTCTGGTCAGGGGGTCTCCAAGTGCGAGGTACTGCGGGAGACCAATCAGTGAAACAGAGTGATGATTTCATTGAATCAGTGGTCTTCCTCGATTCAAAGGTATTGGGAGCATCTTGGTTCAAGACGTTGGAATCTGAGATTGCATGGCTGGAATCAACAGGATTTACACTGAAAATGAGTGTAAAACGGTACTATCAGGAATTGAATGAGAAGAAGGCTCCAATTGACGCTGTCGCGACTGCACGATATTGGGAATATTGTGAAACAATCTTCCAAAGCCTTGTAGACGCATGTACCGATGAGGACGCTCTGTTGCGAATCCGTAGGAAGATAGCTGAAAAAGCCGATGACCTGTACAACACATTCTGCTCACGAGACACCGCACGCCAAATCGTAGCCTGGGTAAAGAATCGCCCGGTTGTCAAACGAATCACAAAAGGGGAGGAATAAACATGGCTCAAGAACGATCAGAGGCTTTCGTTGCCTGGGTATTGGCCCACGGCTCCGATAAGGGATTTTCCGCCAAACTCCGGAAAGCCGACAGTGAGGCCACAGCGCACCAAGCCTGGGAGCTGTTGGCGCGGTGGGTTGACCTGGAGAAACCTTGGGAACGAAGAGCCTTCTCCTTGATCGGAGCAAGTCTCTCTCGCACCAGGACAACAGTAAACGGCACTCTCGGGCTCGGTGCTGCCCTCAGAGAGCTTTCAGCGCAAAAGGGCCAAGTGAATGAGATTGAGTCTTCTCCGGAGGCAGCCCGCCTTAGGCGGTTGCTCTCCTGCCGTGACCAAGAAGAAGTCATCGATATCCTCGGCCCTCTGCTGCGCCATCTCGTAGGAAATAATATCGCACTCTCTCATGCACGGCTTCTGGACGAGCTGCTGTCTTTCAACTACGAGGTTTCACAAGAACGGACCAAGCTTGGATGGGCAAAGGAGTTCTATCAAAAGAGCACGGAGGAGAGGCAAAAACCATGATTGCATCCATCCTCAGTCTTGATCGGCGTGCTATAAAGGCACTTGACATCCAGGACGAATACTCGGTCCATCGTGTCGTGTATGATCTCTTCCCCACCCAAGAGCGCTCGTTCCTCTACTATCGATACCCTCGAAGCACGAGCCCTGGCAGCATGAAAATCTTGATTCTTTCTCGAAAAACTCCTGACCATCCTCGCGTTGGCTCTCTCGAGTTGAAGACGGTAGATCCTTCGTTTTTGCAATGGTCCTGGTATGCATTCAAGGTACGAATCAACCCG
Source organism: Spirochaetales bacterium Spiro_03 (assembly GCA_001603105.1). Taxonomy (GTDB): domain Bacteria; phylum Spirochaetota; class Spirochaetia; order Sphaerochaetales; family Sphaerochaetaceae; genus Sphaerochaeta. Next base: position 6,285 of record LVBE01000064.1, read on the forward strand.
ATTGTCAGGTCCGGAGGCAAGGGAATTGCCATTACTTCCCATGATGCCGTACTGAAGTGGTTCCTTGATAAGCAGGCACAGTGGGGCTTCTCTGCAAATCCAGAAAGCCTTGAGCTACAGGATCTTGGTGTGGTCAGGTTCCGACGAGGAAATCACACGGTGACACTGAATGAATGTACGGTTGTCGGTGTACTGAGAGTAACCGACCGGTTTCTCTTTGTGAAAAGTTTCAGCGATGGGATAGGAAGAGCAAAGGCGTTTGGCTTCGGATTGTTGCAATTGCAACCAATATCATAATCAAGGAGTGTACGAAATGAATGAGTACAAAGGCTTACAAGTAGAGTTCCACATTTTGCAGAGTTTTCCCGTGACATGCTTGAATAGGGATGATGTTGGGTCCCCCAAAACCGCAATGGTCGGAGGGGTACCGAGAGCTCGTGTCAGTAGCCAATCCTGGAAACGACAAGTTCGAATGGCGATGGCTGAGTTTGGCATCAAGCTTGGCGTGAGGACCAAGTACGTTTCTGAATTGATACAGAAAGAGGTCCTGGCTCTTGGAGCCAACGAGGAGCAAGCCAAAGCGTGCGGCGATCGTATCGAAGAAGTATTGGTGAAAGATACGCTTCACTTCTTCAGTGAATCCGAAGCCAAGGCCCTCGCTGATTATGCCAACCGGAAAGGATTTTCACTTCAGAATATGGATGCAAAGGAGATCATCAAAGCACATAAGGATGCATCAATTTCGGGATTCAAGGCATTGGATGGTTTGGATATCGCCCTGTTTGGCAGGATGGTGGCACAAGGTCCGGATTTAACCTTGGAAGGTGCATCTGTATTCGCACATGCCATTTCCACCCATAAGGCAAATATCGAAGTTGAGTTTTTCACAGCATTAGATGATGTGAAGAATGAATTTGAGTCGGAAGGCGGTGCTGGTCACATGGGTACTCTCGAGTTCAATTCAGCTACATACTATCGATACGTCGCTTTGGATATTGGTCAATTAGTCGAGACCCTTGGAGGTGATGAACATCTTGATATCGCGCTCTCAGCATTCATCAAAGCGCTCTACATAGCGGTTCCCATTGCGCGACAGAAAACCCAGGCGGGGAACAATCTCTGGGACTATGCAAGAGTGTACGTTCGAAGAGGGCAGCGACTGCAAGCTTCCTTTGAGGAACCGATAAAGGCCAGGGGCGAGGGGTACCTCAAGCCAAGCATCGAAGCCCTTGATTCATTCCTTGATAAAAAAGAGAAACTGTCAGGTTCACTTTTTGGAAAGATAGATGAGTTTACTTGGGGTGTTGATGAGGGATTCAGCATTGACTCCTTGGTTTCATCGGTAATTACAGCGGTAAAACCCAAGTGAGGTGTCTATGAATTCTTACATTTTGCTCTGGTTGGAGGGGCCTTTGCAATCATGGGGTGATTCGTCAAAGTATGGTCCTCGCCGCACTTTGTCGTTCCCTACTAAGTCTGCAATTTACGGAATTCTGTTGGCTGCAATGGGAGCAAAGGGTCCTCAAGAGGAATTGCTGGCCACGTTGAACCAGTGCGCCCAGACAGTCGTCTCATTTTCTCAAAGCTCCTTGTTGATCGATTATCATATGGTAGGAAGCGGATACGATGAGAGAGACCCGTGGCAACGGCTTTGCATCCCCAAAAAGCAAGACGGGAAACCAGCTGTAGGAGGTGGATCGAAAATCACATATCGCTATTATCTTGAGGACGCAAAATTTGCCGTCATCCAAGAGCTACAAGAAGAGCTTCTGGAACCAGTAATCAAGGGGCTGAAGTGTCCTGTGTACGGACCGAGCCTTGGGAGGAAGTCGAGTGTTCCCACTGAATTCATCTACCAAGGTACGTACGACACAGAAGAGAGTGCGATCAGGGGCGCAGAGCAGCTTGCCGAGGTAAAAAACCTGACTTCGGTATTCAGGATACGTGAAGGAGTTTTTGAGGAAGGAGAGAATCGAGTGCTCTCGGATGTTCCACTTCGGTTTGGACTGCACAAACGCTATGGAGAGCGACGGATCAATATCGTGCATGGGTAAACGTCTCTTCATCAAAATCGAACGTAACACACTCCCACAAGTTCAGGATAAATACCCGTTCATTTATCTGGAGCGGGGAAGACTTGAAATTGATGATAGCAGTGTAAAGTGGATTGATTCAGAAGGAAACCTTGTGAGATTGCCGGTAGCTATGCTACACACCGTATTGCTTGGCCCCGGCACAAGTATCACCCATGAGGCCGTGAAGGTAATGACAGCGGCCAACTGCACAGTGTGCTGGGTGGGTGAAGACAGTTTGTTGTTTTACGCTGTCGGGACAACACCGACTAGCAATACTCGCAACCTTCGTCATCAGGCAGCACTTTCAGCCAACCCTAAGAAGAGGCTCGAGATTGCGAGAAGCATGTTTGCATACCGCTTTCCCTCTGAAGATGTATCAGGCAAGAGCCTCCAAGAACTTATGGGGATGGAGGGTAAACGTGTTAAGCAGGTGTATGAAGAGATGGCAGTAAAATATTGCGTCGGATGGAAGGGGCGGTCATATGTACCGGGAAAGTTCGAGTTAAGCGATACTACCAATAGAATCCTCACAGCAAGCAATGCAGCGCTATACGCCCTCATAACCTCAGCCGTCTATGCCCTAGGCTATTCACCACATCTCGGATTCATTCATTCAGGAAGCCCACTACCGTTTGTATATGATTTAGCTGACCTCTATAAAGAACACCTATGCATCGACCTTGCATTCAGCCTCACCTACGAGATGGCTGGGATCTATAATCGACATGCGGTCGCCGAAGCGTTCCGCGACAGGGTCATTCACATCGACTTGCTCGGACGAATCCCAAAAGATATCGTCAAACTACTTGGAGAAGCCTAATGGTGGTTGTTGTTGCAAACGATTTACCTCCAGCTGTTCGGGGACGCATGAAGCTCTGGTTCATAGAACCAAGGCCAAATGTGTTTGTCTCCGGCATCAAGGATGCTGTCTCTGATCGGGTTGTAAAGTACCTGATCGAAAACTGTCCGCCAAAATCGGGCTTACTTGTTCTACAACGTACTTCCAAACCCCCGTATTATAAAATATGGGGAGTAGGAGACACCAAAAAGAAAATTGCTCTCTTTGATGGACTACAACTGATTTTTGAAAGACAAGAGCAGGAATTGACATAGAAAGACAGCACTACAAGTAGCGTGTAACTGTAACCCATGCTACTATATGTCAGTGTATTCCCCGCTCACGCGGGGGTGTTTCCATGATCTGGTCCGGATAACTGAACCGCTCAAGGTATTCCCCGCTCACGCGGGGGTGTTTCTGATATCTTGGCGAAGGTACCAGCCATCAGCTTGTATTCCCCGCTCACGCGGGGGTGTTTCCAGGTGTTGAAGATCATCAGCGACTACATCGCCAGTATTCCCCGCTCACGCGGGGGTGTTTCCGTGACACCACGTGAAGGCCTGCTGGATGCGCTGTATTCCCCGCTCACGCGGGGGTGTTTCTATCGGCATGGGGACAACCGTTGCCCATTGACCGTATTCCCCGCTCACGCGGGGGTGTTTCTAAACAGGGGGTAAACAGTGTTTATTAAGATGAGTATTCCCCGCTCACGCGGGGGTGTTTCTGGATGGTGAAGTCACAGTACACCTTGGTGATTGTATTCCCCGCTCACGCGGGGGTGTTTCTGCACAGAGCGAGGTCACAGCGGGGCTACGCTCGTATTCCCCGCTCACGCGGGGGTGTTTCTGACCGCTATGCCCCGAGGACCGTAGCGTCTGAGTATTCCCCGCTCACGCGGGGGTGTTTCTGTGTTTTTCGGCTCGAGCTCCACATCGCTACTGTATTCCCCGCTCACGCGGGGGTGTTTCCACTCACAGCCCCACCGGGGTAGCCTCCGGTCCGTATTCCCCGCTCACGCGGGGGTGTTTCTACACTCACAGGACTTCAATTTAAGCTTAAGGAGTATTCCCCGCTCACGCGGGGGTGTTTCTAGGTTGGTATGTATCTCTGTCTGTGTGTCCTTGTATTCCCCGCTCACGCGGGGGTGTTTCTGAAGGACTACCTAGAGGTTGTCCCAAAGAAAAGTATTCCCCGCTCACGCGGGGGTGTTTCTAGCTTTGGAGGAACTCCTTTAGGAGGGTTGAGGTATTCCCCGCTCACGCGGGGGTGTTTCTCGCAAAACCGAAGTATTGCTAGGGGGGGGGGAGTATTCCCCGCTCACGCGGGGGT
>LVBE01000065.1 GCA_001603105.1 Spirochaetales bacterium Spiro_03
ACTTTGGAGGGTACATGATGGTTGCCAACGGCAAATCCATAACACGGACGTACATCGGCAGTGAGCAGCATGAAGTGTGTGAGCTGCCAAACCTGATCGGAGTCCAGCTTGAGTCGTACGAGCGATTCTTGCAGCTGGAGCGGTTCAAGAAAGGTTTGGCCCCCGACCCGTCGTACGGCCTGGAGGAAGTTTTCTTATCGACCTTCCCCATTGATAGTCCCAACGGCGAGATGCGTCTCACCTACAAGGGATATACCATTGATCTTGACAATATCAAGTTCTCTGAGACGGAGTGCAAGAAGAAAGGTCGTTCCTACAGTGTGCCCATCAAAGTCACGATCAGCCTTGAGTTCTCCACCGGTGAAATTCGTGAGAAGGAGATCTTCTTCGGCGATATTCCCTTGATGACCGACCGAGGCACCTTCATCATCAACGGTGCCGAGCGTGTCGTCGTCAGCCAGATCCACCGTTCCCCTGGGGTGATCTTCAGTGATGACAAGGATGTCTACTCCTCCAGGATCATCCCCTACCGGGGCTCCTGGCTTGAGTTTGAGATTGATGATAAAAAGCACCTGATCTACGCAAAGATTGACCGCAAGAAGAAGATCCTCGGTACCCTCTTTCTCAGGGCCATCGGCTTCGATACCCGCGAGAAGATCCTTGAGCAGTTCTACAGCGGCGAAGAGATCGAGCTCGCCGACGACGCCGACCTGAAGGCAAGTCTTGAGAACCGATACCTCTTCAAGGATGTATGGGCACACGTTGACGGGCAGCAGCGCAAGGTCATGCGCGCCGGTGATATGCTTCACGCCCACGAGATCGATGAGTTGCTGACGTTGAAGGTCTCTCAGCTGTGGCTCTTGAACCTCAAAGGCGAGGGAACGCTACACAGTGACATGATCCTCAACTGCTTTGAGATCGAGGATGCCAAGTATACCAGCGAGGGCTCTGACGAGCCTACCAAAGAGGACGTGCTCTCCCCGATCTTCTCGGTGTTGATGCCCGGCGAGATGATCGCCATCGAGCGTGCCGAGAAGGACCTACCGGACATGTTCTTCTCCAGCCGACGCTATGACCTGGGCTCGGTAGGCCGCTACAAGTTCAACAAGAAGTTCTCCACCGATCTTGACGAAGAAGAGGAGGAGGGTGGATCCACCGACCTGACGGTCCTTACCCCCGCCGACATCGTCAACACGATGGCATTCCTCATCAAGGTCTTCATCCGTGAGGAGAACGTCGACGATATCGACCACTTGGGCAACCGACGTATCCGATCGGTAGGTGAGTTGCTGCAGAACGCGCTCAAGAGCGCCTTTGCCCGCATGGAGCGGATCGCCAAGGAGCGGATGAACCTCGAAAGCGGTTCAGTCAAGCCCCAGGACCTGATTTCCATCAAACCGATCGTCGCCGCCATCAAGGAGTTCTTCGGCTCCAGCCAGCTCTCCCAGTTCATGGACCAGGTAAACCCACTGGCCGAGCTGACCCACAAGCGGCGGCTCAACGCCCTCGGCCCCGGTGGCCTGTCCCGTGACCGCGCCGGCTTTGAGGTACGTGACGTCCACTACACCCACTACGGGCGCATCTGTCCGATCGAGACCCCCGAGGGTCCGAACATCGGTCTGATCGTCAGCCTGGCCAACTACACCCGCATCAACCGCCATGGGTTCTTGGAAACCCCCTATCGACGGGTGATCGGCGGTGTGGCCACCCGCCAGTACCGCTACCTCGATGCAAACGATGAGGAGAAGTACTTCATCGCCCAGGCGTCGGCTGAAGTCGACAGTGAAGGCAACTTCAAGGAAGGCGAGGTGCCGGTACGCCGTAGCGGTGACTACTCGACCAAGCCACCGGCCGAGATCCGGTACATGGACGTCGACCCCAAGCAGGTCCTCAGCGTCGCCGCTTCATTGATTCCCTTCCTTGAGCACGACGACGCCAACCGCGCCCTGATGGGTTCGAACATGCAGAGGCAGGCAGTTCCCCTCGTCTTCCCCGAGACCCCACGCGTGGGTACGGGCATGGAGGGTAAGACCGCCTACGACAGCGGCGTGCTCATCAAGGCACTGCGCAGTGGAACGGTCAGCTACGTCAGCGCCGAGAAGATCATCATCGTCCCCGATGAGAGTGAGATCGAAGGTGAGGTTGATGTCTATGAGGTGCAGAAGTTCCAGCGCACCAACCAGGACACCTGCTTCAACCAAAAGCCGCTGGTCGTCGTCGGCCAGAAGGTTGAAGCCGGAGAGGTCATCGGTGACGGGCCTGCCACCCAGGAGGGTGAGCTCGCCCTCGGACGCAACATCCTGGTGGGCTTCGTGCCCTGGCACGGTTACAACTACGAGGACGCCGTCCTCGTCAGTGAGCGGATCGTCAAGGACGATATCTTCACCAGCGTCCACATCAAGGAGTTCACCACCGATATCCGTGAGACCAAGCTCGGTCCGGAGAAGCTGACACGCGACATCCCCAACACCAGTGAGAAGATGTTGGAGATGCTCGATGAGGACGGGATCGCCCGGATCGGTACCATGGTGAGACCTGGTTCGATCCTCGTCGGCAAGGTCACCCCCAAAAGTGAGAGCGATACGACCCCTGAGTTCAAGCTTCTGAACTCGATCTTCGGTGAGAAGGCCAAGGAGGTGCGTGACACCTCGCTGAAGGTGCCGCACGGCACTGAGGGGACCATCATCGATGTGCAGCGCCTCAAGCGCTCCAACAACGATGAGCTGCCCCCGGGCGTCGAGGAGACAGTCAAGGTCCTCATCGCCACCAAGCGCAAGCTCCGCCAGGGAGACAAGATGGCAGGCCGTCACGGTAACAAGGGTGTGGTCAGCCGGGTCCTGCCTGAGGAGGACATGCCCTACATGGAGGATGGCACTCCCTTGGATGTCTGTCTGAACCCGCTGGGCGTCCCCTCCCGCATGAATATCGGCCAGCTGATGGAGACGCAGCTCGGATGGGCTGCCGTGAAGCTCGACCAGTGGTACTCAACGCCGGTCTTTGCCAGCGCCACTATTGAGCAGATCCAGGAGAAGATGCGCCAAGCAGGGCTTCCTGAGAACTCCAAGACGACCCTCTATGACGGGCAGACCGGTGTTCCGTTCGTCAATCCGGTCTTCTGTGGCTATATCTACTACCTGAAGCTGCACCACCTTGTCGACGACAAGATGCACGCCCGTTCCACCGGTCCCTACTCGCTGGTAACCCAGCAGCCGCTCGGTGGTAAGGCCCAGTTCGGAGGCCAGCGCCTCGGAGAGATGGAAGTGTGGGCCCTTGAGGCGTACGGCGCTGCCAATACGCTACAGGAGCTGCTCACCATCAAGAGTGACGACATGAACGGTAGAGTGAAGATCTATGAATCGATCGTCAAGGGAGAACCGGCCACCACAGCAGGCATGCCTGAGGCATTCAACGTGCTGGTGCAGGAGATCCGTGGTCTGGCCCTCGATATGTCGGTCTACGACTCCGATGGTCGCCAGGTGCCCTTGACCGAACGCGATGAGGAGCTGATCAACAAGATTGGCAAGGGCTCGCTCAACTAAGCAGGAGATGTGTTGATGAAGGAAATTCAAGATTTCGATAGCATCATGATAAAGTTGGCTTCGCCGGAGCAGATCAAGGGTTGGTCCTACGGTGAGGTCAAGAAACCTGAGACGATCAACTACCGTACCCTGCGCCCTGAGCGTGACGGACTCTTCTGTGAGAAGATCTTCGGCACCACCAAGGAGTGGGAGTGCTACTGCGGAAAGTTCAAGTCAATCCGATACAAGGGAGTGATCTGCGACCGTTGTGGCGTCGAGGTGACCAATACCAAGGTACGCCGTGAGCGGATGGGGCACATCACCCTCGCCGCCCCAGTGAGCCACATCTGGTACTACCGCTCTGTCCCGAGCCGGATGAGCATGCTCCTCGATATCACCCGCAACGCACTGCAGTCGATCCTCTACTACGAAAAATACGTGGTCATCAACAGCGGCGACACCTCCCTCAAGCCCAAGCAGCTGCTCACCGAAGAGGAGTATTGGCAGGCGCGTGAGCAGTACGGTGACTCCTTTGATGCCGGCATGGGTGCTGAGGCAGTACACAAGTTGCTCGTCAACCTCGATCTTGAGGAGCTCAGTCGCGAGCTACGCGACCAGATGCGCCTCAAGGGTGAGAAGAGCGACAAACGCCTGCTCAAGCGCATTGAGGTCTGTGAGAACTTCCGTGACAGCGGCAACCGCCCTGAGTGGATGATCCTCACCGTCATCCCGGTCATCCCGCCTGACCTCAGGCCGATGGTCCAGCTCGATGGCGGACGCTTTGCCACCAGTGACCTCAATGACCTCTACCGACGGGTCATCAACCGCAACAACCGCCTCGACCGGCTGGTCAAGCTCAACGCACCCGACATCATCATCCGCAATGAGAAGCGGATGCTGCAGGAGGCGGTCGACGCACTCTTTGATAACTCAAAGCGCAAGCGTGTCGTCAAGGGAGCGAGCAACCGTCCGCTGAAGAGCCTCTCTGATATGCTCAAGGGCAAGCAGGGACGCTTCAGGCAGAACCTTCTGGGCAAGCGCGTCGACTACTCCGGCCGCTCGGTCATCGTCGTCGGCCCTGAGCTTCGGATGCATCAGTGTGGCTTGCCGTCAAAGATGGCGCTTGAGCTGTACAAGCCTTTCATCATGAAGAAGCTCGTCCAGGATGGCGTCGTCTACAACATCAAGAAGGCGAAGAGCCTGGTCGAAGAGGAGACCGATGCCGTCTGGGCAATCCTCGATGAGGTAGTCAAGGAGCACCCGGTGCTCCTCAACCGAGCCCCGACGCTCCACCGCCTGGGAATCCAGGCCTTTGATCCGGTGCTCGTCGACGGCAAGGCCATCAAGCTCCACCCGCTGGTATGTCACGCCTACAACGCCGACTTTGACGGCGACCAGATGGCCGTGCACGTGCCGCTGACCCATGCGGCCCAGCTTGAGTGCTGGACGCTGATGCTCAGTGTGACCAACCTGCTTGACCCCGCCAACGGAAAGCCGATCGTCTACCCCAGCCAGGACATGGTCCTTGGTATCAACTACCTGACGCGCGATATGGACGGCGCTCCAGGACAGGGCAAGTACTACGATACGATCGGTGAGCTCGAGGCGGCGATTGACAGCGGCTTGCTCTCCTACAACGCCCGGATCCGCTACAAGCTCGAGGATGGGACCAAGATCGAGACAACCCCCGGTCGTGTGCTCTTCAATGCCGCCCTTCCCAAGGATGTCCCGTTCCAGAACGCGACACTCGGGGACAAGGAGCTGAAGGCCCTCATCGGTGATACGCTGAAGGCAAACAAGAACTCGATCGCCGTTGAGATGCTCGACTCCATCAAGGATATCGGCTACCAGTACGCAACGCTCTTCGGTGCGACGATCGGTCTCTCCGACATGATCGTCCCCGCTGCCAAGGCCCAGCTAGTCGACAAGGCGAATGCTGAGCAGCAGCGGATCTTAGAGCAGTACCGCCAGGGCCATATCACCCAGGAGGAGCGCTACAACCGCGTCATCGAGGTGTGGACGCAGACCAATGACCAGCTCACCGACGCGCTGATGGGAGAGCTGAAGAGCAGCCAGAACGGCTTCAACCCGCTCTTCATGATGGCCGACAGTGGTGCCCGTGGCTCGAAGACGCAGATCCGCCAGCTCGGTGGTATGCGTGGCTTGATGGCCAAGCCCTCAGGCGACGTCATCGAGTTCCCGATCAAGTCCAACTTCAAGGAGGGCTTGTCGATCATCGAGTTCTTCATCTCCACCAACGGAGCGCGCAAGGGTCTCTCCGACACAGCCCTGAAGACCGCCGAGGCAGGCTACCTTACCCGCCGCCTTGTCGACATCAGCCAGGATGTGGTGGTCAATGAGGACGATTGTCACACCATCAACGGCATCTGGCGTGGACCGCTACGTGATGGCGACGAGATCGTCGAGTCGCTCTCCGAGCGGATCGTCGGCCGCGCCCCGGTCGAGGATGTGCTGCATCCCTTCACCCGTGAGGTGTTGGCCAAGGCCAATGTCGAGATCGATGACGAGACGGCACAGAAGATCGAAGAAGCGGGCATCGAAGGCTTGCTGCTGCGCACCGTGCTCACCTGTGAGGCCAAGCATGGGGTCTGTCGCGTCTGCTACGGACGCAACTTGGCGACCAACCGACCGGTGGTCATCGGTGAGGCGGTGGGAATCATCGCCGCCCAGTCGATCGGCCAGCCCGGTACCCAGCTGACGATGCGTACCTTCCACGTCGGAGGAACCGCATCGACCAGCGCCGAGGAGAACCGGCTCAGCTACCACTATCCGACGCTCATCGGTGCCATCACCGGCACCCGTGTCGAGCGTGAGGATGATGGGATCAGCGTCTTCACCCGCAAGGGAACCATCGAGTACTTCCGTGTCAACGCCATCGTCGAGCCGGCAAGCTATGATACGCTCCTTGTCGAGGACGGCCAGGTCGCCGCAAAGGGCAAGCCGCTTTACATCAAGGGCAAGAAGGAGATTCCCAGCAGCGAGAATGGTGTGGTGCGGATCATCGACGGGCGCCTCTACCTCGTTGGCCACGGCGCAAGCCAGGTGGTGAAGACGGGCAGTGAGCTACACGTCCAGACCGGCCAGTACGTCGAGGCCAAGCAACCGATCGCGACCTTCGATCCCTTCAGTGAGCCGATCGTCGCCGAGGAGGATGGATTTGCCTCGTTTGTCGACATCAAGCTCGGGACCACCCTCATCGAGGAGGTCAACGAGGAGACCGGCAACATCGAGAAGAAGATCACCGAGCACAGCCTTGAGTCGCTGCAGCCCCGGATCGAGATCACCAGCGAGAAGGGTGGCAAGGGCGATACCCTGGCCGTCTACCTCCTGCCCGGTGGCTCGTACCTACAGGTGCTCGACAACGCGCAGGTCAAGAAGGGCATGGTCCTTGCCAAGCTGCTGAAGGAGTCGATCAAGACCAAGGACATCACAGGAGGTCTGCCCCGTGTCGGTGAGCTCTTCGAAGCCCGCCGCCCGCGCAACGCCAGCGTGCTTGCCCAGGTCAGTGGCCTGGTCAGCTTCGGCCCGATCGTCAAGGGCAAGCGGACCATCATCGTCAACGACCCCTATGGCCATGAGTACAAGCACATGGTCTCGATGGGCAAGAACCTCTTGGTCCGCGATGGTGACTTTGTCGAGGCAGCCGAGCCGCTGTGCGATGGATCGATCGATCCGCACGACATCCTGGACATCCTCGGGGAGAATGCGCTGCAGTCCTTCCTCGTCGACGAGGTACAGGAGGTCTATCGGATGCAGGGCGTGCAGATCAACGACAAGCACCTGGGCGTCATCGTACGGCAGATGCTGCGCAAGGTTGAGATCGTCCATGTCGGCGATACCAACCTGATCCACGGCCAGCAGGTCGACAAGTACCGCTTCTTCGAAGAGAATGACCGAGTCATTGGCGAGGGAGGGGAGCCTGCGGTAGCCCGACCGCTTCTGTTGGGTATCACCCGGGCAAGCTTGTCCATCGATAGCTTCATCAGTGCCGCGAGCTTCCAGGAGACCACCAAGGTCTTGACAAACGCTGCCATTGCTGGTAGTAAGGATGAGTTACGCGGTTTGAAAGAGAACGTCATCATCGGCCACTTGATCCCTGCCGGGACCGGTATGCGCAAGTATCGTGACATCAAACTCAAGGACGAGGAGCTCTTGGCACTGCAGCAGAAGGTTGATGCAGTCAAGGAGCGCCGGCGCCAGGAGATGATCGAGGACGATGATCTTGACTATGAAGATATTGCGGAGATGAGATCCGTAGGTGATGATTCCGACGACTTCGATGAGGATTGAGGTGCGGAACCGTCCATGCTGGGTACGGATTGGTAGTATAGACGCGCCGCCGTTTGGCGGCGTAGATCCCCGTCAGTGTGAGAGTCGGAGGATCAACGAACGAAAAGGGAGTGTATCGAATCGATGCCTACTATTAATCAGCTGATCAGAAAGGGCCGGAAGCAGGTAGTCCACAAGACCAAGTCCCCCGCCCTTGACGGATGCCCCCAGAAGCGCGGCGTGTGCACCAGGGTCATGACCGTCACCCCGAAGAAACCGAACTCCGCCCTGCGGAAGGTCGCCCGTGTGCGACTGTCCAACGGGATTGAAGTGACTGCCTACATCCCCGGCATCGGGCACAACCTGCAGGAGCACTCAGTAGTCCTCTTGCGTGGTGGAAGGGTCAAGGACCTTCCTGGTGTACGCTACCACATCGTCCGTGGCGCCAAGGATACCCTGGGTGTTGCCGATCGCAAGAGAAGCCGTTCCAAGTACGGCGCCAAGCGCCCCAAGGCGTAAGAGGACAGGAGAGAGCATATGTCAAGAAGAGCGAGTGCGCCTGTCAGGGAAGTCCTTCCCGACTCCCGCTATGGCAGTACCATTGTTGAGAAGTTCATCTGCCGCATGATGGTCGATGGAAAGAAGTCAATCTCCACCCGCATCATGTATGAGGCGATGGAGAATGCTGGACAGAAAGCTGGCGAACAGCCGCTTGATGTCTTCACCAAGGCCCTCGACAACGTCAAGCCGGTCGTTGAGGTCAAGAGCCGCCGTGTCGGTGGAGCGACCTACCAGGTCCCCGTCGAGGTACGTGACAACCGCCGTGAGGCGCTTGCCATGCGCTGGATCATCGCAGCTGCCCGGGCCCGAAACGGACGGTCGATGGCGGAGAAGCTCGGTGCCGAGTTGCTGGATGCGTACCAGAACACCGGTGCCGCCTTCAAGAAGAAGGAAGACACCCACCGGATGGCAGAGGCGAACAAGGCCTTCAGCCACTTCCGCTGGTAACACTACACCAAGCCGGCTTCTTGCAAGTCGGCTTTTTTATTTGCACCAATGCACACAGGACAAACGCATGAACCCTAGCTAAATAATTATCCAGCTGAAACTAACCACTGAAAAAACCGAGAAAGTTGAAAGATTTCCTGGCTATTTCAGTGGTTTTCTTCTATAATGTATTACATCCTGTGTAATACTTGGAGGTACCATGGCATATCCCGACTGGGTCATGAGGCATAAGAAGAAGGGCATGTATGTCAATAAGGTCAATGAAAGCACCTATCGCATCTACCGTGGGCATTCCGAACGGGTGAAAGGGACGAATACGGTCAAACGGGTCGTTGATGAGTACATCGGCACAATCACCGAGGCCGACGGGCTCATCCCGACCAAGCCGAAGGTCAAGGGCGAGGTTCGCCCACTGAGAATCGGAGGCTATGGGTTGCTGCGTTGGTACTGCCACTCACAGATCGAGGGCATCCTCAGCCGCTTTGGCTCACTGGGGCCGCCGATATGGGTGAGCTCCGCCTTGCTTTTGCTGTATGGCATATCCGATGAGCTGGCCTATGAGGGTGACTGGCTCTCAATAGCGCATCCGGATATCCGCTTCCCTGTGGCGGAAGAGGCGGCAAGAGAGGCTACCCGCGTGGCCAGAGGGATGCGGAGCACCCTCTCTGCCACCCTGGGGGAGGATCTGGATGCCGTGGTGCGGGCCTCGGCGTCCGTGTATCGGGTATGGGTCAATGGGCAATGGGTGAATGCTGCGGTCCCTGATGGATGCAGGAGCCTTGCAAAGAAACATGACTTTCGTTGGGAGGTGGAGCTATGAAAGAAGAAGAGAGCATGAGGGGGCCGGATTTCTTCCTTGAGATCCGGGATGCGCTTGGCACTATCGGGCCATGGCAATCAGAGCGAAAGGCTACCAAGAAGACCATCAACCGCCTGGTGAGCATACTCAATGCCCAGGTTGACGATCCTCGCCAGAGGGGCAAGGTCATGTATCCCCTCTCGGAGGTTATTGTATTGGCGTTCTTTGCGGTGCTGGGTGGGGCGCTGACCTTCCAGGAGATGGAAGCCATGTGCACCTTCAAGGAGGCGTACTTTCGCAAGTTCCTGCCGCTGAGGTCAGGAATCCCTTCCCACGACACCTTTTGCCGGGTCTTCTCCCTCATCGACATGGACCAGCTCAGCGATGCGTTCATCGGCTTCATCATGCAGGCGATGGGGGATCTGCGCAAGGCCCTGCGCATCCCGGAGCCCGCTATGGTCCAGCTGTGCGTCGATGGCAAGGAGGCCAGGGGCTCGGGCAGGCAGGCCGATGCCTCGGGCAAGAAGACACCCAACATCCAGACGCTGCACATCTACGCCTCTTATCAGGGGCTCTGCCTCAAGTCCGGCCAGATCGACCAGAAGAGCAACGAGATCCCCATGGCCCAGCAGATGCTCTCGACCATGGACCTGAGGGGGACGCTGGTCTCATTCGACGCGATGAACACGCAGAGGGAGACCATCAAGGTGATCATCGAGGCGAAGGGCCATTATTTGGGAGGGCTGAAGGCAAACCAGAAGACGCTGCTGGCGGAGTGTGAGCCATATTTCAGCGCCGAGTACCTGAAGAGGGCCGAAAGTGACCCGTCCTTGCAGTGCCGCACGCTGGAGAAGGCCCATGGGCAGATAGAGGAGTGCATCTATACCATAGCCAAGGTGGGCCCCAGGGGCCGCAGCTTCTTCTCCGAGTGGCAGGCGCTGAAAGCCATCGTCCGTTTTGAGAAGAATACCGAGAAGGTCAATGGCGGCCAAAAGAGCTCCGAGGTGCGCTACTACATCACCAGCCTCGACTCCGACGCCCCCCTTTTGGGCAAGGCGATTCGGGAGCATTACAAATCGAGAACAACCTGCATGGTCTGACAGACATAATGTTCGGTGACGATGACAATACCACCGTCAACAGGAGGGCCAGCGGCAACCTCTCCTTGGTGAAGAAAATGACCCTGTCGCTGTACAAGCTGATGAAGCCGATGGAGAACGCCAAGACGCTCAGCAGGGTGAAGGCGGGCTTCCAATGGGCCTATGAGGACATTCTTGAGAGACTGCTCACGCTGTGTGATGGAAAGACCATCCGCTGTGCCCTGGAGAGCTCACAGATAAAACAATAGGCTTCCTGCTGATTTTTGCCATCCGTACTGCCTAAAAGCACCCGAATCTCCTTTGAAGCCTTCGGGCCACTGGTCATGCCCTCACATTTCCACTCTATCCAAGTTCATCCTTCAAATAGTACCGCAGTGGTAGCAGGATCCAGTTCATGCGTTTGTCCTGCCAATGCACAGCATTTGCTTGACATAAAAAATGCTTTCGCATATAGTGCTAAAGGTGCGCCTGCGACCGGGTCGTGGTGTGCACAGAGAGCCAAACCGATTATTGCATGGCAATGATAAGGTGGTTTCAGGTAGAAAGAAGTTTTTTACTAAACTTTGACTAAGTCGCCAGGATGGGTTCTCCAGGCCTGCCGACCTCTGGAATCCTCTTCATCATGTCCTCTAATTAGTTTGTCTCAAATTGAATGGTAAAGGCTTTGGGCCTTTATGAGCNNCATCGGTCACGTTGACCATGGCAAGACTACCCTTACCGCAGCTATTACCATGCACTGTGCCAAGCTGTTCGGTGACAAGGCCCTTGCCTATGATTCGATTGACAACGCCCCTGAGGAAAAAGAGCGTGGTATCACGATCAACACCCGTCACGTCGAGTACCAGAGCGCAAACCGCCACTACGCTCACGTTGACTGCCCGGGCCACGCCGACTACATCAAGAACATGATCACCGGTGCTGCCCAGATGGACGGTGCCATCATCGTTGTTGCTGCAACTGACGGTGCAATGGCTCAGACCAAGGAGCACATCCTGCTCGCCCGCCAGGTTGGCGTGCCCACCCTGATCGTCTTCATCAACAAGACCGACCAGGTTGACGACCCCGAGCTCATCGACCTCGTCGAGGAAGAGATGCGTGATCTGCTGCGCGCCAACGGCTTTGACGGCGACAACGTGCCCGTCATCCGTGGTTCCGCCTATGAGGCAATGAACGAGCCCGACAACCCCGAGAAGACCAAGTGCCTGGACGAGCTGCTTGAGGCGATGGACACCTACATCCCGCTTCCGGAGCGTGCTGTCGACCAGCCCTTCCTCATGCCGATCGAGGACATCTTCTCCATCAGTGGTCGTGGTACCGTCGTCACCGGCCGTATCGAGCGTGGAGTCATCAAGGTCAACGACCCCGCTTCCATCGTTGGTGTACGCCCGAGCCGCGACACGGTCGTCACCGGTGTCGAGATGTTCAACAAGCTGCTTGACGAGGGTCAGGCTGGCGACAACATCGGCGCTCTGCTGCGCGGTGTTGACAAGAACGAGGTCGTCCGCGGCCAGGTTCTCGCCAAGCCGAAGTCCATCAACCCGTACTCCAAGTTCAAGGGCACCGTCTACGTGCTGAGCAAGGAAGAGGGTGGACGGCACAACCCGTTCTTCGCAGGCTACCGCCCGCAGTTCTACTTCCGCACCACGGACATCACCGGCACCGTGAGCCTCCCTGCCGACAAGCAGATGGTCCTCCCCGGCGACCACACCGAGATCGAAGTCGAGCTGATCAACCCGATCGCCATGGACAAGGGCCTTCGTTTCGCTATCCGTGAGGGTGGACGCACCGTTGCTTCTGGCCAGGTCATCGAGATCATCGGCTAACCTAATTGGAATGTCTTGCCACTGCCAACGTGCGGTGGCAAGGCCTGTTTTTTGGAGGAAATATGGCTAAGGAAAGAATTCGAGTACGGTTGAGAGGATTTGATATTGACCTGGTTGAGCAGAGCTCAAAGGCCATTGTGGAGACTGTTGTCGGCGCTGGCGCCACGGTAAGTGGGCCTGTCCCTCTCCCGACTCGTATCAACAAGTACACTGTCCTGAGATCGCCCTTTGTCAATAAGACGTCTCGCGAACAGTTCGAGATGCGAACCCACAAGCGGTTGATTGACATTTTGGATCCTACATCAAAGGTTATGGATGCCCTCATGAAGCTTGAGCTCCCTGCAGGTGTTGATGTAGAGATTAAACAGTAAGTAGAGTTGAGGTAAGAGATGTTAGGGCTTATCGGCAAGAAAATAGGAATGACACAGGTGTTTGACGCCCAAGGCAGGCTTACACCGGTAACAGTCATCAAGATTGAGGGCAATGTTGTTGTCGCCGATCGGACTGAGGAGAAGAACGGTTACAACGCTGTTGTCCTCGGTTCAGTTGACAAGAAGAAGAGCACGACCACCAAGCCATACGCTGGGCAGTTCACTGACGTGTGCGAGCCGAAGCAGCACCTGGCCGAAATCAGGGATTTCAGCCTTGATGCGAAGATTGGCGATGTGCTGGGTGTGGACATATTCAAGGACATCACCTTTGTCGATGTCACCGGGACCTCGAAGGGCAAGGGCTTTCAGGGTGTTGTGAAGCGCTACGGCTTCGGTGGTGGGCGGGCCAGCCATGGCTCGAAGTTCCACCGCGACATCGGTGGTACCGGACAGAGCGCCACTCCCTCGCGTGTCTTCAAGGGCCGGCGCATGGCAGGCCACATGGGTAATGAGAGGACGACGGTACAGAACTTGAAGGTCGTCCGCGTCGATGAAGAGCTGCAGGTCCTTATGGTCAAGGGTGCGATTCCCGGACCCGCCCAGAGTGTCGTCATCGTCAAGAAAGCGATCAAGAAGTAGGGGCGAGTGGTATGAAAACGAATGTCTTTTCCATTGACGGCAGCCAGAGCACCAAGACCATCGAGTTGAATGACGAAGTCTTCAACCGCGAAGTCAGCGAAGGCACCATTTACTACGCCGTGAATAATGAGCTTGCCAACCGGCGTGTCGGTACGGCGAGTACCAAGACCCGCGGTGAGGTCAAGTTTACCAATGCGAAACCCTATCGGCAGAAGGGGACCGGCAATGCTCGTGCTGGAGACCGCAAGAGCCCGGTTTGGGTTGGCGGTGGCACGATCTTCGGACCAAAGCCGAGGGATTATAGCTATGTCCTGCCCAAGAAGATGAAGCGCCTGGCTATGAAGAGCCTGCTCTCCAAGGGTGTGCAGGATGAGCGCCTTGTCGTGGTGGAGGACTTCTCCATCGAAAGTGGCAAGACCAAGGAACTGAACCAGATCCTGAAGAACTTTGTCGCAGATGAGAAGCGCACCGTGTTGATCCTTGCAGATGATGATGTGATGACCCGGCGTGCTGCACGGAACATCCCGTATCTGCGGGTGCTCTCCTACAACAGGCTCAGCGCAAAAGAGCTCCTCTATGGACGCAAGCTGCTGGTCCTTGAGAGTGCTGCCAAAGGTCTTAATGAGTTCTATGGCGACAAGCAAGGGGATCAGAAATGAGAGCAGATCAGATAATTATTGAACCCATCCTCAGCGAGAAGACGAACATTGCTCGTGAGGGAAATGAGAAGAAGTACACGTTCAAGGTCCGCATGGACAGCAACAAGTTTCAGATTTCGAATGCAGTCAAAGAGCTTTTCGGTGTCGAAGTTGTCGCCTGCAACGTGATGATCATGAAGGGCAAGCCGAAGTTCTCCCGTGGCAAGGGTGGTTCCATCCTGGGCAATACGGGCAACTGGAAGAAGGCTGTCGTGACTCTGGCCAAGGGTGAGACCATCCAGGCCATTGAAGGCGTATAAGGAGAGATTGGCATATGGCTTTGAAAACATACAAACCCAATACTCCCGGCCTGAGGCAGAAGACCACCCTGGACTATAGCGAGCTGACTGCATCCAAGCCAGAGAAGTCCTTGACCGTTGGCCTCTCAAAGCGGGCCGGACGTGACTCCAGGGGCCGTATCAGCATGCGTCGCCGCGGCGGTGGGCACAAGCGTGCGTATCGTATCATCGACTTCCGCAGGGACAAGTATGGTATTCCGGCAACGGTCAAGACCATCGAGTACGACCCCAACCGCACGGCGAACATCGCCCTGCTCTTCTACGCCGATGGTGAGAAGCGCTACATGCTCGCCCCCAAGGATCTTGTAGTCGGCATGACCGTCGAAAGCGGCCCCGACGCAGCGATCCAGGTCGGCAACGCCCTGCCGTTGAAGAACATTCCTCTTGGTGTGGCAGTGCACAACGTCGAGCTGACCCTCGGCCGCGGTGGACAGCTGGTCCGCTCCGCCGGCCTGAGCGCTACGCTGGTAGCCAAGGAAGGCTCCTACGTGACCCTGCGCCTGCCCAGTGGCGAGATGCGCATGATCTTCGGTGAGTGCTATGCGACCATCGGCCAGATCGGAAACGAGGACCACATGAACGTCAACCTCGGAAAGGCAGGAAAGAGCCGCCACCTCGGACGCAGACCGAAGGTACGCGGTGTTGCCATGAACCCGGTCGACCACCCGCATGGTGGTGGTGAGGGTAAGACTGCCGGTGGACGTCACCCGGTGACCCCGTGGGGCAAGCCGACCAAGGGAGGGAAGACTCGTTCCAAGAAGAAACCCTCAAGCGCATTCATCGTGAAGAAGCGGAAGTAGGAGTAGAAAGTGGCTAGATCAATTAAGAAAGGTCCTTTTATCGAGAAGAAACTCTATAAGAGGATTCAAGACGCACTGAAGACAAATCAGAAGCAGATGATCAAGACGTATTCCAGAACTTCTACGATCATCCCTGAGATGGTTGGATTCACCATTTCCGTATACAACGGCAAGACGTGGATTCCGGTATTCGTGACGGAGAACCTGGTGGGACACAAGCTCGGAGAGTTTGCCCCTACCCGTGTGTTCCGCGGACATGCGTCCGATAAGAAGGCTGGTAGATGATGGAAGAGAAGAGAGGTTACCGGGCAACCGCCAAGTATCTGATGGTCTCCCCCACCAAGGTCCGTCCTGTCGCTAACCTGGTCAGGAACAAGTCCTATGGGGAGGCGGTGGCTATCCTTGAGGCGATGCCCCAGAAGGGTTCACACCTGATCCTGAAGGTCCTGCACTCGGCAGCTGCCAATGCTATGGATCGCAACAAGAGGATCGATGAGGATAATCTTGTTATCACCGATCTGCAGATCAACGAAGGTCCCAGGCTCAAGAGAGTCTGGCCGAGATCCCACGGCAGACGCGATATTCTGCTCAAGAGGATGTCACACATTACCGTCGTTGTTGACGAGAAAGCGAGCGTGAGGAAGTAAATGGGCCAGAAAGTCAATCCAATCGGACTCCGTCTTGGAGTCAACAAAACCTGGAAGTCCAAGTGGTATGTGGACCCCAGGGAGTATGCAGATACCCTGCATGAGGATCTGAAGTTGAGAAAGGCCCTCATCGAGTGCCCTGAGGTACAGGGAGCAGAGATCAGCGATGTCGAGATCATCCGAAAGCCACAGCGTGTGACCATCGTGATCACCACCAGCAGGCCTGGGATCATCATCGGCAGCAAGGGCGCCAACGTTGAGAAACTCGGTGCTCGGCTGCAGAAGCTCAGCAACCAGAAGGTGCAGATCAAGATCAAGGAGATCAAGAAGCCCGAGGCTGATGCACAGCTGATCGCGATGAACGTCGCCCGTCAGCTCGCCGGTCGTGGTTCCTTCCGCAGAGCGATGAAGATCGCCGTCTCCAAGGCGATGCAGAGTGGGGCCCAGGGCGTCAAGATTCGTCTCTCCGGCCGACTCGGCGGAGCCGAGATCGCCCGCTCGGAGTGGATGAAGGAGGGCCGCGTGCCCTTGCACACCCTGCGCAGCGACATTGACTATGGCTTTACCACTGCCAACACTACCTTCGGCGCCATCGGTGTCAAAGTATGGGTGTTCAATGGGGAGATCTACGATCGCCAAGTGAAGGATGATGCCGGTGGCCTTGTCCGTAGGCCCGCCAGTCGCGATGGCGTAGAGGCAAGGAGTTAACAGACCATGCTTAGTCCAAAGAGAATAAAGTTCAGAAAGCAGCAGCGCAACATCAGCACCGGCGCCGCGCACCGGGGCAATACCATCGCCTTCGGTGAGTACGCCCTCCTTGCCCTGCAGCCAAAGTGGATCACCAACCGCCAGATCGAGGCGGCCCGTGTCGCGATGACCCGCCACGTAAAGCGTGGTGGTAAGGTTTGGATCAGGATCTTCCCGGACAAGCCCTACTCCAAGAAGCCCGCTGAAACCCGTCAGGGTGGTGGCAAGGGCTCGCCCGAAGGGTGGGTCGCCGTTGTCAAAGAGGGAACGGTGATGTTTGAGATGGGTGGAGTGAGCGAGGAGCTCGCCCGCGAGGCACTGACGCTCGCCGGTAGCAAGCTGCCGATTAAGACCAAAGTAGTGGCCAGAAGGGAAGTGGAGTAAGGTATGAAACATTCATATAAAGATTTGACCCTCGACGAGCTGATGGCACTGAAAGAGAAGCTGCACAAAGAGTACTTCGACCTGAGGATGGGACGGGTGCTCGGCCATGTGGAGAACCCGCTCGCTGTCCGTACCATCAGGCGTAACATCGCCCGTGTGAACACCCGCATCCGCGAGTTCGAGCTGGGTATCGGCACGGGTGCAAAGTAAGGGAGAGCAAATCAGATGGAATCCAATAAGAAAGTGTTTGTTGGCCAGGTGGTCAGTGACAAGATGGATAAGACGATTGTCGTTGCCATCAACAGCAGACGACTGCATCCCCTGTACAAGAAGTATGTGACCCACACCAAGAAGGTGAAGGCGCATGACGAGAAGAACGAGGCGGCGATCGGTGACACGGTTCGCGTAGTTGAGTGCCGCCACATCAGCAAGGACAAGTGCTGGCGTCTCACCCAGATTCTTGAGCGTGCACGCTGATAGGAGGAGAGAGACGATATGGTACAGATGCAGACATACTTGAACGTTGCGGACAACAGTGGAGCCAAGCGGGTGCAGTGCATCAAGGTGCTTGGTGGCAGCCACCGCTACGTTGCAGGCATTGGTGACGTCATTGTCGTTGCTGTAAAGAATGCCTTGCCCCATGGCAACATCAAGAAGGGTGATGTCATGAAGGCGGTCATTGTTCGCACAAAGAAGGAGTACCGCCGACCTGACGGTAGCTATATCAGGTTCGATGATAACGCCTGCGTCATCATCGATGCCAACAATAACCCACGCGGGAAGCGTATCTTCGGACCAGTGGCTCGTGAGCTGCGGGACAAGTACATGAAGATCGTCTCTCTCGCACCGGAAGTGTTGTAGGAGTTGCACAGATGAAGCTTAAGAAGAACGACACCGTCGTGATCATTGCCGGCAAGGACAAGGGCAAGAGCGGCAAGATTGTGAAGATCGACCACAAGAAAGAGCGGGTCATCGTTCAAGGTGCCAACATGGTCAAGAAGGCCATGAAGAAGAAGACCCCCCAGGACAAGGGTGGGATCATGGAAGTCGAAGCACCGATCCACGTCAGCAATGTCATGTACCTCACCGCCAAGGGCGAGGCTACCCGGATCGGTTACAAATTCGATGAGAACGGCAACAAAGTCCGCTTTGCCAAGAAGACCGGGGAAGAGATCTAATGGAAAAGTTCGTACCAAACCTCAAGAAGAAATACCTGGAAGAAGTGGCGCCTGCGTTGCAGAAGGATCTCGGATTCAAGAGTGCTATGCAGGTCCCCGCCCTCGAGAAGATCGTGGTCAGCGTGGGGGTCGGCGAAGCCATCACCAACAAGAAGCTGCTCGATTCAGCCGTCAAGGAGCTTGAGCAGATCACCGGCCAGCATGTCGTGAAGACCAAGGCCCGCAAGTCCATCGCAAACTTCAAGGTCCGTGAGGGCTATGAGATCGGCGCGATGGTCACCCTGCGCGGGGACAACATGTGGTACTTCCTCGAGCGTCTGATCAGCATTGCGCTTCCCCGGGTCAAGGACTTCAGGGGAGTGAAGCCCAATGCATTTGACGGACGGGGGAACTACTCGCTCGGCATTACCGAGCAGATCATCTTCCCCGAGATCGACTTTGACAAGATCGAGCGTGTCAGCGGCCTCAACGTGGCCATCGTCACGACCGCTCGTACTGATGAAGAAGGCTATGCCCTGCTTGCGAAGCTGGGTATGCCCTTCGCCAAATAAGGGTGGTTGTATGGCAAAGAAATCAATGATCGTGAAGGCCAATCGGGAGCCCAAGTTCAGCACACGGCATGTGAATCGCTGCCGGGTATGTGGCAGACCCAGAGGCTATATGCGCAAGTTCGATATGTGCAGGATCTGCTTCCGCAAATTGGCAAGTGAAGGCCAGATCCCTGGCGTTACCAAATCAAGTTGGTAGGAGAGAAACATGGCTGTAAGTGATCCAGTTGCTGATATGCTGACTAAAATCAGGAATGCCAGTAGGGCCAAGCATGAGAAGGTTGATGTCTCTACCTCGAAGATGAAGCTTCAGATCGTGAAGATCCTGAAGAACGAGGGATTCATCAAGAACTTCAAGAAGGTGACCAAGGATGGTATCTCCTATATTCGGATCTTCTTGAAGTATGACGAAGATATGAGTCCGGTACTGCACGACCTGCAGAGGATCTCCACCCCTGGGCGGAGAGTCTATACCGGCTATCGGGATATGCCCCGCATCTATAACGGGCATGGTGTAGTAGTGGTCAGTACCTCCAACGGTGTCATCACCGGGAAGAAAGCCGCAGAGAACAAGGTCGGTGGCGAACTGATCTGCTCGATTTGGTAAGGTGGTATAGTATGTCCAGAATTGGAAAGATGCCGATCCAAGTACCTGCGGGTGTTACAGTAGCCATCAAGGATGAGTTGATCCACGTCAAGGGACCCAAGGGTGCGTTGAACTGCAAGATGCGCGATGAGGTTGCTCTTACGATTGGCTCGGATGTGATCACGGTAGAACCGGTTGATGAGTCGAAGGCGGCGAACAGCTTCCAGGGCCTGTACCGACAGTTGGTCCACAACATGGTCGTCGGGGTTTCCAAAGGCTACTCAAAGAGCCTGATCATCAACGGTGTAGGATTCCGTGCTGACCTGAAAGGGAATGTACTGAGCCTGAACCTCGGCTTCGCTCAACCGATCGATGTAGTCGTGCCTGATGATATCACCGTGACGGTCGACACCCCCACCAAGGTTACGTTCAGCGGGATCGACAAACAGCGTGTCGGTCAGTTCGCAGCGGAAGTGCGGTCGCTCCGCAAGCCCGAGCCGTACAAGGGCAAGGGAATCCGCTACGAGGACGAGGTCATCCGCCGCAAGGCAGGCAAGACCGCCTCAGGCAAGAAATAAGGGGTAGGGAAGAGATGAGTAGAGTAATTGCCAAGAACAAGAGACTTGCCCGACGCAAGTTCCATATCCGCAAGAACATCTTCGGAACTGCGGAGAAGCC
The DNA here is from genome assembly GCA_001603105.1 of Spirochaetales bacterium Spiro_03. Lineage (GTDB taxonomy): Bacteria > Spirochaetota > Spirochaetia > Sphaerochaetales > Sphaerochaetaceae > Sphaerochaeta. The sequence goes on from LVBE01000065.1 coordinate 20,114, forward strand.
GAGAATGAGCGTCTATCGCAGCAACTCCCACATGTATGTGCAGGTCATCGATGACAACGCAGGTCATACGCTGGTCAGTGCCAATACCATGGAAGGGGAGCTGAGGGGCTTGAAGAACACAGTCGCCGATGCCGCCAAGCTCGGTGAGACCGTAGGCAAGAGAATGCTTGAGAAGAATATTGATACCTGTGTCTTTGACCGCAACGGCCGTTTGTTCCACGGAGTAGTCAAGAGCATCGCTGACGGGGCCCGCAAGGCCGGTGTCAAGTTCTAGGGGGAAAGTGTGGATAATCCGAGAGAAAGAGATAGAAACCGCAATCGCGACCGGGACCGGGACCGGGAGAAGAGTGATGGGTACGTTGAGAAGCTGATCAAGCTCAATCGCGTTGCCAAGGTCGTAAAGGGTGGACGTAGGTTCTCCTTCAGCGCCCTGGTCGTCGTAGGTGATCAGAACGGGAAGGCAGGCTATGGATTCGGCAAGGCAAACGATGTCACCGAAGCTATCCGCAAGGCCACCGAGCGCGCCAAGGCGAACATGATCACCGTGCCGGTGAAGAAGAGTACTATCCCCCATGAGATCATCGGGACCTACAAGAGCGCGAGCGTACTGCTCAAGCCTGCTGTCCCTGGTACCGGAGTCATCGCCGGTGGCGCTGTGCGTGCGATCTGTGATGCATGCGGAATTACCGACATCCTGACGAAGAACCTCGGCTCGAAGAATGCGATCAATATCGTAAAGGCCGCGTTTGACGGCTTTGAGAACCTCTTCGACTCGAAGGTCGTGGCAAAGAACCGGGGCAAGTCCCTGAAAGAGATGTGGGGGTAAGATGATGGCTGACGCTAAGAAGATCAAGATTACCCTGGTACGCAGCATCGCCCGGACCCTTCCGGCGCAGCGGCGGACCGTCAAGGCACTCGGACTGGGCAAGATCTCCAGTTCCGTGGTACATGAGGCAAGTGCACCGATCCTCGGAATGGTCAGAACTGTCTCACACCTTGTGAAGGTCGAGGAGTTGTAAGATGGGTATGATTCAGGCACCCAAGGGTGCAAATAAAAAGAAGACAATTGTCGGCCGCGGTGTCGCCAGCAAAGGGCGCACCTGTGGAAGAGGACACAATGGACAGAACTCCCGCTCAGGCGGTGGAGTGCGCCCGGGCTTTGAGGGTGGGCAGATGCCTCTCTACCGCCGGGTTGCACGCCGTGGGTTCTCCAATAGCCTCTTCAAAGAGGAGTATGCTGTTGTCTCGCTCGATGAGATTTCCCTGACCTTCGAGGATGGAGCTGTCATCACCCTCGAGGCCCTGAAGGAGACCGGATTGGTCAAAGGTGGCCGCACCCAGGCAAAGATCCTGAACAACGGCGAACTGACCAAGAAAGTGGTTATCGATGGGGTAAAGGTTTCCGCAAGCGCAATCGAGAAGATTAAAGCTGCGGGTGGCGAAATCAGATAAGAAAGAAGGGCGTCATGGCAAACTCCTTAGTTGAGATGTATCGAATCAAGAGTCTTCGCAAGAAGATTTTCATCACCCTCGGCCTGTTGATCATCACCAGGGTCGGGGCGGTGATTCCTATTCCCGGCATTGACCCTGTGGTTCTGAAGCGGTTCTTCCTCTCGCAGAGTTCGACCTCGAATATCGGGTTGACTGAGTATTTGAACTTCTTCTCTGGCGGAGCGTTCTCCAACTTCTCCCTCTTTATGCTCGGCGTCATGCCCTACATCAGCACGCAGATTATTCTGCAGCTGCTGATGCTGGTCATTCCGAGCTTGAAGAAGCTGGCACAGGATCCATCGGGACATAAGAAGATCCAGCAGTACACCCGCTTAGGGACGATTGTGGTCTGCTTGATCCAGTCGTATGTAGTGACCATCTACGCCAACTCAATCCCCGGCGTGATGACGATGGGCATTCTTCCCTTCACGCTGGTTGCCATGATGACGGTGACCACCGGCTCGATGCTGTTGGTATGGATCGGCAACAAGATCACAGAGTGGGGTGTCGGAAACGGCATCAGCCTCTTGATCTTCGCCGGTATCGTTGCACGGTTCCCGTCGGCGATGAGTGTGCTCTTCCAGTCCATTGGTGCTGGAGTGCTCAACCCGATCGTCGTGCTGGTCGTGTTTGTGATGTTCCTGGTCGTTGTCGCCCTGGTGGTGTACGAGGAGCAGGGGGTCCGTAAGATTCCCGTGAACTACGCCAAGCGCGTGGTCGGCCGCAAGATGTACGGGGCACAGTCCACCTACATCCCCATCAAGGTCAACCCCTCTGGCGTCATTCCGGTGATCTTCTCCAGTGCCCTGCTCTCCTTCCCGCTGCAGATCGCTACGACATTGGGACCTGAGGTGAGGTGGCTTGCCGCCTTTGCCAATTGGTTGAATCCGCAGGGTGCCCCCTATCTGATTATCTACGCCCTGCTGATCATAGCTTTCTCGTTCTTCTATACGCAGGTATCGATGAACCCCGTGGAGATGGCAAAGCAGATCCGTGAGAACGGAGGCTCGGTGCCTGGAGTCCGCAGTGAGAAGCTGGAGGAGTACCTGACTCGGGTTCTCAACCGCATCGTGCTGCCCGGCTCACTCTTTCTGGCGTTCATTGCCTTGATCCCGACGTTGGTGCAGCGGTTCTTCCACTTCCCGGCTGCGGTTGCGATGCTCTTCGGAGGCACGTCACTGCTGATCCTGGTTGGTGTTGACCTCGATACCATGCGCCAGATCGAGGGAATCATGAAGATGCACCACTACGATGGGTTCAGCATCGGTAAGAAGAAGTCAAAGCATATATAAGAATGGAGACTGGACATGAAAGTGAGAGCAAGTGTCAAACCGATTTGTGACAAGTGCAAGGTAGTCAGGCGCAATGGGGTGGTTCGCATCATCTGTGAGAACCCCAAGCATAAGNNGGGAAATTCAGGAGGCCATTGATGGCGAGAATTGCAGGTGTAGATTTGCCGAACAAGGCAGTGAAGATCGCCTTGACCTATATCTACGGAATCGGACGGTATTCGGCGGTTGAGATTTGTGAGAAGACGAAGATCGATCCCGATGCCAATATCAATACTCTCTCAAACGATGATCTGGCGCTGCTGCGCCACACCATCGAAGAGGAGTACAAAGTTGAGGGACGCCTCCGCACTGAGGTTGCCCTGAACATCAAGCGCCTTATGGACATCGGTTGCTATCGCGGCCTTCGTCATCGTAAGGGTCTTCCCGTCAGGGGTCAGCGGACCAAGACCAATGC
>LVBE01000066.1 GCA_001603105.1 Spirochaetales bacterium Spiro_03
GGGTCTTGCCGAAGTAGCCGAGCACCATCTTGCCGTAGCCGTCGGCGATCTTCTTCCACGGTCCGAACATGACGTTGTTGAATGCCTGCTGGAAGTAGAACTGGCTGACTGGGGTCACCGAGGTGCCGTAGCCGCCCTTTTCAACGGTCTCGGCCATCGCCTCGACGATGGCGGGGTACTTGTCCATCAGGTTGTTGTCCCTGAGCATCTGGGTATTGGCAGTCAGGGCGCCGCCGGGCAGCGGACTGAAGGTGATCTCAGGGCTGACGGTCATCGCCTCGGGGGGGATGATGTAGTCCTTCATGCAGTCGGCGAAGACCGCCTCTGCCTCACGCACCTTCTTGATGTCGATGCCCAGGTCGAAGTCGGTGTGCCTGAGGGCGTGCCACATGGTGATGATGTCCGGCTGGCAGGTACCGCCGCTGACCGGGCTCATGGAGAGGTCAACCTGGTTGGCCCCGGCTTCGAGGGCGCTGACATACTGCTGGATACACACCCCGGCGGTGTCGTGGCTGTGGAAGACGATGTTCATCTCCTTGCCCAAGAGCTTGCGGGCCCGCTTGATGGTCTCATGCACATAGGCAGGGGTAGAGGTGCCGCTGGCGTCCTTGAAGCAGACCGAGTCGTACTCGATGCCGGCATCGAGGATCTGGCGCAGCGTCGCCTCGTAGAAGTCCGGGTCGTGGGCGCCGGTGGCTCCCGGTGGCAGGCTCATCATCGTGACCACGACCTCGTGGCGCAGTCCTGCATCGACGATCGCCTTGCCGCTGTCGATGAGGTTGTTGACGTCGTTGAGGGCGTCGAAGTTGCGGATGGTGGAGATGCCGTGCTTCTTGAAGAGCTTGGCATGGAGGTTGATGATATCGCGCGGCTGGCTGTCAAGGCCAACGACGTTCACGCCACGGGAGAGGGTCTGCAGATCTGCATCGGCTCCTGCGGTGCGACGAAACTCATCCATCATCTCAAAGGCATCTTCGTTGGTATAGAAGTAGAGGGACTGGAAGCGAGCCCCGCCGCCTGCCTCGAAGTGGGTGATGCCCGCTTCACGGGCAGCGGCGACCGCCGGCATGAAGTCTTTGGTGAAGACACGGGCTCCATAGACGGACTGGAAGCCGTCGCGGAAGGCGGTTACCATAAATTTGACTGGTTTTTTCATCTGGGAATCTCCTGTGGGAAGTACTTACTCTTTGGATTTTGCGAAGGCGGCAACAATGGCTGCGGCGACCTCTGCATCGCTGGCAGAGGAGGTGACGGAGTGCATAACAGCGGCTCCAGCCGATGAAGAGGCTTTGGCCGGTGTGGCGAATCTCCGAGCCAGAGCGCTGGTGCCTTTGGTGAGGAAGACCAGCAGCGTGAGGAAAACAAAGACCGTGGCAAGTCCGAGGATCATGAGGACGACCCCATACTCAAGTTGGACTATGAGCTGCTCTTTCGGAATTTGTGCTAAGAATGTCATACGAACTCCTACAAGAAATGGTATAGTGACCGTAGCCAAGGGCTACGAAAAGCGCACGGAAAACAGTATACAAGATTCTTGTCCGTCGTTTCAAGTAACGGTAGGACACTAACTTAAGCACAGTAAAACAACGCTCCAAAACCGATGATTATGTTGCAACGTGGTGCAAGAGGAGCCTGTGTGGCGTATCGTACGATGACAATTGCTGCTGACCTTAGCCCTAGGTGGTTGAGGCTCATACCTTTACTTCTTTACTCCCTTTGGCTACTTTGGTAGCAGACACACGTCGAGAGAAGGAAGAGAGAGATGAGTGAGGGAATTGATTTCGCACAGCGGATCGCCGAGGACAAGGCGATCCGATCGCATATGGATAAGATCGGGCGCAAGATCCTGATCATGAGCGGCAAGGGCGGAGTGGGCAAGACGACGATGACGGTCAACCTCGCCAATGCCTTGGTCGACATGGGCCGCACCGTCGGCATCCTCGATGTCGACCTCCACGGGCCCAACGTCGCCAAGATGCTGGGCTGTGAGGACGGAATCCTCACCACCGCCGGCGAGGGAGAGAACTTCTTTCCGGTTGAGGCGAGGCCCAACCTGAAGGTGATGAGCCTGGCCTTCGCCATCCGTGAGAAGGACAGCCCGATCGTCTGGCGCGGGCCGATGAAGACCGCTGCGATTCGCCAGTTCCTCGCCCAGGCCGAGTGGGGTGAGCTTGACTACCTGCTCATCGACTCGCCTCCGGGCACCGGGGACGAGCAGCTGACGATCTGTCAGACGATCAAGGAGCTTACTGGCACCATCATCGTAACCACTCCCCAACAGGTCGCGATCCTCGATGCTCGGCGTAGTGTCTCCTTCTCCCGTTCGATGGGGGTGGCGATCCTTGGGATCGTGGAGAACATGAGCGGTCTGTTCTGTCCCCACTGCCAGACCGAGATCCCGGTCTTCGGCATCGGAGGCGGCGAGAAGATGGCCAGCCAAATGGATGCCCCCTTCCTCGGCCGGGTTCCGATGGAGGTGCCGTTGATGGAAGCTGAGGATGCAGGAGAGAGCTATCTAGGCCTGAAGCCCGACAGCCACGTCAGTGAGGCGATCAGGGCCATCGCCGAGCGCATCGATAGCGGTACAGCAGTCTCCTCGACAGGGGGCGGAGCATGATGGGCAGCGACGGCAGCCGACCGACCGACCACCTGATGTGGGAGAGCGGGGAGCGTAGGCGTGTCTTCGAAGGTCCGATCTTCGATGTGCACACGGTGCGTCGCACCTCCCGCGACGGGCGTTCATCAACCTTCATCGAAGTCGCGGCCCCGACGTGGGTGACCGTCATCCCCTGGTACCGCAACGAGCAGGGCGAGCCGATGTTCATCATGGTCGAGCAGTATCGCCACGGCTCCGATACCGTCACCCGTGAGTTTCCTGCAGGGGTGGTGGAGCATAATGAAGAGCCTCAAAGCGCAGGGCTCAGGGAGCTGGGCGAGGAGTGCGGCATCAGCGGTGGACGGGTGACCGCCCTCGGGGATGTGAACCCGAACCCCGCCTTCATGAACAACCGAGCCCATTTTTTCCTTGTCGAGGATGTTCGCCACAGCGGTGAGCAGAGCCTTGATGAGAATGAGCAGCTTGAGGTCGTCTCCGTACCGGTCTCGACGGTGGTCAAGCAGATGGGGACTGGCATCTACGACAACGGCATCATGATGATCGCCTTGGGTTTTTTCATGCGCCTGGCCGCTAAGCGGCCTGAGCTGCTAGACGTGTATAAGGAAGAGAGAAGATGAAGAACAACAGCAGTATCATTGTCCTCGTAGGCCTTGCCCTGATCCTCGCCCTCAGCGGGTGTGCGAGTACCGCAAGCCTGGTCAGGACCATCGAAGTATCGGCATCGGCCGATGTGACTGTCCAGCCCGATGTCGCTACCTTCCAGGTCCAGGTCAGCGAGAAGCGCGAGACGACCAAGGAAGCGCAGATGGCAGCCAACGAGAAGATGGCGAGCCTGCTCTCAGCGATGCGCGCCTATGGCATCGAGGAGCGCGACCTGCGCACCACCGCCATCGGGTTGAGGCCCGCCTACATCTGGGTCGAGAACAAGCAGGTCCTTGACGGGCAGGTCGCTTCCCAGTCGCTGAACGTGAAGGTGCGCGATCTCGCCCTCCTCGGATCGCTGATCGATGAGCTAGGGGAGGTGAGCAACATCAGCCTCAACTCGATCGTCCTCGATAAGGAGGATAAGAGTGAGGCGATGGACCAGGCGCGCCGCAAGGCGGTTGCCGCTGCCCGCGCCAAAGCCGATCTCTACGCCCAGGAAGCGGGGATGGAGGTGTCCAGTGTTGTGACGATCAGTGAGTATTCGACAGTGAACAACCCCTACAATCCTCGGATGAAAGTGATGGCATTGGCCAGCGAAGCTGCCTATGACATGGCTACAGAGATTCCGGCTGGGACGTTGACGTTGACTGCAACCCTGTCGGTTATCTTTGAAATGGAGTAAATACAAGACAATCCTAAGATTATGTCATAAGAATCTTTAATTGTGGCTTTTAGGGCTTCCCAGAGCTACTGTTCTTTGGTATAGTGAGTATGTCCGATCGGATGGCGGTTGACTTATGTCATGAATCCACCAACCGACCACCCTGTTCGTTTTTTCCCCCTCATATCTGAGGAACGGCAGGGTACCGCGCTATAGCGGACTCCTTCAAGGGTGCAAGCTTGGAGGAGTTTTTTTTTGCTCAAATCATTTTCTTGTGGGATTTGTGTAAGATCGAGCTGGAGAGAGAAAGAGGCGGCCAAAGGGCCGGTTTCGAACTTTCGATGCATAATAGTACACTGTTGGGATGTTGCGTTATTCCAAACAGATTGTATAATAGAAACTGTCATAATATGACAGTTTCAGGTACATACGATGAATCGATTGGTTTCTGCGTTGCTCGACTACAAAGGTCTCCCCCTTTACACCACAGTGGATATTCAGCATGCCGTTGGTGGGTCCGATGATGTGCGCTACGCTCTGGTAAAGCGCGCGATGGCTGATGGCGATCTCATCCGGATCAAGCGGGGGTTGTACACTCTCCCTCACCGCTACCGGAGGGTGGAGGTGAGCCCCTATACAATCAGCTCCATGATCGTGGCCCAATCTTACATCAGTGTGGAGAGTGCGCTCTCCATCCACGCGTGGATCCCGGAGGCGGTTCGTTCGATCACCGCGGCGACGAGCAAGAACCCCGTTGAGTATCATACGCCGATGGGGCACTTTACCTATACCAGGGTGGCTCAAGAGAGGTTCTTTGGTGGGGTGCGACGAATCGACGAAGGTGATGGCAACGTATGGTTTTTGGCCACCCCGCTCAAGGCGCTAGCCGATTATGTGTACGCCCACCGCCTCGACTGGGATTCTATGGAGCCGCTCTTGCACTCTTTGCGCATCGAAGAAGAGGATCTCCTTACGCTTGGTGAGGATGATTTTGATGAGCTTGATGGTGTATATACCACTGCCCGGGTAGTTCGTTTTCTCTCTGCTTTGAAAGAGGAGGTCTGCGGTGAGCGTTCACATCATTGAACAGCGATTGGAGGGAGAGGGAGCACAGAGTGCCGTCGAGGAGCTTTACGCCTTGCGCGAGATTACTCAGGAGCTGGTGCTCGCCTCGTTGGGGCGCACTGACTTCTTCTCGCTTGCATCCTTTCAAGGCGGTACGTGCCTTCGCATCTTCTATGGCCTTGATCGATTCAGCGAGGACCTGGATTTCTCACTGCTGAAGCCCAATCCTGGTTTTCAATGGGGTGGATACCTTCAGCAGATCGAGCGGGACCTGGCGCTCTATGGGTATGAGACTGCAGACAGCCCGGAACCCCTGAAGGATGATGCAATCAAAATCCTGGACTTCCGCTATGCAGGCCGGACAGGCTCCCTTGCAAAGATCCGGATCAAGCTTGAAATTGATACCAACCCTCCAGAGGGAGCTCAAGAGGAGCGTCGAGTAATCGACTTCCCTTTTCTCTCACGTGTCACTGTCCAGGATTTGCCAACCCTCTTTGCCGGCAAGCTCCACGCCCTGCTCTGCAGGGAGTATCTGAAGGGGCGGGATTGGTATGATTTTCTTCTATGATTCCCGTCAAGCCCCTTAATCAGGAAACTTGAACACCCCCAATTCATTTGCAACCAAGGAATTGGTGAGAGCCACCATTTCTGGATACGCTTTGCAGGATTGACGGATTTTGTTATATCGACCAATGGTTTGCAGATTTTTCCGTGCATGATAGGCAGCAACTTCCTGCCGTTCTTCTGCATCTTCGACGGTGAACATGGTTCCATGCCTCAGCATCGCATACATCATGGTCACCAGCTTCCTGGCAATGGCCACGGCCGCCTTGCGCGCCCCCATTCTCTCTCTGAATTCCTCGTACTTGCGCTTCAGAGGAAAGTCAAAGCTGGTCCTCATCATTGCGAATACCGATTCTATGAGATAGCCTCGCAATGCCGCTTGTCCTTCCTTGGTGATCTTGCGCGCTGCATCCCTCTGTCCGGATTGATATACCCTCGGCACCAAGCCGCAATACGCAGCCAGTTGCTTTGCACTGTGGAATCTCTCGATATCACCGACAAAGGCAATGAATGAAGCGATCGTCTTCAGCCCAACCCCTGGAATTGACCCCAGTATGGTAGCGGTGCGATCATCACTCCTTACGATTTTCGCCAGTTGCTTCTCTCCTCTCTCCTGTAATTCTTCCAACAGGGTAAGTTGCATTGAGAGTTCCTTTGCAATGCGCTTGGAAGGGGCCAGGCTGCGGTCAGTACCAAAGCACGATTCAATTGCAGCGGCTCTGCCGGTTTTGGTATGGATATCGTGTACCTTCCCTACCTCAGGAAACCCCTTGTCGAAGAACAGGGCGTGCAACCGGTTTATCATCTGAGAGTGTGACCTATCTATGCTCCGATAATGGGAGATCGTATCTCGGTTGGCCATCTCCTGGCCACTGGGGATGCTCACCAGCTGCAGCTCCTCCACTGGAGTCCGGAGCAGCAAGCGAGCAAGGAACAACGAGTCCTCCTTGTCGGTCTTCTTTTTTGTCTGGTTGATGCGGGTGGAGTGGGGGTTCACCACACAGGCGACCACGCCGGGTATGTTGTTCATCGCCCTGGCGATATTGAAGGTGCCGGTGGAGGCCTCCATCAACACCAGGTCCCCTTCCTCCAAAACTTCATACAGCTTGTCTCTCTTGGAGGAACGCAGCGAGTACCCCTCATGCAACACGACCATACCTTGTTGATCGACAATGCATACATGGCAGCTCTGCTTGCTCAGATCCAGGCCCACGAATCGTTTGGCCCCTCCTTTGTGCTTCCTCCTGCTTTCCTCACCTGCGGCAATGCCCACGGGAGTGCAATACTGTGGATAGTCGAATACCGATGGATGGTCAGCTGTCTTCCTCTCTTCCATAACCTCACCCCTTGTAGTAGAATTGGGGCCAGAAGGCAGTTATTCGATGAGCTGTCATGCTTCTAACCGGGATGACGCCGTGAGTCAGGTTCGAGCACGCGGCGTCTCCCATCTTGATGTTCGACGGCCGGTGTGTGGTTCGATAAACTGTGGAAAGGATGTGGTTTCGCCACTCCTAAGAAAACAGCACCGTAACCGCCGGCCCTCTGCCCCCGTCAGGACAGAGTACACCAAATAACAGCACTCTGGTATGCTTGTACGGGAATCATATCAACTGTGGTATACGAGTCGAAGGATCGGGGTGAACTACCCGTACCTGGCAACTGCGTTGAAGCAGGCGGGGCCCTACAAGGGGATGGACAGGCACGTGGACCGTGCATGGCTTGTCAGAGAACTCAGCTACAAGATTACCGAGACTGATTTCGAGCAAGCAGCGTTGGATGTGATCCGATTCATCGCCCCGCCGCTTCAAAGCTCCTTAGCGTTATGGAGCAACGCAGTGTTCCTACAGCAGGTGGAAAAGATTGGATAGATCAGTGCTGTAGCCAGGTACCGCCAATTTTTTCTGGTTTGCTGCATATATGCGTTATATTAACATAAAAATGAGATATATTCTCCAAATTATGTTGCTATATCCTCACATATAGGTGTATCGTATATGCAGGAGGTACGCCATGTTGTT